>CAYTPS010000649.1:0-1504 GCA_964439245.1 uncultured Pirellulaceae bacterium | reverse complement strand
CCGTGACGATGTGCGCGAGGGAGTGATCACTTACAAGATCGCTGCTCACGCCGCAGATCTTGCCAAGGGGCATCCGGCTGCTCAGATTCGCGACAACGCGCTTTCCAAGGCTCGTTTCGAGTTTCGTTGGCGTGATCAGTTTGCTTTGGGACTTGATCCGGCTCGAGCGATTGAATACCACGACGAAACGCTGCCGGCAGAGGGTGCCAAGACTGCACATTTCTGTTCGATGTGCGGCCCCACGTTCTGCAGTATGAAAATCTCCGAGGACGTTCGTAAATTGGCGGACGAAGGAGACAACCTCGTTTCACTGCAGGCAACAGCGAAGTCGACCGACTAGCGTCGCCGGAATTTGAGCGCCAATCAAGAGGGAATTAATTCGGTGAACAAAAGTGTCTGATTCAGATAAAACCAATGACGCGACTTTGATCTACAAAGTCGTATCAGACCAACAATGGGCAGTGGCGACCGAGCAGGGTGAATTCCATGGAGCGGCGATTGACTTGACCGATGGCTACATCCATTTTTCAACTGCTGAGCAATTGCGAGAGACAGTGGAGAAACATTTTGCTGGTCAGACAGATTTGTTGTTAGTTGGCGTAGACGTCGATAGCTTGGGAGATGAACTAAAGTGGGAGCCTTCGCGCGGCGGCGCTCTGTTTCCGCATCTTTATGCTCCGCTCTCGATCAAGTCCGTTGTGATGACCAGCCAAATGCCATTGGGTAAGGATGGAAAGCACGTGATTCCGATTGCGTGTTAGAGGCACTGTTCTGACCGGCTTGAATAATTGCCGATGGCTTACATCGCAAGAAAATTTAACGCGTTGGTCGTCACATTCTCATTTCCCGTAGTGTCTTGGTCGCAGAAGTTGTTTCTCTGGATGCTGGTAGAATTAGAAGGAAACCAGAAGGAGCCCGCATAGTTTAAACAGTGGTTTTCTGGGGTTTTGCACGTTGCCTGCACAGGTTTGAGTCGAGTCTTTTGGTGCTCAATCGGATTCCTCTTGTCGGTGGTCGGGATTTTCCTTTAATAACGGGATAACCGAATCAAATGCTTGTAAATTTGAAGTGCGGTATTTTCTCAATCTAACAAGGTAAGTTGACCGGATCCCACGGCCTCTTAACCATACTGTGAGCGCTTTAAACGCGTGATTTTGGGCTGACTTATTTGAAGTGAAGGTTTACGAGTGATTGAAACGAAAAATGTCTATCGATTGGTACTTTTGTCAGTGCTGATGTTGGCGATCGGTCTTTCGACGGTCCTAGTGAGTTCCTCTTTGACCATGGGGCAGTTCGCAATACAGCAGGCCCTCGAGCCGGGTGACAAAGCCCCCGATCTAGCGGTGTCCGATTGGATCACTGACGGAAACGGCAAATATGGGGAGGTCACTAAGTTCGAACAGGGACAAGTTTACGTGGTCGAATTTTGGGCGACGTGGTGCGGTCCGTGTGTTGCGATGATGCCGGAAATTGCGGGACTGCAGAAAGCCTATGGCGACAAAGT
>CAYTPS010000648.1:0-1529 GCA_964439245.1 uncultured Pirellulaceae bacterium | reverse complement strand
GCGGAAGCCATTTCGCAGGCTTTGCCAAAACAGACAGACACACAGCAACATCGCAAAGCCCTGCCCTATGACAAAGTGCCTGAGTTTCTTGAAGCACTCAAAGCATCGGATGCTGGGGACGCCACCAAGCTCGCGTTAGAACTGCTTATCCTGACTGCGTCACGGTCTGGCGAGGTTCGTTTGGCAGAGTGGTCGGAGTTTGACTTAGAGCAAGGCATCTGGACGCGCCCAGCGCTGCGCATGAAAGGGAAGAAAGAACACCGTGTCCCGTTGTCGTCCCGCGCATTGGAGATTATAGCCGAAGCTCGTCAACTTGGCGCGAATGGAGAATTGGTTTTCCCCGGCACAGTTTTTAGCAAACCACTATCAGATATGACCCTATCCAAACTTACAAAGGCGCTGGGCTATGATGTTGACGTGCATGGGTTCCGCACGTCGTTCAAGACTTGGGCGCAAGAGCGCACGAATACTCCGCGTGATGTGTCGGAGGCGGCATTGGCGCATGTTGTAAAGGACAAGGCAGAGCCAGCGTATGCACGGTCTGACTTTTTTGAAAAACGGCGAAAATTAATGGACGGATGGTCGGCCCATGTTTCTGAAACTACAGCAAAGGTGTTGGCAATCAGATGAGTGACAAGCCAAAGAACGTCTTTGAAACAATCAAGTCCACGGAGGAAGAAAAAAGAGAAGCTGAACTTTCTTCGAAAATTCAAAAAAAAATGTCTGCAGAAAGTCGAGCCGAAGAAGTCATTTATGCAGCTCTTTGCAATTGGACTGGCGAACAAGTCTCTAACAACACGCCAATTCCAATTTATCGCAGTGGCCGTCGCGTTGGAGAAATCGACAAGACTCTTCTAGGACACGGTAACTCGGTTAGAAGCATTATTAAATCTGCTGGTCTATTGAAGTTGCCCGATTTGCAATCAAAAATTGATCAGTTTGAAGATATCATTTCAAAGGCGATGGCCTTGAGTAACGCCTTAAATGCGCTCGAGAGAGAAGACTTCTACAGTCTAAATTTTCAATTTGGTGAACGATGGTACACGGAAGTGGATGAAAGGGTGGTTAGCGCAGTCGGGTACTCTAATGCTGCTATGATATCTACAGCAGCTATTTCCAACGCTATGGCCAAAAGCGTTTTGGAATTAAAGGAAGAGGCAAAAAATCGAGTGTCGAAACCGGGCCGCCCTAGAGACGAAGCAGCTTACAAGGTAGCCGCTCAGCTAGCGAAACTATACGCTAAGGTGACTGGTGTTAGGCCAACATACAGCGAGAACAGCAGTGGCTTGTCAGGCGAGTTTACTCCGGTTCTAGGAAATGTCTTTGCTGCATTGGGTTGGGAGGACAGGACACTTCGCGGGCCAGCAGAAGAAGCATGTAAAAGCGTTTCAGAAGAAGATTTACAGTACGAAACAACTCATCCGTTCCTAAGACTTTCTGGGTACAAAAAAACCTAGACGTTCGCGGAACAGCGAGTTCAATTCCAGTTGTTATTGGCAACTAGAGGAATTGTAATGACTGAACACCAC
>CAYTPS010000647.1:0-1534 GCA_964439245.1 uncultured Pirellulaceae bacterium | reverse complement strand
GTATCTAATCGAAAATTACAACTTGCGATTTGTGACTAGCGCTCGCGATCTACTGCGGACTCCAGATACTCGGCCTACCAAAAAACCAGTCGTATTTGCCAACCCCTCGTTTAGTCAGCCTGCCGCTGAAAAGCGGGATTCGATTCAGCGGATCTTCAAGAAACTACCCAAAGAAAACGAATCGTCGACCCGGTCAATTTCAGCAAAGAGCCTGTTACCCCAAGTCCAACAGCTACCCAATACGGGTGTTGAAGCGGATGCAATCAAGCCCAAGATTCAGGCTTATACATCCAGTGAGCCTATCGTTTACAAACAACGTTGGGCACTCGAACACGCTGTTAAGAAACTCAAAAGCCCAAAGATCGCGGTCTTCGCAACTCACGGATTCTTCCTGCCTGAACAGGAAGTCGAACCAAAAGAGAACCGCTTTGTCAGCACCGACAACCGCCGCTCTATCGTTCTGGACAAGGACAACAAGCCACTTGAAAACCCACTGCTTCGCTGCGGATTGCTTCTGGCCGGATGTAATGATCGCAACTCGGTCGTTGGAGATGACGACGGCATTCTGACTGGAATGGAAATCACCGGTATCGACTTTCTAGGAACCGAGCTTGTCGTTCTCAGCGCATGCGACACAGGTATTGGCGACATTCGAAACGGCGAAGGAGTTGCCGGCCTCCGTCAAGCGTTTCAACTCGCCGGAGCCGAATCGGTACTCGCCTCACTTTGGCAGGTCGACGACGCCGAAACCGCTCGTCTGATGAATCTATTCTTCGACAACCTCGCCAAGGGAATGACCAAATCCGAAGCACTTCGCGGGGCCCAACTCACCCGCATCAAAGCCCGCCGCGCCCGCCACGGCGCAGCCCATCCATTCTTCTGGGCCGCGTTTACTTTGACAGGACAGGATTAGCCGTATACGACATGTCAATTTGGTTAAACAACCTTTGATTGAAGACTGCCGAAAAAACTGAGATCTAATTAAAAATTAAGTCACTCATGAATATAAAGTTTCACCATTTCGTTCTTTTTTTCATTGTCAGCATTATCCTTGGATATTTCTCTGCAATCTCTGGTGCACAACAGCAAACTCGTAGCCCCAATGAAAAAGCAAGATTGGAACAGGCGGCAAAAGACCACAAAGAACTGGTGCGATTAACAAAAGCTCGCCAGTATCAACAAGCCTTCGCCATCGGAAAAACGGTTGTAGAGGTGCGTAAGGAACTGCTTGGCGACCACAAAGACACGGCGCTGTCAATATATTGGCTAGCACGGGCTTACAAGCAGAAAGGTGAGTATTCTTCTGCACTTCCGCTGTATCTGGAAATCAAAAAGATCCTTGAAAAAGTGCATGGCAAGGAGCATCCTGATTACGCCACCAGCCTGAACAATTTAGCCGCGCTGTACAAGAGCATGGGATCGTATGAGCGTGCCGAGCCGCTGTATCTGGAAACCATCAAAATCAAGGAAAAAGTGCTGGGCAAGGAGCATCCTGATTACGCCACCAGCCTGAACAATTTAGCCGCGCTGTACA
>CAYTPS010000646.1:0-1614 GCA_964439245.1 uncultured Pirellulaceae bacterium | reverse complement strand
GGACGTATTTCCGAGTAGCTTCCAAAGTCTTGTGACTCTGGCTACCAAAAACCAAACCAAAACACACTGTTGAGATTTTACGATGATTGTTTCATGGAACTGGCTCACCGAGTACGTTGACTTGGGGATGAGCCACGACGATCTGGTCGATCGACTGACCATGTCCGGACTCAACCACGAAGGCACCGAGGAAGTTGATGGCGACCAAGCCATAGATCTAGAAGTGACCAGTAACCGTCCCGATTGCCTAGGGCACATCGGCGTCGCGCGCGAGGTTAGCGTTCTTTATGATACGCCGCTGAAGATGAAGGACCCTCAACCCGCCACTGGAGATGTGTCGGTTGAAGACCTGTGCAGCGTTGAAATAAAATCCGACAAATGCTTTCGCTATACGGCGCGCGTCATTCAAGGCGTCAAGATTGGGCCTTCTCCCGATTGGCTGAAAACACGTCTGACTGCAATCGGGGTTGAACCCGTCAATAACGTGGTGGACGCGACCAATTATGTAATGTTTGAAATTGGCCAACCGCTGCACGCGTTTGATTTTGCAAAACTTGAAGGCGACAAGATTATCGTCCGGGAAGCAAAGAAGGACGAACAGTTCGTTGCGATCGATCACAAGACTTACCCGCTTGATCCGGCAATGTGCATGATCGCGGATGAAAAAAACGCCGTCGCGATCGGTGGCGTGATGGGCGGCGCCGACTCTGAAATTACCGACACGACGACTGAGGTGCTGATCGAAGCGGCTTGGTTTGATCAACTTTCCGTTCGCAGAACAGCGCGGCGGCTGAAGTTGCAATCGCCTTCTTCGTTCCGGTTCGAGCGAAACATCGATTCCCAGTTGCTGGATTGGGCCAGTCGCCGGTGCTGTGAGATCATTCTTGAAACGGCCGGCGGTACATTGGCCAGCGGCCTGATCGATGTTGGACAACGCCCGGACATTCCGCCGAAAGTCACCCTCCGATACGCTCAATTGGAAAGGATCCTCGGCATTAAGATTCCTGCCGAAACTGCGCGAAAGATTCTCTCGGAACTCGGGATGGGATTCGAGTCTTCCGATAATGAATCGCTAACCGTTTCTGCACCAAGTTGGCGTAAAGATTTGACTCGCGAAGTCGATCTGATTGAAGAAGTAGGCCGGATCTATGGTTTTGATAAAGTCCCCGACACTGCAGCGGTGCCAATGGCGGCATCATACCGTCCCAAAGCCGACCGCTCATTGGATCGAGTTCGCGGCGTCCTGTTAGGTGCGGGCTTCGATGAAGCGATGACGCCTAGCCTAGTCCCGGAGGTGTGGTCAGAAACGTTCAGCCCTTGGACAGAGGATCCGCCGCTTAAGAGCAGCCAGCCGATGTTGGGATTGTTGGAGAAAGCATCACAAAATATTGGCTCGGTTGATCTGCTGCGAAGGTCGTTAGTGCCAAGCTTGCTGGAGGCTCGGCGGATCAATGAGTTCCGCTCCAACACAGACATCGAATTGTTTGAAACAGCCAAGGTTTACTTGCCAGTTAAAGGGCAGCCGATTCCCGATCAACCTCCGAAAGTCAGTTTCGTTTCCGGCAAGAGTTATGCTCATGTCAAAGGCGTCGTCGAAGCGATTGTCGACGCGAT
>CAYTPS010000645.1:0-1619 GCA_964439245.1 uncultured Pirellulaceae bacterium | reverse complement strand
GCCTATGTCTTTGCCAGAGACGCTACAGACATTGATTCAATCTCCGTAGCAGCGAGCGGATCGGTCAGTGGAGCACTTGGCGCTTCAGGAGCACTTGGTGGAGGAGGGGCCGAATCGACCAACACGAGTGACACAACAGTCGAGGTAAAGGTTGAAGACAGTCACGTGACCAGCGAAAACCATCTGATCTTCATCACAGGTCACAGTCACACTTCGTTGAACGCAGACGTCTACGGCCTTTACGTTGCTGGATCCGGATCAGCTGGCCCAAGTGGCACGGCCTCGATCGGAGCTTCGGTGACGAACAACACCATCGGAAGCCCTACAAACCCGAACTCGGAAACACAATTGGGTGTGACGACAGAAATCACTGGCGGCAGCCTTGACGCAGCTAATGTCATTGTGGTTGCCGTGGCTGATCAAAACATTGATGCAGACGTGCTCGTCGGAACTGTCGCGATTTCCGGTGCTGCCGCCGGAACCGTTGCGGCTTCCGGCTCTGGAGGCGCGGCCACCAATGAGATCTATCAGGACATCCATGCCACCATCGACGGCACTGATACGTCAAACACTGTCTTCGTACAGATGGATGCTGTGGACCGCTCGGAAATCAACACTTCGGTCTTCACCGGAGCAATCGGCGTTGCCGTTGGTGCTGGAACGTCAGTACCGATATCGGTCGGGATCGCTCAAGCAAAGAACATTATTGAAAACGACCTCGATGCGACATTGAAGAATGTTGGTGACATCAATGATCTTGATGGCACTAGCACAAATTTTGCGATTGGCGTGACCGAAGACGCAAAAATCAGTTCGAACTCCATTGCCGTTGGGGTTTCAGCGGCAGTCAGTGGCGGGCTGGGCGTTGCACTGGGTGGCGGAGGAGCCAGCTCAGTCAACCAAATCGAAAATCAGGCGAATGCACTTGTCACCAACGCCCACCTCGAACACACGCCAGATGTTTCTGCAACCAGCACTTCAGATATCGACGCGATAGTTCAATCGCACGCGGCGATGGTTGGAGCTGGTGGTTCAGCAGCTTCTCTTTCGATTGGAGTTGCGGAAACTCGGAACGATATAGGAAAAAAGGGACTGGCAACTGTCTCGGCAGTGGTTGAGGACAGTACATTTGCGAACGGTAACTCGACGCAAGTAAAAGCCGACTCTCAGGACACGATTGACGCCATTGTTAGGGCAAACTCCGTGGCGGTCGCCTTCGGTGGCACCGCTGGAGCTATCGCAGGGGCAGGCGCCTCGGCAACCAACCATGCTGCGACGATTGTAGAAGCAAAAGTCGAAAACGTTGCGATTGATGGATCTGATGAAGACGGCACGATTCAAATTACCGCAGACAGCAACTCCGCGCTGGTGGCGGATGTTCAGTCCACCGCAGTTTCTGTGTCTGCAGGAAAGGCCTCAGGAGCACTTTCTGTCGCGATCTCCAAAGCAGAAAACACCGTTGCCAACACGGTTCAAGCCAACGCAACTGAATTCAACGTCACAACAGACAGGCAGTTCATCGATGTTTCAGCGACTGAAAATTCAACTGCAACATCGGATGCCGCAACGGCTGCCGTTGGAGTCAGCCTTGGTGGCTCGATCAACGGTGGCGGTGCTCT
>CAYTPS010000644.1:0-1654 GCA_964439245.1 uncultured Pirellulaceae bacterium | reverse complement strand
GATCTGGAAAGGTTCGTTGGGCTCACCCAACTCCCGCCGCGCTCGCTCCGTATTCCTGTGCAAGAAGGCGCGCCGTTGTTGGCGTAGGCCAATGGGTCGAACCAATCAGCGCACCACTGCCAAACATTTCCCGCCATCTGAAGCCCGCCAAATGGTGACACACCCGCTTTGGCATTCACGGGTGCAATGGGGAGATCAGCTACATCTTTGTACGTGACGTGCCGCTTATGCCTACCGGCATTGATTGAGCCGCTTTCTGGATCGCTATCTCCCCATGGCCATCGTTTCGATATCAATCCACGCGCCGCGTATTCCCATTGCGCCTCTGAGGGCAAACAAGCACTGTTTTCAGTGCGCCAGTCATGGCCGTTCGCCCAAAGAGAATAGGCAACCGCGCCATGCCATGTGACCAAAATCATCGGCCATTCTTCAGTACCTGATTTTGGCGACCAACCCGCACTGTTGCGTTCGATCAACTGATGATCGAAGCGCCGTTGATCTGGCCGGATTAGAAACCATTGACGCAAGACATCATCGTCAATTTCGCCAATGCTGTTCAAAAATCGGCAGTAGGCTGTCGTTGAAACGGTTTCTCGGTCTATGAGAAATGGCTGAATATTAACAGCATGGAGCGGCTTTTCATCTGGCAAGGCATCTGGAAACGTGCTGCCAATCTCTACGCTGCCACCTTCAAGCAACATGCGGGACTGTTGCATTAACTTATGAAACGGTAATTCGGAGCGAGTCAGGGGGCAGAGATGCATCAAAAACAGCCATTCAAACGTCACCGTTTTCCGTCGTTGATCATTTTGTGCGCTGTACGGATGTATTTGCGGTACCCGCTTTCTTACCAAGATGTCGCAGATCTTCTGGGCGAGCGCGGCGTCGATGTTGATCGCTCGACCGTCTTCCGGTGGGTCCAGAAGTTTGGGCCGGAGTTGGCGAAACGCACGGAGCGTCACTTGCAGAGGGCGAGTCTAGTTTGGCATGTTGATGAAACCTACGTTCGGGTTGGCGGGAAATGGCGTTACCTTTGGCGGGCAATTGATGCGGACGGTCAACTAGTGGATTTCAGACTGACCGCGCGACGTGATGCAAAGGCAGCCAAAGCCTTTCTGAACAAGGCGATCGAGCGCGTCCGCCTTCATAGGCCAGTTTCTATCTGCACGGACAAAGCGCCCACCTATCGAAAAGTCATTCGGGACATAAATTATCGGTATGATCCTCACTTTGATTACATCACGCATATCGACAAAAAATACCGAAACAACCGAATCGAAAGCGACCATGCTGCCCTCAAGAGGCTGCTAGGTTATCGGCAAAGTTTCCGCTCCTTGAAATGCGCAAAGGTAACACTGCAAGGAATGGAAACCATGAGAACGATCAAAAACGGGCACATTCAAGAACGACAGCAAGGCGTGAGAGGAGAAGTCGCATTCGTTCATCAGCTGTTTGGTCTGGCAGCATGAAAACAACGTGTTACGATGTAAATGAGGGCTTGAGCGACTAATGCAACAGTCCCAACTCGATTATACTGAGAGGAATGCACATGCTTGCAATATATGCAAGCATGTTCTATGTAGCCTGATGAACAGCAAACACCGCAAGACTCTGGCCGTTGTCTTTACAGACCCAGTATCGGGAACAATAGAAT
>CAYTPS010000643.1:0-1662 GCA_964439245.1 uncultured Pirellulaceae bacterium | reverse complement strand
CTTCTCGCGGACAATTCCAGCAGAACCGTTAAGAAACACTCCCAGCAGAATCAAGCCAAGACCGATAAAAATTAGCGTCGCGATCTCTGCCGGTGGCATGCCGCTGACAAACAGAGGAATGCACGTTCCCACCAATAGAACGGTCCCAATGAATAGAGAGAAACCCAATGACAAACCGATGTGGTCAATCGCTTTGCCCCACATCATGACGCCCACGCCCCAGAACAAACTGGAAACGATCATTCCAATCAGTACGCTGGAATCTAAACCAGAATAAATCTCACCGACGCCCTTCATTAGAGCAAATGTCGTTAGCAACGGCACTACAAACATCGTCAGTAGAAAGAACAGACTCCACTTGTTCTCCTCTTGGAAGTCTTTGACGTATTTGCCCGGCAGAGCGTAAAGCCCCAACATTGCGCCGGCCAAAAGCGCCGACAATATCCCGATCAACATAATTTGTATTCCTTACATTGGATGGTGGTGTTGCCGGCGGCGAGGCGGCAGAAGATTTACTTTTTTTCGACCTCGCTCGCAGGTGTGGGCTGGGCCGCAGCGGTCGTGATGTTTCGTTCAATCGCCTGAATTGTTTTTTCAAGCTCTTGGTTTTTGATCAATTCAAAAATCTCTTTGTGCTCGTTGTAGGCTTCTCCGAAAGACTCCAGACGAGAGTAAGTTAGCAACATGCGGGCACAGAGTTGACGCCATGTCTGAATGAAGTCTTCTCCACCAGACTCACGCAGGATGGACAGATGAAACTCCATATCGGCCTTGGCAACCTCAATCACATCTTCGGCCTCACATGCACGCTTGAGCGACTCAAGAGCAACTGCGATGTTACTGTGGCTTTCCGATGTAAGTGTGTCGAATCCCTTACGAACAATGTAAGCTTCGATCTGAGCACGAAGCGACGCTACAAAACAACGATCCTCAGGTGCTGGAGGATGACGAACTGTCACACCTCGGTTGGAGTGATACGCTAGAAAACCTTCTTGCGAGAGTTGCAAGAACGCATCCCTTACGGGGCCTCGACTGACACCGAATCGCTTCGCCATGTGAGTTTCACGCAGTGGGAGTCCAGCCTCAAAAGTGCCAGCAACCAATTCATCTCTAATCTTCCCAGTGATTTCTTCTCGGATTGATGCCATGTATAATCACTCCTAACCTGAAATAAGTAGCAGCAGGAATTGCAATTGATTGTCTACAATTCCAACTGCCTATAGGTTAATGTTAAAATGCCATCCGTCAACGACAAATAAATTGAGTTGCAGCCAGTGATTGAGAAAACTGGTGTTTCTTTCGTGTATTTTGTCCCCGTTAGTCCCTTTGACCGAAATAGTCCAAATGATTCAGGAACTCGAAGCACTTAAAATTATTCCAGTTGTGGCCATCCATGACGCCAACCATTCAGAAGCACTTGCTGAAGCCCTGATCGCAGGTGGCTTGCCAGTAGCTGAAGTTACGTTGCGAACCGAAGCAGGCCTAGCCGCCATCGCTAGATTGGCAAAACTGGATAACTTCCTTATTGGAGCCGGAACTGTCCACAGCGTTGACGATGCTAAACAGGTAGCAGACGCGGGAGCCAAATTCGTTGTGACACCAGGCTTTAATCCGAAGACGGTTCAATGGTGCTTGGACAATGACGTGCCGATCTTTCCGGGA
>CAYTPS010000642.1:0-1680 GCA_964439245.1 uncultured Pirellulaceae bacterium | reverse complement strand
CATCAATCGTGCGGCCAGACTTTCAAGATGGCCGCGCACCTCGACGGCCTGAAGGATGTCCTCGACTGTGGGGCTTTGAACAAGGTATCCACGCCCTTCGCCGCGTCGAATGACGCCTTCGCGTTCCAAAAGCCGCAAGGCTAGGCGGACAGGCGTCCGCGACACGTTGTGGGTCTCGCAAAGCTGCGCCTCTGACAACCGCTCGCCCTCGCCGTAGTTGCCGAGAATGATGTCGTCGCGAATGCGGGTCGCCAGTTCGGTATCAATGGATTCCATGGCATCATTGACACCAAATGGGATCCCAAGGTCAAGCATCACAACATATCGAACAGCATTTCCAGAAGACTCGGGTTGAAATGGGATCCCAAATTTGCCAACCTTCGGTTAACGCAGCGCCATTCAATGCGCGTTGCCTGTACTCTGTCAGTTTTGCGTCTTGGCCCGTTGGGCGCTGATAAGAGGTCTGGAGGGGAACATGGCGATCGTCAATCCGACGAACAAATCCGTTGAAAACCTTGAGGGTCTGCATCTTTATCACGGTGCGATTTCGAACTGCTCGATGCGTGTACGCATGACGCTGATCGAGAAAGGTCTGGATTGGACAAGCCATCATCTTGATCTGAAAAAGAAAGAAAACATCTCGGACGAGTATTTCGGGATCAACCCAAAAGGGTTGGTTCCGACTTTGATTCACGACGGCGTCGTACATGTCGAATCGAATGACATCATCGACTATCTGGACGAGACCTATCCAAAGCCTTCGCTTCGTGCGGCCGACAATGACCAAATGATGGAATGGTTGCGGTTGGCCGCCTCGATCCACGTGCCCGCCGTGAAGCCATATGTTTACGCCACGATCATTGCGCCCAAAGTCAAAAAAACAGCCGAGGAAGAGGCCAAATACGCCGAACTTCAGAAGAACGAAGAACTGAAGTCCTTTCACGCGAAACATGCAGGCGGCAAGCAATTCGAAAGTGACGACTTCAAAAATGCGGAAGCCAAGCTGAACGAATGCTTTGCGAAACTGGAAGCAACTTTGGACGGCCAGACCTGGATCATGGGCGATCAATACAGCTTGGCCGATATCTCGTGGATTCCGCTGCACTTTGTGTTGAAAGGGTGCGGTTACCCGTTTGAGAACTATCCAAACATCACCCGTTGGGCTCAGGCCTTCGAAGCCCGAAAAAGTTTTCAAGACGGCATCATCGACTGGTGCCCTGATTTTTCAAAGGTCTAACACGCATAGTTCAACACGCGACTTATGCGGGCAGATCAAAAGGGAGGAAGAATATCATGGAACTCAAAAAGACCATTATGTCATTGACGGCGGTCGCAGGATTGACGCTTGGGGCATCCCAAGTCGTGGCAGAAGAACTGTCTGTCGCAACGTTTATTCCGCCGCAGCATCACATCAATTCGTTTTTCTTTGACTGGTTTGGCAAAGAGGTGTCCGAGCGTTCGGATGGGTCGCTGACCGTTAAGGTCTATCCTGCCGGTCAGTTAGGGGCCGGTCCGGTTCAGCAATACAAGCGCGTGGTCGAAGGTGTGGCAGACATCACTTTTGGACTTCAGACGTACACACCTGCTTTGTTCCCAAAGTCGATCCTTGCTGTCCCACCCGGCAAGCACACCACTTCGCTGGACTCGACCAAGGCAATCCTAAGCGTCTTTGATCAGCAT
>CAYTPS010000641.1:0-1681 GCA_964439245.1 uncultured Pirellulaceae bacterium | reverse complement strand
GGCTTTGATTGCGCGGGACCAACGGAAACAGTTCATTCGCTGCATTGTGGAAAAGCTTTTCGTTTTTGCGATCGGGCGAGGTCCAATTGCGACCGATGATTGCCTGATCGATGAGATTGCCAGAAGAGTCTACGAAGAGGACCAGCGGTTTTCCGATATCGTACTGGCGATCGTCACCAGTGAAGCGTTTCTGAATCGAAGTCAACCGTCGCCGAACTAATTTGAGAGCAGGGATTACGATGAGCAAAAAAATTGATCGCCGTACAGTGCTTCGGGGTATGGGTACCGCATTGGCACTGCCGATGTTTGAAGCCATGACTGCCACGTCCGCTGCTGCGTCTTTGCGTGGAGCGGTTGGTGGATCGACGGGTTCCGCATCCGCTGCTGCAACCACCGAAGCTACCGCCACTGCAAACTTGCCACAGCGAACGGCCTTCTTCTACGTCCCCAACGGGATGCACATGCCCGATTGGACTCCAGCCAAAACCGGGAGAGATTTTGACCTGACTGCGACCTTAAAGCCGCTCGAAAAATTCCGTTCGCGTCTGAGTGTCCTAAGCGGATTGACGCTGGATGGAGCTCGCGCTCACGGCGATGGGCCTGGTGACCATGCCCGTAGCGTCGCCTCTTTTCTGACCGGTGCCCATCCCAAGAAGACGGACGGTGCCGGGATCTTTAATGGAGCCTCAATTGACCAACTGCTCGCGGAACAGGTTGGCAAAGAGACCAAACTCGCTTCTCTGGAAATTGGAATGGAGGGAAGCGCCCCGGCTGGTCGTTGTGATTCGGGATACAGCTGTGTCTACACGTCGAATATTTCCTGGCGGACGGCTACGACGCCGGTTGCCAAAGAGATCGATCCGGCCGCCCTGTTTGATCGATTGTTTGGCAGCAAGAACGAACGCGAGTCCCAACAGGCCTCGGCGAAACGCCGCCTTTACAGAAAGAGCATTCTGGACTTCGTCAGCAGTGACGCCCGCAAGTTGCATCAGGCCCTTGGCTCTGACGACCGCCGAAAGCTGGACGAGTACCTCTATGCCGTGCGTGATATCGAAAAACGCATTGGCGGCGTGGACAAACTGGATCGCGAAGAGGTCGACGTGCCAGATTATCCTCGGCCAGAAGGCGTGCCACGAAAATACGCCGAACACATGAAGCTGCTTTACGACGTGATGGCTTTGGCCTTTCAAACCGATTCGACACGTGTCTTGTCATTCATGTACGGCAACGCGGGAAGCAATCGCAGTTACCGGACAATCGGGGTCAAGGATGGACATCATGACTTGTCGCATCACGGGAACAGCAAACAAAAGCAGGCTGAGATCAGCAAAATCAATCTCTATCACATGGAACTGTTTACCTACTTCCTTGATCGGCTGGAGGCCATCCCCGAAGGCGAAGGGAACTTGCTGGACAACTGTACCATCCTGTATGGCAGCGGGATTGCCGACGGCAACCGGCATGCTCACCATGCTCTTCCTGTTCTGACGATTGGCGACAACGGCGGCAAGTTCGAAACCGGCCGACATATCCAGTTCGAGAAAGAGACTCCGATGACCAACCTGTATCTGACCATGTTGCGGGATGCGGGGGCCAACGTCGACAGCTTTGGCGACAGTACGGGCGTGCTCCGTCAGCTAAAACGAAGCTAAGGAAACCGCTCTATTCGGCTTTTCGGGTT
>CAYTPS010000640.1:0-1701 GCA_964439245.1 uncultured Pirellulaceae bacterium | reverse complement strand
GTTTTCAAAAGCTACGTCAGATATTGACAACCTTGCCCATGTTTTCGTAAGTGCCGAAGTTGCCTCGGGCGGTAAGTGAGGTGGAATAGGCAAATCGGGGTCGTGGTTTGAGGGCCTATCCCTTGAATTTACCCCGAAAAGGCTTGCCTTTGGCGAGAGCCAATTTTGTCACGCACTATTTGAGGTATGTGTGTCCCGTCAATCGGTTGCGACGCACTCGGTAAGCACGAAGTCAAGAATCGCTTCCGCTTAGCGAACCGTTGCAAAATATCAACTGGTACCGCGCGGGCTTAGACTGATTCGCGGTTATTACTGGGCGTTCGCCGTTTGGCACACCCGTTGCAACTCCAGTGTTAACTTAGCGATTTACCCTCAATTTGAAGGCACACACCATCATTGTGTTGACATTTTGCACCAACGTTCCTTCTTTGCCACTGGATTCCCACCATGAGTAGCAGCCTTCTCACTGTTCAAACGGCCGACCATAAATCGATCAAAGCCAGAATGAAAATTGGTCTTGGGAGAGCGTTTTCGATGCTCTTTCAGCAGCGTGTGACCGAGCTCTCAAAATTCCCGTCGAGCTATCCGACAGGACTGAAAGACAAGATGATTATGGCTATGCTAAAGGAGCAGGCGCGGATAGCAAACAATGCTGATTTTTTCGAACGGCTTCACGCCGATTTCTGGCGGGGAGAGGGTGGCGAAGTCTTTTCGTCCAACTGCGACCATCGCTTTGAAGATCTATTTTTAACGAGACAGGCGGCGGACCTTAAACTTCTCCAGAAATATTGGAGCCAAAGCAGGTTGAAGCACATCGTCGAGATCGGCTGCTGTTCTGGATTACACCTTCAACACTTAGTGACAAAACTGCCAAGAGTTGAGACTGCCGTCGGAATCGATATCAACCCCGCGCAGATTCAAGCCAACATTGAGAACAGCAAATTCGATCCGCGCATCAAGTTTTTCGCGGGCGACGGGGGCCAATGGGTGATCGATAATGCCCTACCCAATACACTATTTGTTACTAACGGAGGTGTCTTTGAGTATTTCAGCCAACAGCGGTTGACTGAGATAATTAGGCATGTTTCAAGCAAATTATCCCCGGCGATGTTTTTTACTGTAGAGCCTATCGCGCCTGATTACTCATCGGCAATGACAATCGATTCAATTCCCTTTGGAGAGGAATTGTCTTTCTCGCATAATTATGTCAGGCTCTACCAGAGCAACGGGTTCACCGTTGTGCATCAACGACCGGTAGACTTCGAATCATGGCGATTGTTGACTGCTTTAGCACTTACGAAAAAGACTTCTGGATGTGACGAGGCGCAATTGAGTGAGGTGAACGTCAGCCAATGCAGAACAAGCCAGTGAGCAAGTCTTGGTTGAAAAATTGAGCGTCGAGAAACGTGCCGAAGATTGCGCTAGCGCAGGGTAAACAGGGCAAGCCACGCTTATCCCGCCCACTTGAGCGTATACGCCAGCCGCAAATGTTGCCCGCACGTGAAAGAAGTAAGTGCGGAAAAGTAGGGCCGATTAGGATTCCAGATGACCACCTTGGCCACGTCGCAAGAGTAGAATCTGTTATCGCCCGGAAGGATTTCAGGTAGCTTACCGAAATTTCCAGCTCGATCCGCGTAAAGCAGAGTACCCCTGGCAGGAATCGAACCTGCGACACCAGCTTTAGGAATGGACTAAAAAGTA
>CAYTPS010000639.1:0-1706 GCA_964439245.1 uncultured Pirellulaceae bacterium | reverse complement strand
GATCTTGGCTTTGCAAAATCTCACTGCCGTTATCGGCAACCGAGGACGGAGCAATCCATGAAAATTTCGCACCAATCGTGCGATCGCACCTTGCCGCGTCCTCGGATCAACGAGGAGCACGCAAGTGTACGATCCCATAGTTCTACCATCTGGGAGCCGGTCAAAGCGTCGGTATTCCAACAAATCCCAAGGAAGGCTGAGTGGCGAAGGGCCGGTGACAACGGCGTCTCACCCTGACCCCTTCATACTTGGTTACGAAAGCGGTCTTGAACGCCAAGTTCGGGCGATGTTTTTGGTCAGGCCGGATGTCATCGACATCATTGACCAACCTTTTGAGATCCTGGCTGTCGATGATCAGGGCAAGCCCTGCACAAAGATCCCTGACTTCTGGATCAAGTTTGTCGACGGGTATACGTCCGCAATTGAAGTCAAGTAGATGTCGAGGGTCAAAGCGCACGAGTTTGAACAGGAACTAGAATTCTTCAGCCAGTTTCTGCAGCCCGACCAAGCTGATGAAATCATCTTGGTTACAGACGAGTCCTTTGAACGCTGGGAAGCGATCAATGCTGAGCGCTTGCTCGAAATGCGTCGAGAGCCTGATGAACAGGCCGACGCCGCAATCGAAAAACTCGCTGCCCGCCTAACTGCACCGACCACGATTGGTCAACTCGCCGACCTGGCAAATCTCGGAGGTCGGGCGTTCCCGGCCATCTTCCGGGCAATCTATTCTGGCGTTCTGCGCCAGATCGAAGACGGCACAATAGATCTCACAACAATCGTAGAAAAAGGAACAGTACAATGACAGACAAGGTAATTTTCGCAGATCAATCGAAAACAAAAATCGACGGTATTTCAAAGCATGTTGTGCGCTATGAAAGCGACGCCATGGTTACCTGTTGCTCAAAAACAGGCGGTTTTGACACCCATACCTACGATGAGATTATCGAAGGTTGCCGCCCAAAAGAAGATGTTCTTTATGCAGGCTTATTGTGATTCAGTTATTGAGAGGCAGGCTCGCGGCGAGCTAAAGCGCACAGAGAAAAGTATCAAGGCGCGGCATGATCAAATTGAAAGTGAAACAGTCCTGCGTTTCTCAACGTCTGGCGATGGTGGGAACCAGAAAAAATATGCCGGCAAGTTGAGTTTTTGCGAACGTTTTGAACTGCCCAGTGCTGGGCGAGGGCTCAAGTGGGTGCGTAAATACGAAAAGATGGGCAAGTCGCCTTTAGCCTTTGTCGATAAACGGTATTTATCGGGGCGTTGTGGTCCCCAGATGACCTACGATGCTCAAATGTTGCTTAATGCCGGAGTGCTTGGCTACGCGTCCTATAAGCGACCATCCAAGGGCATGACTGCCAAAGACACACAACGCGCTTTTCGCAAAGAGAATGTCCAGCGCATCAGTGATGGCCGCGAACCATTGGTAATCCCTTCGCAGTCTACAATCATCCGGGCAATCAACGAATTGGAACCTTATCATGTGATGTGCGAACGAAAGGGCGTCGACGCGGCAAACCGTCATTTCGCGATCGTTGAGGAAGGTGTCGATGTGCTACGGCCTATGGAGAGGATTGAGATCGATGAATGGAAAGTTGATCTCATCACACTGTTCGCGAGGGCGGGAATATTTGGACGTCTAAGTGATGAAGAAATCAACGCCCTGCCACAAGGACGCCGCTGGGTTTACATCGTGATAGATGTTCGGA
>CAYTPS010000638.1:0-1715 GCA_964439245.1 uncultured Pirellulaceae bacterium | reverse complement strand
GATACAAGGTGTACAGCGTCGACCGACTTCATTTGAGTCAAGACATTCGTAATTTGCTCAATGCCATTTTCATCAGCATCCAACCTGACGACTAACCATTGTGTTGAGTCAGAGGCTTCACGAATGCCTGCGACAAGCTTTTCAGCGTCCTCAACTGCTGCATCGACAAAAAGGACTTCGATTGGATTGGACGCCGAAAACGCTTCTACGTCGAACGCACTGAAATTGGAAGCTTGAACATCGACTAACAGATCCGCTGAACTGATTGCGGACTCGATTTCATTAAGCTCAGCGTCGATTAGCAATTCGGCTCGCTCAATCCGTTCTTCTATCCCTTGGATTTGCAGATCAGAGTTGATCGAAATCTTCTCAAGGCTCTTGAGGTCAAGCCGAGCTCTATCTTCCTCCTCGCCCATCATTGCGATTGGGTTGTCGAGCATTAAGTCGTAAGAAAAGTCTGGAACTTCATCAAACTGTAGGTCAACATTCGGGTCAACAATATCACTAACGCCGGGGACAATCATCAGGGGAGAAGCGTCATACAGTACGCGCGCTTCCAAAGCTTCCAGTTCAACCGCCGGGACATCAGGCGCACCAATTCTGAAAAACTCTACAAAGGTCTGCCATTTGGACGCGATCGAAAAAATCGAACCATCATCGTGATCATCGTTTTGTGAATGACTGTCTGTTTGTTCTGTGGACATACCGAGAACCAGCTAGTGATTGAGGCGCGTATTTCACTGACGATCGGGTTGCGTTTCACAATCCGGCAATGAATTTCAAATTCGCAGAATCTAGCGATTAGGAAACAAATGATGTTGCATCCTGAGTTCGCGCAAGAATTCCATCGAAAACGTACCTTTCAGATGCCGATCAGCAGGGATCAGCCGGTTCTCAGATAGGGTTAACACTCCGGGGCAGACGGCATATTGAGACTTAAGTGCCGGGCCGAAAGAATCGGTTCACATGAAACGTATTGAAAATGATGTACGCCACTATCTTGGAAACCTAAAAATCGCCAAAACCGCTCCAAGTCATCGGCGACCAGCCTCTGCATTGATAGGCAGAGATGCGAACGAACAGCGCAAGAAAAAAGCTCGACGCACAAAATCGCCGAGCCTGATTAGGTCAAACAGCTCTATTCTGGAGGAGCCTCCACTTTTTTCTGGTCTCTATCTGGCGGCGCCATTTCAGCATCCGTTGCTGGTTTCTTTTCGAAGCCAGAATTTGACGAATCAGCCTTCTTGCACCCGCCGAAACTGACGATGCAGCAAAGCAACAATGCCGCAAACATATACAACACACTCTTCATACTTGGCCTCCCGAACGTTTGATCCAAAGATCGGTCAGTTGAATTAAGTTTCCTGGAATTTGCTTCGGGCTTCAAAACATGTTTTGCAATTGGGCCCGCCACAATAAGTGGAATCTGCACAAAAAAAGGCTCGGCAATAAGAAATTGCCGAGCCCGATGAAATAGTTAGCCCCTAAGCTGCTGGAGCTTCAACTTTCTTCTGGTCTCTTGGTGGTGGAGCCATTTGAGCATCCGTGGCCTTATCCTTCTTGAAAGCAGGATCAGACTTAGCTGCTTCTTGGCATCCGCTAACGCACATGACGCAGCAAACAACAAAAGATGACAGGAAGAAGAAGATCTTACTCTTCATATTAGTAGTCTCCCAAAACTTCGCCGTCTGAACGACCGCTGAGTTGGTACAGAG
>CAYTPS010000637.1:0-1718 GCA_964439245.1 uncultured Pirellulaceae bacterium | reverse complement strand
TCGGTGCGCAGGATGTGCTTGCTGGCTTGACCAAGCACCCAACGTGCCATTCCGCTGCCTGCCTTCGTGATGTGGCCGAGTCGCTCCTTGTCACCGCTGTTGCGGCTGCTTGGAGTCAGGCCGAAGTAGTTGGCTAACGCTCGGGGTCGCCTGAAGCGTTCGATACCAGCGATCCGCGAAGAAATCGCTACAGCAGAGAACAGGCCGAAGCCACAAGTCTTCATGATCAGTTGGGCGTCTTCGTCATCGACGGAAAGTTCGGCGATCGCAGCATCGAGCTGAAGAACCCGTTTTTGCAATCGCTCAAGGTCTTCGGTCGCGATCTGCAGTTCCAGCATGTCGGCTTTGGGAAGCTGAATTGTCTTGAGCCACGCCATGGCTGCTTTTGTGGGAAAGGTCTTTGTGGGCATGTCGTGCTGCAGGTTGTGACGGCGCAGAACGTGCTTGATGCGGTTAATGGACCTGGTGTGAGCTGCCTTGGCGTCACGACGCAGGTTGGTCAGCCGTCGTTGTTGCGTCTGTGTCGCATCAGGGATGTGGACGATCTTGAGGCTGCGAATGGGCTTGCCGGATTCGATGCGATGACGGTTCAACCAGAGATCTTCGCTGAGCTTGGCGGCATCACGGCGATCGGTCTTGCGGCGAGAGCTGTCCTGTGGCTGAATCAGCACGATTCGGTCACAGCGAAAATTGCGTAGCCTCTCGATCAGCCAGTCATTGAAGCCACAAACTTCGATGATCGCCCAGAAGCCACAGTTGGCCCGAGCACACATGGCGGTGATTTGCTCGAAGAACTCGAGCACTTTCTCTGGTTGTGTGCTCACTTGCCGTTTGAGGATCACGTTGCCGCCTGCGTCTCGCAGACTGATCGTCAATTGTTTTGCGTGTTGGTCAATTCCAAGGTAAAACATGCTTTGGTTCTCCAGTTAAGTTCAAACATTGGCCAGTCGAAAGACAGGGCCGTCAATTGGCAGGATGAAGATCACTGCCTCCTCAATTGGAGAACCAATTTTTCAAATTTCGTAAGCTGTTTCAAACCTATCATTGCACCAAAGCGTCGTTGGTGCGCGCGTTTTGAAGTCACGTTTCACCACGACGCTTGGTGAACATTGCCGTTATCCCGCTAAGGCGCATGCAACATGACCTGCCAACAATCGACGTACCATTTATTCAGGAAGTGCCCGCAGCAGTGGACGCCGTGGCATTCGCCGACTACTTGCTTGGTCAATTAATTGCGCATTCACCAGCATCTATCGAAGCATCGCATGACGGAACGCACAGTGATGAACAGATACCGTGCAATCTTTCTTTCGCACGGCAGGGAGCCCCGAGATCTCTAAAGATCACCGAGTTGCCAAAAAGACATTTCCGGGCAGTTCTCGCCCGTATCGGACACCACTACATGGGTGATCAACTGTATTTCGGATTTGCAAACCGAACGCTAAAATGCGATGAACACGAAGCGAGTTGCATTTTATACTTGGGGAACTGCTCACAAACCGGATTCTGGATAAAAATGTTCTCTTCACGCAACAACGCGGGATAACAACGGGATGCACACGGAGCCGCGAAATGGGGCCGTGCGTTCCGCGAATGATGCTCGTGCCTCGCATTATATCATTCGCTACACTCAGATTTACATTTTCACTCGCGTCCCGGTGATCCCGACCGACTATGAAGTCCCTGGTGAGTCAAGTGTTCTATTCGCTTGCGTTTTT
>CAYTPS010000636.1:0-1733 GCA_964439245.1 uncultured Pirellulaceae bacterium | reverse complement strand
AGCCAATGTTGTTCGGCACGATTTTTGTTGTGAGATGGGTTTAGTTTATCTTCTTTTGGCTTTGTAGAGATTGAGCTTGCTTGCGAGATGTCAGGTTTTGACGTTGAATGCTGTGCGGAGGAGATCGTGACAACGGCGCAGCATCGAGCTCGGCGGATAACACGGTAATCCGTCCTACGGTCGCTGATCTTTGAGTTTTTTGAGGTGAGCCATCAGCTCGTCTTCATCGGCCAGCCCGGTAAAGTAGAAACAGATCATCTCGTACGTTCGTAGCGTGGGCTGTTTTCCGGTCAGCAGGGCGATCAGCATGCAGGCGATGATCGCACAGTATGTCTGCACTTCGATTCCGTTCTCGTTGTGGCTCAGCAGATGGCGGCAGCCAAGGATGTGTTTGAAGAAGCGGAAAAAGATCTCAATCGCCCAACGCTTCGAATAGATCAGGCTGATGACCTCCGCCGGCACGTCGAGCCGATTGGTCACGATCCGCAGAACGCCATCGCTGTTGACGCCGCTGGCTCCCGAGCCACGACCTCCGCGCGTGGTATGGGGACTGACGCGAAGGCAAACGACCCGTACTTTGTGGTTGAGTTTCGATCCGCTGGCGAATTCCACAATCTCGTCGCTGATGATTTCGTTGAGTTCTGCCTGGTCGTTGCGGTAATTCTCCCGCACACACGTCCACATGCTGGTATCTCGCAAGCGGCAAACGTAGCTGCTGCCCGCGTCGACGATCTGGTTGAACAGTTCATACTTGACATAGCCGCGATCACCCACGTAGAGCCGGTCCGGCTCAAGGACTTTACCCAGCACGGCACGCTCGTCGTGTTCGCCGCCTCCGTCGGGAGTCACGTCGACGCGAGCCGGTACGCCGCGGAGGATCTCGAAGTGGGTATGCAGCCGCCACTTCACCAGCCCTTTCCCCTTGTTGGCCTTGAGCCACGAAGCTTCCATCATCGACGGCAGGGCTTTGAGCAACGAACCATCCACCAGCGTGATGGTTTGCTTGATGTCGATGAGTCGTGGGTCGTGCTGCAGGGGCTGGAGCTGATCGCCGAGCTCGGCAATGATCTCCTTCAGATTTTCGGCGTCGAATACCGACATGGCTTCCGAAAGCGAACCCAGTGACGCCCGCGAAACGCCCAGCTTCTTCTGCACTTTCTTCAGCTCGCTGGCCTGCTGAAGACTGCGAAGCGAAGTCACTACCGGATTGAACAGATAAAGCAGAATCAGCATGCACAGCTGATCGTAATGCAGCTTGCGATTGCCCGCCTTGTCGCGAGCACAGCCAACGTCGTGAAGACGCTCCAGCAAGGGACCGAGCCGGTCGAAGTACTTCAGACCGGTAACATCCGATTCCTGAATCTTCCTGGATTTCTGTCGGGACATGATCGCAAACCGGCTGCCACCAACCACCTACTTCTTGCATGGTCATTGGTAATTCTTACAATCGCGACCGCAACAATGCGGAAAAGTCCCTGCTTGCCAAAACTGAACAGACTCAAAGCAATACCCGTGCCGAACAACATTGGCTTTCAGGTCGCGAAGCAAGAGTTCGTATTGTCGCGGGTCGTATCCATCTGGCTTGGTAAAGGGAGCTCGGTTTTGAGGAACTTGCGTAAGGCAAACGCGATAGTTGTAGGCTTGAATTCGATGGTCGCCCTGCCCTGGCTTTCCAGGTGACCCATCGTGAATTCGTGGAAGCAAACCACTTTCTGGCTTACCCGGCACAATGT
>CAYTPS010000635.1:0-1738 GCA_964439245.1 uncultured Pirellulaceae bacterium | reverse complement strand
GATGTTCAGCGTGTCCTCGCCACCGGCTCCGAACGAATCAAAGAACAGTAACGAGCCGCCGAAGTTTCCAATCTGCGCTCCACTGACACCATTGCCATTGGTGAATCGTAGACCAGAGACGTTAAACGTGGCCGCACCTTCGACATCCCCAAACCAGAAGATCGTCGAGTTGTCGTTGCCACTAATGCTTAACAGTGACCCGCCGGGTACGAACGCTCCGGGGCCAACGAAGTCCGTCGATTCGGTGACTTGTAAGACACCTTCGGTCAAGGTGATCGTTTGACGGTTCAACGCGGAATCGAAAGTGATGCTGTCCGCGCCATCACGTGCGTTGGCGATCAACACGGCTTCTCGCAGCGAAAGCTCGCCGCTGGAAAAGTCATTGTCGACGATATCCGTATTGGTGCTGACGATCAGATCGCCCTGGAATAGTTCGGACTCAAACGCTCCAACGTCAACCGTCCCATCGAGGATCCGATCGAAACCAGAACCTCGTTGATCGGTCGTCAGTGCAACTCCATCCGCATCCACCGCCAACGCGTTGCTACCCGCATCGATCGCCGGACTTTCCAAACGCAACGCGTGGGTCAGCGTTTGTCCACCGTTGTCGTTCAGTGGCAGTAACAACGGATCAATGCCTTGTTGATCATCCGCTGCATTGAAGTTACCGCTGGCATCGTCGGAAATGTTGGAGCCTTCGGAGACAATCGACGCCTGTCCGGATCCGAATGTGTTGAAGTTTCGATCTGCATTGTCAGAGAAAATCGAGTTAGAGACAAAGATCACACTCGAAGTACCCGATTTCGCTTCCGCCGTAACCGTTCCGGAGGCATCCGAATTGAAGGCGATGGTTGAATTTACGATGCTAGTGGTGCTTTGTCCGGTATTGGTTCCGGTTACTAAACCGGCATCGGCCAGAGCATGGATCGCGCCTGAATCGCTGAGCGTTGAGTTGCCACTGAGGGTGCTGTTCAGGATCACCGTTTCAGAGTTCGCCGTAAAGATCGCTCCCCCATCGCGCGCGGCAGCGGCAGCTGTGTTTCCGGAGAACAATGAGTTCGAAATGGTCACCACCGCACCGTCAGCACGAAGGCCTCCGGCCTCGCTAATCGTTGCCGTATTGTCAGAAATTGTCGATCCTGAAATGGTCAGGCTGGTGTCGATGGAACTTGACCGAGTGATATTCGCGATTCCACCGGCTCGCGGCGCCGAGTTGTTTGAGATGTTGCTGTCGATGATCGTCAGGTCGCTATTGCCCGGCAATGTGGTGCCCGCCACCGCAAAGCTGTTGATTCCACCACCCGTGTTAGCGGCGGTGTTCCCCGTGATGGTGACTCGCTGCAGCGTCGTGTCACTTTGCTCCAATGAGAGAGCACCACCGCCTTGCAATGAAGTCGAGTTTGTCGCCTCATTGCCGGTCAGCGTCGTGTCGGTGATGTTGACGGTTCCCAGCACCGCGTGAACTCCACCGCCAAAGCGAGCCGAGTTATCGCGGATGACAGCGTCAGAGATATTCAACGTGTCTCCCCCACCGGCGCCGCCTGCATCAGAGAAGAGAATCGCGCCTCCGTTTCCGGGACTATTGAAACCATCGGCCAACGTCAGGTTGGAAAGACTGAAAGTCGAAGCACCTGTTTCGTCGCCAAAGTGAAAGATGTTCGAGCTGTTATCGCCACTGATGGTCAGTTCTGAGGCCCCGGGCCCAACGATGTCTACCGATTCGGTGACTTGCAATTCT
>CAYTPS010000634.1:0-1763 GCA_964439245.1 uncultured Pirellulaceae bacterium | reverse complement strand
GACAAATCCAGCGATCATTGGCACGGGAATTCACAGTCACCTTGATTCCAAAATGGTATTTGTTGGATGTCACTTGCAGAGAAGAGAACACCATCGACTCCATTCATTTGACTCAAGCAGGGCACGACTATTTCGCGGCAAATATTGCGAAGTTGTTCCAATAAAGAAATGGCCCACTGAATCAAATCCAGCGGGCCAAAGCAAACAAGTGAATTGAAAGCAAAGCCAAACGGGATGTTTCGTCCGAGGCTACCTAATTGCTGAGCAAATCAATAAAGGGACCAATGTCTAAGAGATTCACCAGACCATCCTGATTCACATCCGCCTCTGCCTGAAAGACACCGTTGGAAACGCGATCAACAAACGGACCAATGTCTAGCAAGTTCACAAGGCCATCCTGATTAACGTCCCCCAGAACCAATCCTGCGACAACACTAATCGTGCCGCTGTTCATGAAATCGCTGGTGTCCCACTGTCGCGAGACTGGCAATTGAGCTTCCGAAAAGTCGAATGTTGGACCTCCCGTTGCGCTGCCAATTAAAAACGCATCGACTAGATCAAAACTATCGCCAACCGCTGGTTGAAAATTGCCAACCAAAACGACTCTTACCGTTCCATCGAAAGTCGATGAACCTTGCACATTCATGGCATCGTAATCGACGCCCCGTATCGAACCACCGATCTCAAACTCTGCTGCCGCACCAGCCAACAACCGGTACCTGCCGGTAAAATCGTCGGCCATTACACTCGTGATTCCAATCGGATCGCCCGGCGTCAGCGTTCCCCCAGAATGTTCGAATTCGCCAACGAAATGATCAACACTCAGAACGCCTCCATTAAAATCAAAAATCCCAACGTCCGTTCCTTGAATTGTTGCACAACGCCAAACACCTCCATTAATAGTCAAACTTCCCCTCAGTGCATCGACTACATTTGCATTGAAGTTGCCATCATTTAATTCAATGGTATGAAAGCTGCCAAGAGTGTCGAAATCTACGTCGTTGACCGTCATAGTTCCACCATTGATCTCAACGTTTGCAAACATCGCGCCTTGAGACAAAAGTAAATCACCGGAAACCGCGACGACGCCTCCGTTCGATACTGTCAATTCCGCTTCACCACCTTCACCAGGGGAACCTAGTTGCAAATCCCCAGTATGTTTCCAACATGAGTCTGTTCCATCAACCAACACATTTCCTGTCGAGCCATTACGTTGTGCGATATATGTGAAATTACCATTGGTCGTTAATACACCTCCGTTGTTAATAGAAAGTGAACCAATGCCGTTGGTTCCAATCCCCAGGTTGTCCAGGTGATCCCATCTAGCCCCGGCACCATCGACGGTCACAACCGACTCTGAAGCATTCCCAGCTGCAATTTCTGCGGTTGAAGATGTTTGCAGAACACCGCCATCCTCGACCCGCAACGTTGCATCTCCACTTATACCAACTAAAATCCCAGGACTCGAAAAACTTGTACCTGGCCCCGTAACACACAGGTCTCCCAAGGTTCCTGCTTGAAATCCAATACGTGTCGAGGTTGACGCGGTAACCATGCTACCGTTTGAAACCGTGAGACTTCCAATCGCAGACCCGCTGTTCCCAATTGTCACCCCACCAAGATCCCAAACCGTGTTGTCCACTGTCGCGATGCCCATCGCATCGTCCCATTGTCCAATTAAAACCGAATTGGCTGTGTCAATAACGGAGTTAAAAGCAGTGAGGGTTCCATTGCCTTCGAATCCGACCGACAGTCCATCGTGA
>CAYTPS010000633.1:0-1765 GCA_964439245.1 uncultured Pirellulaceae bacterium | reverse complement strand
AGCTCAGATTTTCGAGCGAAGCATTATAGTTTTCGCGCACTGGCTCAAGATCCGAGGAGAATGGCTCTCGCAAGATACATGTTAAGTCGCCACCAGAGAGGGACCGCAAGGCCGTTGTGAGTTTTTGTACGACTTCTTGCTGCTCGATGGATTTTTGTTTTGATGCAGCATCAAGTTCCGCGGCCTTCTCAAGGTTTGTTTGCAAAACTGACAGGGCGCTGGCGATTTCGCCAAATTCATCCTTACGATCCAAACCAAAAATTGTCTGCCCATAATCACGATCCGACATACTTGTCAGGTTTCGTTTGAGCGATGCAACTGGACCCGTAATCGCTCGAGAGAGCCAGAGTCCGGCAAGAGTAATCACAACGGCAGCAATAGCGCCGCCTAGCAGCATCATTTCGCGCATGTCGTACAGCGGTGCTAGAATTTCCGTGCGATCGCTTTCTGCGACTAGGTGCCAACTTTGCCCTAGGAATGATACGTCTTCGTGAGCTGCAATAACCGTATGGCCACCGATACCCACTGCATTTTCTGAAAAACCACTTCTACTGTTCAGGCTTTTCGCGATATCCTCCGCAAGATCTACTTCCGACAAGATTCTGTACTCACTGAAGCCGGATATTGTGCTGCGTAGCAGACGATCGTCACCAAGAATGAATACACGGTCAACAGAATTATTTTCTTGATCGGTCAGGTTCTTTTGCAATTCATCTGAAGACAATTGTACAGCAAACGCGCCAATGAATTCGCCATCCGCCGCAAAGACTGGCGCTGACAAAAACGCAGCCGGAGCGTCGTTGCTGGGCGCATAAGGTGAGTAGTCAATAAACGTTACAGAATCGGGAGTTGCGCTGCGCGCGGCTCGAAAGGCTTCACCAAGTCCAGAACTAGCATACACGCCAGAATCAAAGTTTGTTGCAAAGTCTGCTTCCTTGTATGCGGAGTAGATCATGTTGCCGGACGCATCGAACAGGAAGATATCATAGTCGTTGTACAGTTCTAGCATCTTGGCAAAGTATGGATGCCGCTCTTCGTGTACGATGGAGTAGAATGACGGATCGGACGCGCGGACCAAGCGGTGCTTTTCGCCTGTCGGATTTGGGTTCGAAAATATGTATAAGTCTTGAAGCGTGCGCGTTTGACGCTCTCCAAGGTCTCCCCAAGCTTCTGAGAAGTGTAAAACTGCGTCCACAACAAATGGACTGCTGGCCTGCATTTGCACTCGGTTTTCTGTAGACTTGATCCATGATTCCAACAGTTTGGCCTGTTGGTGGAGCGCCGCAGAGAATTGTCCTCGCTTCGATTCAAAAATCGCCGTTTGAAATTGGAAATAGCTGGTCAAACCAACGGTCAGAACCGTCATTAGACATAGTGATGTGATAACTGCGGGGACTTTGATCTTCAGGCTGATATTGGACAACGATTTCATGTTCGCCTCACGATGACATTTTTTCTTTCTTCGCAGCTAAGGCTTTAAAGTTGCGTAAAGTCGGCGGCTGTTTTTCAAGTTTTTTCGGTCCGGCCATTAGAAGATGGTTGTTTGGTGCGCATTGTTGTCGATATCGTTCAGGCCCTGGTCCAAAAGCCTTTCAGCGAGGTCCGCTGGCCGCATTGTGCGGCAGGTCTCTTCCAAATCCGC
Source organism: uncultured Pirellulaceae bacterium (assembly GCA_964439245.1). GTDB lineage: Bacteria > Planctomycetota > Planctomycetia > Pirellulales > Pirellulaceae > Mariniblastus. The sequence continues at coordinate 123 of CAYTPS010000633.1, read as the reverse complement.
GTTCGGGTTAGACGCCAATTCTGAAATCAAGATGCTGAGGGCTGACGAGCACTGACACAAGTAGTCCACCTTTTGGAAGCTTGCGAGAGTTTCCATGGACGGTGTGGTGCTAAGGTGTTGAAT
>CAYTPS010000632.1:0-1768 GCA_964439245.1 uncultured Pirellulaceae bacterium | reverse complement strand
TGCGACGAGACATACAGACAATCATTGCTTTGCCACCGTCCATCGCTTCGACACGCGCGTCGAAATGCTCAAGAATATCCGATACGATGGCGTCTAGGCGCTTTTCCGAACCAACGAGCTTTTCAACTTGTGTCCATTTTGACGTCATTGAGCCTTTGGCGTCATCATCGAATTCAACACCTTCAGCTTCGGCATCTTCAATGATCTCGTCGAATTCTGCGTCCAAAAGATCCCCGGCATCCTCTGACACTTCGATTTTTGCGACACGACCCTCGTAGTAGATTGGAACGGTTGCACCATCTGCTACCGCCTGCGCGATATCATAGACGTCGATGTAATCGCCAAAGACGGCCTTTGTATCCGCACCCACAAGCGAAATAGGAGTTCCAGTGAACCCGACATGAACAGCGTTCGGCAAACCCGTTCTGAGGTGGTGTGCAAAGCCGTACTTCGTGTCACCAGTTTCCCTGTTTAGTTTGGCATCAAATCCATACTGGGAGCGATGCGCTTCATCCGCAAAAACGATCACGTTGGAACGGTCAGTGAGCAGCCCAAAATCGGCCTTGCCCTTTTCGGGCCGAAACTTCTGGATGGTGGCAAAGATAACGCCACCGACTTTTCGATCCTCAAGCTTTTTCCGCAAATCCGGCACGTCTTCGGCCTGCAAAGGCGCTTCGCCGAACAAGGCTGCGCATCGCGCAAATGTCGCAAACAATTGATTGTCCAAATCGTTGCGATCAGTGATGACCACCAGCGTCGGGTTTTCAAGCCGCGCATCCCGCATCAAACGCCCGCCAAGGAACGTCATCAACAGCGACTTACCCGACCCTTGAGTGTGCCACATCACGCCGCCGCGTCCATCGTTGCCGCGCGCAGCGATCACCGCCGACACTCCCTTACGAACAGCGTGGAACTGATGATATCCGGCGATCTTCTTGATGGGACCTTTCCCCTCATCCTCGAATACAGTGCTATATCGCAGCATCTCAAGGATGACTTCCTGATCCAAAAGGCCTTGCATGAGTGTTTGCAAAGCTAGGGCAGAGCTTTCTTCAACCAGGTCTTCACCATCGACCGTTCGCCAACGCATGAAACGATCATAATTCGCTGAAAGTGAGCCGAACCGCGCCGTCACACCCTCGGAAATCACGTTGAAGGCATTGGTCCGGAAAAGGTCAGGCACTTGGGATTTATAGGTTTCAATTTGATTATGTGCGCCTTTTAGACTTCCGCTTTCAGTCCCTTTAAGTTCGATCACGATCAATGGCATGCCGTTCAAAAAGACGATGATGTCCGGCCGCCGTGCGGTCTGACCGACAACTTCGAATTGGTTGACCACCAGCCAGTCATTTGACGCATTTTCTAAGTCGATCAAGCGTGCGATGTTGGACTTTTCTGTCCCCCCTTCGAACCATGATACCGGCACGCCAGAGGTCAGAGCTTCATGAATTCGGCGGTTCTCTGATATCAGGTCGCCCGCAAATTCGGTATCGCGTACCTTGTTGAGAGCTGTGCGGATCGCCTCGTCTGGCAAATCTGGATTAAGCCGCCGCAGAGCGTCTTCCATCCTAGGCAACAAGAGCACTTCTCGAAAACTCTCACGTACTGGATCGTCAGTTTCTGGCGACAAGGCAGAGCCATGCACATAATCAAAGCCCATGCCCTGAAGTTCTTCGAGTGCCCATTGTTCAAGATCGTCTTCTGAGGCAAAGGCCATCAATCCCCCTCGCCGGTTTGATCAAGTGCAGGGATGTTCAAGCCGTTGAGC
>CAYTPS010000631.1:0-1771 GCA_964439245.1 uncultured Pirellulaceae bacterium | reverse complement strand
CCCAAGACGACTCCAAACAACCGTAACTGGCAAGCTTGGCGTCGGCGGGCATGGTGCGGACCCGGTTGAGAATACTTGAGTTGTTTTGCAAAGCAGCTATCTCTCCAGTAGCGTAGCCAACCAAAGACATAGCAAACACGCATGCACAAATGGCAAAACCAACAATTGCCTTCGACCGCTGCTGCTTGAAATGAAGCAACCATCCCACGGCTCCCGCAACGGCCACGGGAATACCTACCAGCGCCAACGCCGGCTGCCCAATAAAGCGATGGCCAATGACGCCTGTGGCAACTGCAATCACAACACCGACAGCCAAAGCGGTAGCAAACGCCGCCGTCATCCAGCCGCGCGGCAGCACATCTGGCTGTCGCACCCAATGAACCAGACACGCGGAAGTCAGCATCGCAAGGGCAGGATAACACGGCGTAACGTAGCTGGGCAATTTTGTTTGGGCGATCGTAAACAAGGCAACTTGCACACCAGCCCAATACAACATCAAGACAATACCCGGATGAGAACTGATGAACGAGTTTTGCGTTGCGCCTGCGTTTCGCATCAATCCCCAAACAATTAAAGCAACCGGCAGCCAAAACAAAGACCAAGGAAAAAAACCAACGAGAATTGCGACGGGATAGAACCAGACGCCGCCGCTATGATTTTCAAATGCAACAGTCGACCTTCCGAGATGTTCGGTCAAAAAGAAGATTCTCAGAAAGTCTCCTTCAGTACGCATCCCCACCCAAGCATACCACGGCAATGCGACAGCAACCGTAATCAACGCCAGTGTAAAAGGGCGCATGGCAAGAGTAGTTTTCCAAAAGTGAGCCGGATGGAAGGGGCGCACCAATCTCAGCAGTCTCAAACCGCCCTGCCCTCTATCGCGATAGAAGTCGGCCTGGCGAATCAGCAAAAGAAACATGCCAATGTTTGCCATGGGCATTAGAAACCCAATCGGCCCTTTGGACAAAACCCCAAGACCCATACTGATTCCCATCAAAAACAGCCACCGGAACTTCATCTGTCGAAAATCGAGTGAGAAAGATGTTTCCGTTTCTCCGCTGCCCGCTTTTTCAGGCGCACATCCCATCACGAAAGAAAAAATGGTTGCCGTGCTGAAGAAAATCAACAGAGCATCAGGGGTGGCGGCCCGTGAGGCAACAATAAACATCACACTCGACGCAAGAATCACTCCACTCAATATGGCCGTTGCATGGTCGAATAACCGGCGGGCAATCCCGAAGGTAAGCATCACCGAACCAACGCCCATGATCGCCGACCAGAATCGCGCTGACCATTCGGAGATACCGAACATCTTGTAGGCAACCATCATCAACCAGTAAAGCATCACAGGTTTTTGATAACGCAATTCGCCATTGAAGATCGGCACGACCCAATCTCCGCGCTGCATCATTTCTGCGGCACAGCCTGCATTGCGGGGTTCGTCGCGATCCCATAGCTGGCACTCGCCGAGTTGCACAAAAAAGATCACTGCCGCGACGACTGCAACCAGTGCTAAACCGGTGACGATCCGCCAATACTCTGAACGCCGAGCTCGCAATTCGGAAATCAGTTTGTCTTCAACGCGATCTGGCGACACATCGATCCTTCGAATTGGTCGTTAAGAGGTTTCGTTTGTTCCGCTACAAAATAAGTTTACGATACGTACTGAGCTTTAGCCAAGATCACTCTGCCAGCGTGGCACGGCGGAGTTCGTTATACCGCCTTTAGGCCAATACTGCTCAATCGAGGTTTTCAAAAATTGTGACTTCCT
>CAYTPS010000630.1:0-1771 GCA_964439245.1 uncultured Pirellulaceae bacterium | reverse complement strand
CAACAGTGTTACGGAAGCTAAATCAAATGGTTCAGTTCTGGGATAGGCTCTAAGTAAAAGTGGTTGGTGTTATGTTCAAGATCAAGAGTACAAACCTCTCCCGTTGCTGTTACGAAACATGATCGATGTTTGGAGTAAACGGGGAGTCGTGCTGCTGAATGTGTCTCCCAAATCCAATGGCGTTATCATTGAGGAACAACGATCAATCCTCAGGGGGTTGGGCGAGTGGATGAAGACTTACGGCGAGGCCGTTTACCAGACGCGCCCGCACACCGTTTTTGGTTACGGTGATGCAAAAATTAAGGAAGGCCATTTTGGTGGTCAAGCTGCGACTATCAAATTTTCGGCAAAGGATATTCGCTTTACACGATCTATCGATGGTAAATCCGTTTATGTGTTTCTACTGGGCCAGCCTGAAGCCGGGGCGACTATTGCAGTCAAACATTTGGCTGACTTGGCGGTCGCAGACGTGAGTGTTCTTGGTGGTGACAAGTGTCAATGGAAACAAGCAGATGGCCTGTTGAACATCGTCGCTCCGGCGGCATCGAAAACGAACGAAATCGCAACAGTGTTCAAGGTTCAGCTCAATTGAAGCTCAGCGACCTTTTTGACTGATCTTTTTTGATCAGGTCTGCCGCTGTCGACTACTGGTCCTTCAAACCTGAAATGAATAGTTAGATGGGTGCCATGCTTCACGCTTGCGTGAGCATGCTTACGCAAGCGTAAACATGGCACCGGTCAATTCAGCTCTGACGGACCACTACTTTGATCCAAACGGTAGGGCTCATCGCGTCGTGAGAGCAATCTCTAAGGATAGCAATCTCTAGAGTGACTCGAGAAACGCGATCAGCGCTGCTCGGTCTGTTGCCGACATGTCACAAAAAGTGTTCTTCGATGCTTCTGCTTCGCCGCCATGCCAGAGGATTGCTTCTCCCAAAGTTTCTGCACGTCCGTCATGCAAGTAGGCTTCGCCCTCGCCGTTAACGCCGGCGGTGTGGCCAATGTTCCATAACGGTGACGTGCGCCATTCGGAACCGACGGCGATGCCCTCGCCCATATTGTCAGCCAGACCGGGCCCCATATCGTGTAATAACATGTCGCTGTAGGGGCTGATCGTCTGGTCACGCAATTCGGCCATGGGGTGATTGGAACTGGTGGTGAACTCAGCCGTGTGACACTTGGCACAACCGGCACTGGTAAACAGAGTTTCACCCAGCAGTGCCTGTGCGTCGTCGAGATCTCGGCGCGCTTGGACTCCCAACAGCGCTGTGTAACGCGTCATCTGATCGAGTTCGGTGTCCGAGATTCCCGATCCGTTACCAGTGGTTCCGTCATCAAGCACGGGAAATACAGATGTGGTAATTCCGATATCGTTGTTCAGTGCATCGGCTACTTGATGTTCGACCAGTGCGTGAGACCCCTTGTATCCGAACCGGCCCAATCGCGACTCGCCTGTTTCAGGATCAACAATAATCTGAGGGCGTCCTGAGATTCCGTCATTGTCCGAATCATCTGGATCGGCTAGGGCCATAATGCTGCTTTCGCTGATGGCCTCAAGTAATCCCATTCCAACGAGCGGTGGTGCCAGCCGGACCGAGTAGTGCGACGGCGCCGTCGTACCGAATGAGTAATTGGGTTTTCGCAATGTGAAAGGTGTGCCATCGCCGTACTGACCGTTGAAGGTGCTGTAACTGCTGATCGTAGCGCTGCCGTCACTGGCTGCGCCGCCGGTACTCTGGGGTTGAAAGACCGATCCTAGGACCGGGTGAGG
>CAYTPS010000629.1:0-1786 GCA_964439245.1 uncultured Pirellulaceae bacterium | reverse complement strand
CAATCCACTGGTCAATGATCAACGCGGTGAGGGTTTTGCGAGGGTTCTTGATGGTGATCCTGCAACAGTCGACGTAGGTGCGTTTGAGAACAAGACGTTTGACGGCGATTTGGTTGTCAGCACAAACTCCGATTTGGTCGACAACTTGCAGGGCGAAGGTGAACTTTCTCTTCGCGAGGCGATTCTGATCGCCAATGATCGAGCGGGAAGCGACACGATTACGTTCGCGTCTGGGCTCAGCGGCCAAACGATCACGCTGGGAGGCTCTGAGCTGCAAGTCACTGAATCACTGGACATCGTCGGGCTGGGAGCCAATGAGCTTACGATCAGCGGCGATGACAGTTCCAACATTTTCACGTTTGGAGATGCTGCCGGAGCTTCGACCTTTAGTGTTTCCGGTGTGACTTTGACCAACGGGATTGGCAGCACGGCCGCGGGTAGCGGCACAAGCGGCGGAGCAGTTCTTTTCTTCGATAACTTCGGTAGTGGCGGCGAAGATACACTGAACATTTCCAGCGTTGTCATCCAAAACAGTACGGCCACGCGTGGAGGTGGATTGCATTCCGTGCTGGGGACACTGAACGTTTCGGACACGTCCTTCATCGGCAACCAATCGACCGGCAGCGACGGCGTCGGTGGTGGTGGCGGTGTAAACCTTGAACAAACCGAAACGACGCTGACGCGAGTTGTCGTGGACGGCAACGTGGCAACCAATAACGGAAATGGCGGCGGAATCAGAAACATTGTTCTGGCCGAAAACGGAGCTTTTGGCGATAGCAACCTGACGATCGTTGACAGCACAATTTCGAACAACAGCGCCCAACGCGCCGGTGGAATCTTTAACCAGACGCAATCTGATTCTGCCGAGGCAACGTTGACGATTTCTGGTACTTCGATCTCCAGCAACAGCTCGATTTTTGCTGGTGGAGGGATCAGGAATCAGGCGGGAATCGCTTCGATTTCGAATTCGCTGATCGCTGACAATGTTGCCCCTTTTGCTGGTGCACTGTTCCAGACGAATGCAGAAACACGAATTGAAAACAGCACCATCAGTGGAAACTCGGCAACAAGTGGTTCCGGTGCGATTGAAATTCGCGCAAACCGCGATAACGATCCTGATGGTCTAGGACAAGACACGTTGGAGATCGTCAATGCAACGATCGCGTTCAATACCTCCAATGCAGTGGCTCATGCTATCGACGTGGATGCGGAAACTTCCGACTCGATTGCTTCGGTGACGTTTGAGAATTCGATCTTTTCCAACAACGTCGGGGCAGGGAACTTCAACACGACCGGCTCCGGAACCGCTGCCGTGATTTCGGCTGGCTTCAACATCTCCGACGATGCCACAGGTAACCTGACGGCCACCGGCGATCAACCGAATACCGATCCACTGCTGGAAGCACTGGCCGAAAATGGTGGGCTGACTCAAACGCACGAATTGCAAGACGGAAGTCCAGCAATTGATGCCGGTAACTCAACACTGGCGACGGACCAACGCGACTCGAGGCGACCGTTCGATTTCGTGAACATTGCAAACGCATCGGGCAGCAACGGCAGTGATATTGGTGCGTTCGAGTTAACGCCACCGATAGAGGATCCAAGTCTAATCATCACAACAGATCTTGATGTTGTCGACGAATTTGACCAGTTGACATCTCTCCGAGAAGCAATTGCGTTTGCAGACAGCCTTCCGGGCGAGGACACCATCACATTCGACGCAAGTCTTGCTGGTTCGAGTATTTTGCTTGATGGCAATCAGTTGGTCATCAATGACTCGCTAACC
>CAYTPS010000628.1:0-1804 GCA_964439245.1 uncultured Pirellulaceae bacterium | reverse complement strand
ACCGGTCATTAACTAAAGACACCGCCTCGCCAAACTCCGCCGCCAAATCGACAAGGAATTCAGTAGGTAATTGTTCGTTGGAGATCGAGTCTCTAACTTCTTGAGCTAGTTTCGAATACATAATAAGGGGCTGATAAACAAAATTCGTTGGTAATTCTACACGCTACTCTGGATCAGGTGCTTTAATCTGACGACTGACGCCGTTGCGCTTTCGCCGATTTTTAATTTTCGAATCACCTCTTGGAAACTTAGCAGCTTTGACCGCTTCTTCCATGTGTTCGTCGTCCCAGGGCTGGTTAAAATGAAAGAACAGCCAAAGCTCACCTTTTTCGTGTTCAAGTTTTAATGGCGGGGCGAAATCCGGATCTTCCTTGACAGGCTCTCTATATTTAAAGCCCCGTTCATCAGCGGGCCATACTTTCTGATGATGTGCCCAATTGTCAAATAATTGTTTGTTAAGCTGCGAGGGTTTCAAGCTTGCGAGACCCTCCAAAGGCCACGCTGAATTTCTCAGTCCCTCAAACTTATTGAGAAGCGTCTCGATATCTGTGTTTGCGGCAAGTTCTTTTTTATTTTCGTTGGCAAAACTACTTAAGTCTGATATGAGTCTTGTCAAAATTTCACTCTTCAGCTTCCTTTCAAGTTCCGCGATCCTAGTGTCGTCCGTCTCTATTCGGATCTTGCCTCGCTGCTCTATTTTCCAACAAAACTCAAGATCCTCTCCATTTACGTACTGTTCATTTAAATCGGAATTCAGGCCAATTCGCAAGAAAACTTTTGGTAGCTTCCGATTTGGCGATTCCCAAATACTAAACGGCACTTGGATTGGAAATTGATTTGTATGAAAGCGGAATCCAAATAGCGAATCTTTCTTCTTGGCACCCTTGTGTGATGCAACTAGCTTTACTGGGGCCCAGTCCAATTTTTCATGCTGAAGTATGCGCGGTTGCGTCTTTTTTCCTTCGTGATCAGTGAATGTTATTCTCGCAGATTGAAGATTGTTAATCTGGTCTTGATTGCCTCCCATGATATCCGTTGGTATGAATTGGAAAATGGAACCATTTAATTTCAATATTCCCAATTCGTTGTTAGTATCGGAAATTTCCCACAACCGATCACCTTTCTGCTTGATATTGAATTTCCCATCTATCGCTATCACAAGCCCCTTTGTATTGATGTGTGTACTTGACCTTTTTTGATTAATCTCAAACAGGTCAGTAGGCCGAGCTGAGTTGATTGGATCGTTCCGGACAATTTTGGATATTTGGTCTACCGTCACTCGACTTTTAAGTTCGTCGGCCTCTGCCTTTGCTGCCTCAAGCCTGGCTTTCTTCGCTTCGGCTTCTACCATTTTTTTTGATGCAACTTCGTCTTCAGTGACTTCTGCTTCAGTTGGTTTGTTTGGCCCGTTTTCACCCTTATCGTCTCGTGCTGTTGCGCCGTCACCGGGTCCGCTGTATTCAGAAATTCCAACGTCTGATGATACGGTGTCTTTTTTCTCAGCGTCTGGTTTTGTTGGAGCGGGTGCTTCCTGGACGGCACCGGAAACGTCCGTAGACTCTTCCACTTTTTCTGAAGTGGAACTCTCATTCAAGTTCGTTGAGATTTTCGAATTTCGCTTCAACGCGATCAAGGAGCCAACTCCGAGCACAAGTAGTAGAAACAAGAAAATCGTAGCAACGGTCCATTTGCGAAACCTAGAACTTCTTTGCGGGGAGACTAATTTAGAGGCTGTTTCCCTAGCAAATTGTCCTCCCCGAAGAAGCGGCGGCTCTTTGTATTCACGATGACTCAGCTGTTTGAG
>CAYTPS010000627.1:0-1811 GCA_964439245.1 uncultured Pirellulaceae bacterium | reverse complement strand
CTGCAAGGCAGCGCGATTTCGCACGATGTTCTTCTGGAAACGTTCATACTCCCGTCTCCGGACGCCCATCTCTGCCTTGTCTTCAATCTCGAGGACAGCAGCTTCGTATCGTGACAGTAGAGCTTTCGCCTGGATGACTGCTGGGTTGGAGCGAATCAATCGCATGACCTCCAACTCGGCTGGCTCTTCAACTCTAACTCCCGCATCCAACGGTTTAGCCAACGCATTTCTTTGGTCTACACTGTCAGCATTCATGGCGAGATTGGCTTCACTGACCGAGATTTCAAGATTCAGTGCCGTGATCTGCTTCCGCAGTCCAGAAACAAGTGAATAATTGCTCTTGTTTTCAAGTGAGGAGAATTGCTGTGCTGGCGCGTAGCCAAGCGTTTGTTCACTTAGCTTTTGAACAACACTTTGGCGCCGATCAACTTCCTGCTCCCACCGCTGAATCTCTGGCGTCAACCACCGCTCAAGGTTCGATACGCGTTCGCTGTCAAACGCGTCTCGCTGACGCAAATAGGACTCAACAACCGCATTGCAAATCATGGCAGCCGCTTCTGGATCCGTGTCCCGATAGCTAACTCGCAAGCGAGATTCCGTTCCGCCGCTGTTAATCCACAAGTTTTCAATCAGGTTCGTTTCAGCTGTTTCCGGATCTGACAAACTTGGAGCGGTGCGGTTTTTGGGATCCGCCAGAACTGGATCCAAGACAATCGAGTTCGTAAAAAGAGCACGCTCAGTGTCTGCCAAATCCTTGATGACTGGCATCACGCCTTCAAAAACAACGTAGTCGTGGTTGGCTTCTAGAAGGTAACTAGACTGATAGACTGGAACAAAAGAAGTGACTAAATAGTAACCCACACAACTTGCCAAGATCGCGCCCAATGGAAGTGCCCATCGCCAACAACGGCGAATCGTGACCCAGATCAAAATCGGGTCAAAAAGCGCGGATGTTTCGTTGCCAATTTTCGTATTTTGAAATGAACTTGGCGACATTTCAGCTTGCTCGTAAGCAGTTTGAAACTAGAAGGCACACGGCCACAACGACATCGCCATAAGCGAGTGTTTACCGTCGTGGTTGGAAGGGAATGACTCACCGCTCTGCAGCTTGCGATTGAGATACTCCCTGTCGGGGAAACATCGTCCGGGTTTTCCCTTGCGATGAGAGAATGTGCTAAGGTCGATACAACCGGACGCTTTGGCTAACACTAGAGAGTCAATGTATGCGGATTGCCGAATTTATGACGGCCTCCGTTAGCTCGCAGCATTTTAAAGCCTACAGCAGAACCTGTGCGCTGCTTGCCGCAGCGGCCGCGTTTGACGCCAAAGAAACTGCGACCAACGTCAAATCGACTGATCTAGTTCGTCTTCGATACCTTCATTAACGCGCCGGTCCCACCTTTAAACTTCTTGTCGACGATCCAGGCATTGCGAAGCAATATGTAGAGGCTTCCGTCTGGGCCAAAACGAATATCAACGGGACGCCGAACACCTGACAAGAAATCGTTAGATTTTTTGGGTGAGTTTGGATCAATGAACTTTACCCACCCCTGATTGAAGTCAGCAAAGAAATACTTGCCTCGAAACTGTTCGGGCCACTCGCTCGAGTCATCACAAAAGTCGCCTCCGTTAATGCAACTTTCTGGGTACATGTGAATCGGGCCTGTGATGCCCGCTTTATCACTTGGACCGTGGTCAACTCCCGGCCAGCCGTAGTTGGCTCCTGCGGCACCGCGATTAATCTCCTCAAACTTTCCGCCCACGTCGTTGATGAACATGTCACCGGATTTGCTAAAGGCGAAGGTAAAAGG
>CAYTPS010000626.1:0-1829 GCA_964439245.1 uncultured Pirellulaceae bacterium | reverse complement strand
ATGTAGAGTCAACAACCGCCTGTCTTACTGCAAAAGAAACAGCTGAAGGCAATACTAAAGCAACGTCGTCCCCAGATCGAATCAAAGGGCAGCATTGAAGTGGAGACCTGCCAATTGGATGGTCTCGAAGGAGTTCATTCGCTTCATTTGGAAACAAAAACGGCTCTAGACAATCTAATGAAAAATCGAATTCACCGAGCGTTTCAGAACTAAATTGAACAAGACGCCTTTCATCCAGTGCCTCGACCCCCATGTCCTCGACCGGGTGTAATTTGCCACATTGATATCGTTGTAAGTTTGCGCGCCTGCACGATAGGTCTGATAGTTGGAGAAGTCCTCGAACAGCCGTTTTCAATCTTTCAGCCAAGCCCGCGTCCGGCAGAGTTTCCAAAACTCTCAACACTTGCTGCAAGGCAAATACTCCCGATTCCCAACATCCTTCGAGAACCAAATAGTCCTTATTTTGAAACCAAACAGGGGAAAGGAAGACATCTTCGGCCGGATTTTCCAACAGTCCAACACAAGTAGTTCCTGTGATCCTGAACAGTTTGCGTAACTCTTCATGATTCAGTAGCTTTTTACCGGCACTACATTCCATTGCAAGGTGAACCAGCGCTTCCAGGCGAACAGCGTTTGAATGCAGTTGCGGGCGAAGAAAGAGCGAGCCAAGTTGAGAACATGCCCCAAAGCGAGACGTATACTCGAGCATGCCCTCGACTTCTGGAATTTCTGCCAACAACTCCGTTGGCGTCGGATCAAAATTTACTGGATCTGCGGCCTCGTTCAAAAGTACGTCCATGTTTTTCTCCACAAACTCAGTATGCCTTTGCGTGGGTAGACAATATTTCATCACTTTGGTTCGGTTCAGATATTGCCCTCGTTAATAACACTGGTCGTCGCGTGATGACCATGGACTCACGACGACGGACGGGCGCGACGTGGATTGGCTATCGTGTTACACCAATGCCACAAACCACCTAATCGAAAAGTTGAAGAGACCGAAGTGAAAATTCTTCCTGCGCAGTAGAGATTTGTTTTGGGTGAATAACAAGGGAATCCCGCCAATTATGGCTTTTCTCAAAGGCAGTTTTGAATTTTTCAAATAGCGCAACTCTTTTAAGTCGTAAACACTCTCAACAAAAGGAGGAAAGATGAGTGAACGAAACGAGAGAGAGAAAAACGACCAATTTGGGACTTTTCCGGTACCCCCGCTGCCCCATATCGGTATACGGTTTTACCGTTGGGCGAAAGCAAATGTTTGGTGGATTGCACTGATCGTGAATCTACTGGCAGCGTCAATTATTTCGGCACCACATTGGTAAGAAATTGGCGATTCAACGTTTCAACAAACTTTGCGAGATTTTGATTCGGAGAAGTTAAACATAGAATTGAACCAAGGTCGGGGAAAAAGATACCTTCAAGAGGGGGATGCAGGCGGCTTGCAGTCCTGTCGCTCAGATCATCTTGCCAAGATGGTTGCTTGTCTTCTAACCACAACTGCAATCACCGATCAATTTGTTGTCAAACCTGCGATACGAGGCCAGCTGGATTTCCATGCTGGCTTTTTGTTTTTGTCATTTGAATGGCCGCGAATTCAATTCGAGGAGTGTTCAATTTAATCTAGACATATGGCAAAGATTGACCGATCGCACAATTGCTAAATTTTCAGCCAAAATGCGTCAAGATACATGTAGCGTTTTAGCCTTTGTAGCTTTAAATCAATTCGAAAGGAGGCCGCATGCTGACGGAGAAACATCTTGCCGTTGTTCGAGGGGCACTCAAATTCTTGGACGAAGAAATGAGCCCAAGTGGATTGGAATCTCTATTTC
>CAYTPS010000625.1:0-1839 GCA_964439245.1 uncultured Pirellulaceae bacterium | reverse complement strand
CAGGAGAACTGCAAAGTAGATTTTTCCGAACCAAAGTTTGGATATGCTCGTACCACAGTCGCAAATTCATTTTTTGGAAGGATCCATAATGTCAGCGACTGCCAGTTTGTTGGAAGTATTTTCTCAATTGGACGACCCACGTAAACCTCGTGGCGTTCGCCATCCTTTTGCTGGCATTGTAACGCTTACCCTTCTGGGCATGCTTGCCCGAATCCGCGAGATGGAAGTTTTAGTTCGCTGGGCGACAGTACACTGGGATTCGTTGCGGGAACCGCTTGGTTTTGATCGTGATGAGCCGCCTTGCGCTACCACGATCAGCCGTACCCTTGCTAAGTGTAGCGTCGAAGAATTTCAAGCGGCGCTCAATCAATGGCTTCGGCATCATGTGGCTGAGGGAAGTGAAGGCGTAATCGCGGTCGATGGCAAAACGGCCAAGCAAGGTATCGACAGCGACGGCAATCCGTTGCACATGCTCAACGCGTTTGTGCACGATGTTCAGGCGGTTGTTGGGCAATGGTCAACTGGTGACGACAAAACGAACGAACCTTCGCTGTTTCGCCGTAAGCTCAGAGGGCTGCTGGTTTCTTATCCCATGCTTCAGCTGATTACTGGAGACGCGATCTTCGCTCAGCGTCCGCTGATAAAAATGATTCGTAACTTGGGCAAAGACTATTTGTTCCAAGTTAAAGAAAACCAAAACGATGCAATTGACGCCTTGGAGCACTGCTTTGCCAACGCAACAGAGCGCCCCCCAGCTGCACAGATGGATGAAAAAAGGGGCCTTTGCGAGAGCTCCGTCGTTTATGGTTGGATCTAGATAACGCCGACTACATTCGAGAAACACTTGCGATACCCGATTGTAAAATTGCAGTGCGGGTTGATCGTCAATTAATCACCGATGACGGCAAAGTCGTGCTGGAGGACAAACGCTACTTCATTACCAGTCTCGATCCAGAGACTGTCACTCCGCTGGACATTCTTCAGCACGTCAGGAATCACTGGCGAATCGAGAACTGTCTGCACTTCTGCAAAGATCGCTGGTGGGACGAAGATCGGCATCACACCAGACGCCCAGGCCTCTCAGCACTCATGGCAGCGATCAACAATGCCGCCATCTCGATTCACCGAATTCTATCCAACCCAGAATTACCACTCAGGGCTTCCGCAGATTACATCCAGTGGAGGCCAACTGACGGAATTAACATGCTGGCAAAATGACTTTGCAGTTCTCCTGCCGATTCATGAACCAGCGGCCTCAAGATTTGAACTTGTCAAAGGCTTAATTAACTGAAAACCGAAAACCAAGCTTGACCCCAGCGAAACTTTGACCCCAGTGAAACTACCTATTCATACAGAATCTCACACGAAGGCAAAAGCCCAACAAGCAGCTCTTTCTCCACCAACGATATTCCTGTGTTTCGGATTGATAACGTGTGCAAGCTTTTTAGGCTTGACAAAAAAGGTATGGACCGTCCCGTTATGTCGCAAAAAGCAAACTGCAGAGATTCCAATGCAGAACCGATAGGGCAATGGCCTTCAAGGTCGAAAATCGAACAACTACGTACATCTAGACTACGCAGTGAACTGCTTTCAAAACAGCTCATTATGGCGAGTGGATCCATGAAATCTAGAAAGGCCAATTGCAAAGATTCTATCTTGGTAATGGCCAAAATTTCTCTTATTCCGTCGGCTGTAACTCCATTACATAGCCACGTGGAAACTACAGACAATTGTTTTAGCGACGTCAGCTCCGACAAATGTAATACGTGATGATCTCGGAATACAGACGCATCTGCAAACACTGATAAGACCAGGCCACTTTCACGATCAACTTTATAC
>CAYTPS010000624.1:0-1846 GCA_964439245.1 uncultured Pirellulaceae bacterium | reverse complement strand
ACGCCAATCAACATGCCAATCCACCCAATCGATGAGAACACCTGTATGTAGTTCGCCTTAGCTGCTGCCACATCGACGATTTGCCCGCCCACAGTTTCAGCGCCTGCGGCGGCCGCAATCACACCCGACATGGCGTTGCTGATGCCTGAGTATACAAACCAAGCAGCCATGAAGAGACCGGCAAGTTTCGCCGGAGCCAACTTAGTCATAGCCGACAAGCCGACAGGCGATAACATCAGTTCTGCCATGGTGTGAATCCAGTATATCGCGAAGATAAAGAACACAGGCGTGAGCGCCGCTGCGCCGACACTCGACATGCCGCTCACCAGCGCCAGATAACCCAGCCCAGCACCAAACACGCCAATCGCAAACTTGACCGGCGTAGACGGCTCCCAGCCCTTCTTGGCAAGCCAAACCCAAAGCCAGGCGATGATTGGCGCAAACAAGACAATGAAGCCCGCATTCAGCGATTGGAACACAGGCGTCGGAACATCCCACCCACCAATATTCGTATTCACCAATCGACTAGTCACCAGTGTTAGCGACGATCCAGCTTGCTCAAACAGTGACCAGAACGGAATCTGCGCCACCGCAAAGTAAAGCGCCGCCCACATGCGTGATCGTTCTTTACCTTCGAGGCGGACAAAGGAATATCCGATAAAGAACAAGAACATCAACACGCCCATACCTGACGCGAGATATGTGATCGTCTTCGGCACCATAAGCAGGCTGAAACAAACGGCGATCACAGCCAAGGCGGATGCATAGCAAGCCCACTCAACATTTATCGGGCCCAGCACCTTCTCTTTCAACTTCGCTTCAGATGGCGGGTCTGCAACTCCATTGAGCCAACCTTGGAAGAGTTGAAATATTATAAGACCGGCGAGCATGCCAACCCCTGCAAGTCCAAAGCCCCATGCCCATCCGTAAACGATACCAATGATCCCGCAGGACCATGTGGCCAAGAATGAACCAAGATTGATACCCATGTAAAACAGCGTAAAGCCGCCATCACGGCGAGGATCACCTTCTGGGTAAAGGTCTCCAACAATCGTAGAAATGTTAGGCTTCAGAAAACCAACACCCGCAATGATCAAAGCTAGAGACAGAAAAAGTATATTCACAAAAAGTTTCTGTTGCTCAACAACCGACTCGTAAGTGCCATGCGCGAAGCTTGTGACAACGCCTTCTGCGGCACTTGGTTCTTTCTTAGTCGTTGCTGATTGCAGAACCAGTATGTCGGTTTCGCTCTTTTCGTTGAAGCGAATCTCTTGATTTCCGCGTGTCACGAACATGGCGATTTCTTTTTCACCATCTTCAAGTGTGATCTCTCGTTCACTAATTGGGATGGGTTCGCCATTCAAAATGAGTGTTGTTGATGGCTCTGGCCCAGCGCAACCTAGGCTGATAACCGCACAAATATTCTGAATCAGGCCGCGAGTCTGGCGTTCGATAACGTAATCCCCCGCGCCCTCTTCATCGATCGGTGTAAAACGATCATCGCCGAGGGACCCATATTTCGTTGTATCGAAAATTATGCGTCGGGGCTGGCCATCAAATTCAACAAACAATTGCCGACGGTCATCTCGACCTTCAGCATCAACAACGAAGTTTCCGGCCTCAGTTTGCAGGGTCTCTTTCGAGCCCGATCCTTCAAATGCCATTCCGAAATGGCCAAGCACCAGCAGGACCGCACCAAACGTGACGGCTTTGCGCTGCCCAAGATAGTTGTCTGATAGCACACCACCAACAATCGACATGATGTAAACGAGCGCAATGTAGCCACCGTAAATCAGATTTGCGCGCTCATCTGAGAACAAGAAGTGCTGAATAAGGTACAACAGCA
>CAYTPS010000623.1:0-1864 GCA_964439245.1 uncultured Pirellulaceae bacterium | reverse complement strand
AAGTAATTGCCTGTTTCTGTTCCTCCTCCAATTGATCATTCTCGGTATCTATCAGTTGATCGTATAGTGTGTATTCTTGGGATCGAGCATTGGCACCGACGTGGTATTTTTGGAACATCTGTTTCCGGACTTCGAATGCGTCAGGGATCACTCGCACCCCAAAGGCCAAAGGGTGATAGGTTTTTCGAGTTAAAGTGCTTTTCAAATACTGGTTCTGATCTTTCGCGGAACGAGTCCAACCAATAACAATTGGCGCTCTATCCTCGTTCTCGTGGTCATACCACGTTTTTCCCGTGTCACTTTCTTTGCTAGGAAGTATTCCTTGATAATCTTCCTCAGAACCTAGTAAGCCGATACGGGAAGTGGGGATTCGAATTGACAATTCGTTTGAGCCATTTGGCCCGTCGTTAATTTCATCACCTGCAACTTCGTCCTCGATTGCGACCCCACCCTCAGATATTGGCAAAACAGGCAATGGTCCATTCCACCACGCTTTCTCGCTTACCTGATTCAAGCCAAGTGTATGCAAGCTAGCCACAACAACCCAAATAGTGCAGTTGGCGAGTAGCCATGCAAAGGCAATTCGCCCAACAAGCCAACTAGCCTTCGATTCTGTTTTCGCAAGCAAAAAACTGAGCAGTAGAGAAACAGCAAAAACAAAAGTCAAAAAATGAGACGCAGAACTACTTTCAGGTCCGAAAACTTGTCCAAGAAAAACCAAAGCTATTGAAGCAAAAAAGATGACTATGTTGAGACTTGTTTTCATGGTTGTTTCGCAGTGATGTTCAGTCCAGGGATAAATGCAAATCTAGATTTTGTTTTGTAGCGAAAACCAACTCGCTCCAAGGAACTCGCTGATTCTCTTAGTGGAAAGTCATTCAGGAGAATAACGTCTTGAGTGCTTGGGGTGGCCTCTCCTGTTGGACAACTAAGAAGCAGCATTGGGTGCCAGTACCTTTCAGCCTCTTTTAAAGAATCATCCAATGCGAAGTCGAGAGTCACAAAAACTGGTTGAGAAACCGGTTCCGCCTCTTCTTCAATTTGGGTTTTTCCGAAATATTCTGTTTGCAATCTCATTTTTCGGATCTTGGCAGTTTTCTTTCGAATTTGGCGATCGCTTTCGCTGGCCAAATTTTCACCGATCTTTTTTTGTTTTTCTCTCGCTTCGTTTTCTGCTTCTGACCGCGTTTTTGGCTCTCCATTCGTAAGCAATAATGAGCCGGCTACACCGCTTCCGGTGCCTTCAAAGGTAACTTTTAGGTATTGGTCAAAGGGCTTAATCCTTGGAGGCGTATTCCCAAGGTAACTTTCAAAAAAGTAGAAACCTTGAGGAATTCGCCTCGCCCAAATTGAAGCCTTCGCTGTAAATATCAACTCGCCATTTTCGTTGACCTTTAGGTCATCTTCATTTGGCGAAACGTCTGATCTGTCGAACAGAACGTTTGTTAGTAATCGCGGAGAGTAGTATTTTGTTGAGTGAGAATTTATGGAACTAAAAACTACGTTCCGTCTTTCGAATGCGGACTCTTCACTTTTTGCGTCTAGCGATAGAGCACGGGCCTCATTTCTGTCGTAGAAATAGACGCGGTAGTCCAGCCTTAGACTCTTCAATAGATTCGTGAGGCGATCAGTCTTTTCACGATTCGACAATTCAGAGCGATCAGTCTTTTCACGGTGCAAAAATTCTAGGCGATCTTTAACCAATCCAATTTGCTGGGCTTTGTCCAAGGGGATGTCCGACTGAATTTCCTGCAAATTGAAATATCTAAACAGATTGGCCTCTATCTCCACATCGACGATTAGATACGTATCTTTCACTGATTCAGCAGCGTCTTGATTGTCCGCAGCAATTGAAGTAATCACC
>CAYTPS010000622.1:0-1865 GCA_964439245.1 uncultured Pirellulaceae bacterium | reverse complement strand
CATCAAGTATACGATCGAATCCGGCACCGCGTTGATCGGTGGCGAATATGTTCCCATTGGCATCGACCGCCAGGGCATTGTTTCCCGCGTTGATGGCAGGACTTTCCAGTCGCAACGCATGCGTCAGCGAAGCGCCTCCGTTGTCTGCCAGTGGAAACAACAGAGGGTCGGTGTTGGGTTGATCGCCAGCTTCGGTAAAGATGGACAGGCCAACGTCAGAAACGTTGTGCCCCGCCGATTCGATGCTGGCGAAACCATCGCCTGTTTCCAAAAACGTCGGACCTCCAACGTTGTTGGCGATGATCGAGTTTTGAAAGGTAGCGATGCCGGTTGAGTTTGCCGCGGCATCGACGACGAAAGCACGCTGGTCTCCTCCGTTGGCAATGTTGAACGCGATGGTCGAGTTGACGATGTCCAGCAGCCCGACACCTTGTCCGGATGGATCATCGTTGCGATCGACGCGAAGCTCGATTGCAGAACTGCTGCCATTGCTTATGTTTCCACTGATCGTGGTGTTCTCAAAACGGCCATCGGAGTTCGCAAGAAACGCGCCGGCGGCTTGAGCCGCCGTGTTGTTTGCAATCAGCGAATTCGAAACGGTGACTTCTGAGCCACCCAGTCGGATGCCACCGCCAGCGAAGTTCGAGTCGTTCCCTGTGATGCTCGTTCCGGTGATGTTCAACGTCGCATCTGCCTGACCGGATTCCGAAGCGCTAAAGATGCCTCCGCCGCGAAAGCCGTCGTTGCCAGAAATGGTGCTGTCGACGATCGTTAAGTTGCTATCACCAAGCCCTTCCGTTGCTAGTGGCACCACGTTTCGGATACCACCCCCAAAGTTCTCGGCTGAATTGCTATCGACAATCACTCGTGTCAGCGTCGCGTCGGATTGCTGGAAGTTCAAGCCTCCGCCGCCACTGTTGCTGTCGGTGGCTTCATTGCCAGAAAAGGTCGCGTCAACAATGTTGACCGTACCAAGCTCCGCATGCAGTCCGCCGCCCTGAGAGGCCGTGTTGTTTTGGAAGACGATATTCGAAATGTTGAGCGTGTCTTCGCCGCCAGCACCGAGGCTATCGAAGAACAGAACCGCTCCGCCACTGTTTCCCACACCCGCGCTGCTGACTCCATTGCCATCGGCCAGTGTCAGGCCGGACACATCGAACGTCGACACCCCAGTATCATCGCCGAACCAGAAGATGTTCGAGTTGCCGCCCCCGCTGATCGTCAGTTGATCGGCTCCCGGACCGACGATCTCGACCGATTCCGTCAGTTGCAAGCTGCCAGCAGAAAGCGGGATCTGTCCGCTGGTTGCGAATCCTTCAAAGACAATCGTGTCGGCGCCGGGATTGGCATTGGCATCAAAAACAGCTTGCCGCAAGCTTCCGGGGACTTCGATCGGATTGTTGACGGGCGCATCGAGCAGATTGTTGACAACGAACGTTGCCAGCAAACGCCGGTCTTCGAGCTGCTCAATGGTGAGCGATTGGCCTTTGTTTTTTCGCTTTGAGTTTCGTTTGCGAGCTTTCTTGCGCTTTGCGAGCTGTCTGCGTTTCTTCATTGGAATTTCTATTGCAGGAGGGCGTGAAACAAGCCAAAAACGGCGATCGCGAGGTCCTGACGCAAACAGCTCTGAGAATCCTCCAATTCTGTCCAGAATTTTTACTGGGCGTCGTTGATGCGCTAATTTTGGCTTGTAAGGGAAGCTCAGAGTGCTTCAAAAGAAATTTGGCCCCTGAATTGAGCCATTCGTTAGTGAATGCTGGAGCCCGTCGAACCGGTGATTTCTTCAGGAATGGAGAAAGCGAACACTAGCTGCTTGGGCGCTGGTGGTCCTTGAGGGGGCGCGCGCCGGGCTGAGCATTGAAGAT
>CAYTPS010000621.1:0-1869 GCA_964439245.1 uncultured Pirellulaceae bacterium | reverse complement strand
ATGAGATGCTGGCGGCAGCGGTCGAACAGTTTCCTTCTTGTGACGGAGCCATTGGTGTCGCCGCCCCCTGCGATTTTGCTCCATTGGTGGTTGCCAGGGAAAAGATCAAAAAGACCGACGTCAGTTTGACACTTGAACTCGGTAGTACTCCCGACATCATGATGGCCTTGGGCAAAATGAAACGGGGAAGCCAATGGACAATTGGGTTCGCGCTTGAAACTGAGAATGGGCGAGCGAACGCCATAGAGAAATTAAGGCGCAAACAATTTGATTTGATCGTACTTAACGCCGCCGACGCAATGGGTTCGAAAGTCAATTCAATCAATGTGATCGACCAATCGGGAGAGCTAATTCGCGAATTTAGCGGCAGCAAAGCAGACGCCGCGGTGGTAATTGTCGAACAAATTGCGAATCTCTAAGAGATAATCTTCGCTCAGCCACCAACGAGAAATTTAGCCTTTTTAAAGGTGATAGGCATCAGATAAAACGAGGCCTACGCCCGTGGCTGGTACACTTTCTTTACCGGTCCTAATGGAGAAATCGTTAGCCTGACGGAGAATTAGTAGAATCATCCCACTTAGGTTATTGGCCCAACGCCCGCGGCGATTACTTCGGTTCAGCCAGACGTATAATTTGTTCGGCTAAGCCTTGGCTTTGAGCAATTACCGAGACCTCGGCGACGAAGGGATCGATCGGCTTGCCATCGAGATTCAAGAACACACCGCCGGCCTCTTCGAGAATCAATTTAACGGGCACGACATCCCATGGCGCCTGTTTGATTTTTGCCTCGCTGTTGTCGTGAATCGCGGCTGCCAAACCAGTTTCCGCTTCGGCGACTCGCAGCGCCACACCCGAGTTGGGAACCGTTGTCGTTACCATCCGCGCTCCGTCGCCAGTTCGCAAACGGTCTCGAAGTATGGTAAATGATTCCGTTTCAAATTTGGAATCACCATATTGGTTCATCTCGACCCACACATCACCCAATTCTCGGTCTCCATCAGGTACCTGCAAGCGTTGTGTGTTCTTAAACGCATGCCGATCTTTGTATCCGTAAAACCATTCACCGGTCAGCGGAAAATGTGCCAGCCCCAAAACTGCTTGGCCACCCAAATATTTTCCAATCAACACCGAAGGAAATTGCCGTCCAGCCTGCATGAGGAACGCGCTGGTCGCATCGAGCGGATCGACAATCCAGAAGTCATCGACACCGGCGGCAAGCTCGGGGTGGAGTTCTTCGGAGAGAATGGCCGTGCTGCTATCACCGCTAAGAATTTCGCAGACGACTTTGTCTGCCATTTGGTCGACTTCGGAAACAAAATCTCCAACGCCTTTCTGGTCAATCGTATGAAATTTCCCGAACCCCTCAGCAATAATCTTCCCTGCAGCCAGCGCCGCGTCGAGAGCCACACCAAGGTCAGGGTGGATGGAGACCGCATGCTCTCTCAAACTCTGAATGTCAGATGGCCTAGTGGCTGAAGTCGATTGCATAATGCCGAGTCGCCGAAGCGTGATAACAAGTTGTTGGGGGAAATAGTCCGAAAATTTCGCGATCAACATGCCAGATGGGCTGTCAATCGACCTGCATAACGTATCCGGCAATTGGAATTTCTTCAACGCAAGCAGTCCGCTTAGCGAGGATTGATAACGTGTCCAGCAATTTTTTTTGGTGCAACGCTCCTGAAAAATCCCCGTAAGAACCGCAAAACACCGACTCAGGTGATCTAGAACTGTTGCAGATTCACATGCCCGATGGATATCACCTTCGGTATCCAATAAACTTTGCATTGTTGGTTGATCAGTTGATGGTCCAGCCACTTACCTATCTGGTTACATCTTTAGATCAAAAAAAGAGGACGCAATACTATGGAC
>CAYTPS010000620.1:1232-1874 GCA_964439245.1 uncultured Pirellulaceae bacterium | reverse complement strand
GAACGAGGGGTATCCTGTCGTCTCTGCACTGGCGGCGCTTAGTGGCAAGGCGATCGTGAGCGGCGATTTCGAGGCAGACGAGACTTTAGCCAAGTTGACGGCCGAAGCCAAAATGCTGTTGCTGGTGTCTCGGGTTCGGGGTACGTTTGAGATTCGGGCGACCAAAGATTCTTTTGATTCAACGGAACGTTTTCTGGCAGTCTGCGTTGAGACCGAACCGGGAGCCTTTCTGGTTTTTCGGCGTAAGGATCAGCCGCGTCAGACGGTGCGGTTCATTGAAGCGTTTGCCCAATTGTGCCGCTTAGGATTGGTGATTCATCACCAGCAAAAGGAGTTTTCGTTGTCGACGTTCGGCTATGAGATTGCCGAAAGCGTTTCTGCCGATGAGATAAAGGATCTGACTGACTTTGCGATTGCATGAGATCTATCGCCAACACAATTTTACACTTCTGACTGATACTGCATGACCGATAACACGACGCCAGATACCGAGGTTGAAGTTGTAGCCAAAAGTGTAGGAAGTTCGCTTGGGGAAAATTTTCGGCAAATTCGCAATCGGGTCATCGCTGGTTTGTTTGTGGTGTTGCCCGTATTTATCACGTTTGCTGTGATTGGGTGGTTGTACAACGTTCTCTACTATTA
>CAYTPS010000620.1:0-1222 GCA_964439245.1 uncultured Pirellulaceae bacterium | reverse complement strand
ACTATTATGCGTTGGGGCCGATTGCAGAGTATTTGAAGAACGCATACGTGTCTCCTGATGCCGCCGACGCGATCAACGCTTCGATGAACGGAAGTGGCTATTTCCTTGATGCCTTTTTCTCGTTGCTCGCCGTCGTAAGTTTGTTGGCGATTCTATTTGTTGCCGGCATGTTCGCGCAATCGCGTTTGCACAAAGTCTTTGACTGGGTGCTGTTGAAGGTGCCGGGGATCAAGACCATTTATGCTGCGGTCAGCAATGTATTGAATTCGGTGTCTGGTGCTCAAGGAGTAAAGGACTTTAAGCGTGTGGTACTTGTCGAATTTCCGCATCCGGGCATGAAGGCTCCCGCGTTTGTGACCAACGAGTGCGTGGACGCGGCGACCAACAAAACGATTTTGTGTGTGTACGTTCCGACCACTCCTGTGCCGACATCTGGGTACATGTTGATGGTGCCAGAAGAAAATGTGGTCTCGTTGAACTGGGACTTGCAAGAAACGCTGCAGGCGATTGTCTCTGGAGGAATCACTGTACCTGACAAGGTAAGCTATGAAACAACACGCGTGGTTGACGCCGGCTGAATAGAGAGTGCTCTAGATTCCCCAGCGGCTTTTTTCGAAAACTATCGGATCAACACAAAAACGCGAAGGAAAATTCCTTCGCGTTCGATGAGTTTCAAATTGTAGTTGCTCTCACGGATCAGAGAGCTGGCACGACAGGCTAGGTTTTCATAACGGAGAACTGACCGACCATCAACCAAACGGTCACAAAGCCAACGGCAATGGTGGAAGAAAAAAATTCGATAGGCAAGATGTTACTCCTCATTGAGGTAAGTGAAATAATCCCTCCATGAGATTGCGCAATTCCATCCGTAGATGATCTATCGACTTGAGAGCATTACAAAAAAAAGAAAAAGATTTCACGTTAACATTTTTTGCTTGATCACTGCATCCGGAAACTCCCGTAGAGTTTATCCAGTGATAAAACTCGTGCTCTTTCCGGGCGGCTCCCAATAGATTCGGCATGCGAGTTCGTGTATCCTTGCCTTCCATGAGTGCGAATTCCAACATTCCCCCCTACCCTGCTGAGCTGCCACCTGCTGGTCCGACGGTGCTTTATGATCGCTACCGGCGTAGGACGGTTTTGCCGCTGTTGCTGTTCATTGCCACGTGTTTGTCCACGTTTTTTGTTGGCGCGGCGAAGTGGAGTCCGGTCGGGCCGATTG
>CAYTPS010000619.1:1379-1876 GCA_964439245.1 uncultured Pirellulaceae bacterium | reverse complement strand
ATGCGATCGACGTAGCGTTTTGCCTCTCGGTATTTTCCCCAACAGAAATCGCCGAGGATCCACAAAGTGTCATCCACGGCAACCGATCGATTGATCGCCTCGATCAGCGCATCGTCATGACGAGCCAGACTCTCTCGCGACACCCTCCAACTGCCGCGTGGATCATCTTCCAGCAGCCGCGATTCTTCGTCGTTCAAGAATGGGCGGTTGCAATACTTCAATATGTTCGAGTGGCCGAAATGGGTATCGGCCGTAAACCAGACTCTCGGCATGCCATAGACTCAATAGTGTGACGTGACTGGAGGGCAGGCATTCATTGCGGCCCACACCTCCCACATAAGACGCACCAATGGCTCCGCCGATTCAGTAACTCTGAACATCGGTAGTAGGATTCGTCTCGGAAGACGTATTACGTTGTTCGACGTCGGGGCCGTATCAATAACACTGTGCCTAAACCGAGTGCAAACGGCAAAGCTGAACTTGGTTCCGGAATTGAA
>CAYTPS010000619.1:658-1369 GCA_964439245.1 uncultured Pirellulaceae bacterium | reverse complement strand
CGCCAAATGCGACCGTGCCGTCTAGGTCGATATCGCCCCCCGCGTAACCGACGTCGGTCGAACCAAAGTTCGTCGAAAGGACCAGAAAGTCAGCGAATGCGACGCCTCCGTCTCCGTCCAAATCGCCCGGCAAGACTTCCAAGTCAGATAGTGTCATCTCGAGGTCGGCCAATGAAACGCATTGCAAATCTGCAACCGTCAATGCACCGTCGCCATCACAGTCCCCGACAACCAATTCTCCACCGCGAATGCCAAAGAAGACGTTGTCAACGACCAATGTTGAATCGCTTCCGTCGGGGTCCGACTGATTCTCAATCGTCAGCACGACAGAATCAAACTCAGCCACGACGGTCGTTTCAAAGGTGTACCAGGCATTGTCTTCTCCGACGGGATCCACCAAACCGTCAGCGTTGGGAAAGTCGTCGATGGACTGGCCATCAATCAGCAACTGTGGCGCAGGAATTCCACCACAGCAGTCTCTCGCGTTATAGTCGAGGCTCAGCGTGTAGGTCTCGCCCACGGTGAGCCCACTTATCTCTTGATCGATGGCTGCACTGTTTTGCAGCAACGCCACCTGCGTTTCGTTATTTCCGTTGTCGCGGAACGGAGCGCGCGGCCCGACGTTTTCGTTCCCTTGGTACCCTGGCCACGACACCCAAAGGTCGATCTGATCCTCAAAGTCGCCATTCACGATCAACTCGTCATTAGAAC
>CAYTPS010000619.1:0-648 GCA_964439245.1 uncultured Pirellulaceae bacterium | reverse complement strand
CAGCAGTGTGGCATCGCCGCCAGTGTCTGGAAATGAAGCAAACTCGATGCGTACTGTCTCGTCATCTGCGGTAAACGGAATATCGGCGAACCACCACGCTCCCTGCTCAACCGGTTCTACAACCTCGTCGATGAAGTCGTCAGGATTCGGGAAAAGCAGCGACAACTCGCCGTTTAGCTCCAATGATGCTGCGGGCAAGTCGCCGCAGCAATTTCTAGCGTTGTAGTCGACTGAAAGCACGTAGTCCTGTCCCACGGTTAATCCAGACACGTCTTGGTAGACAGCCACATCGCGCTGCAGAAAGAGCAGGCCACCGTCCGAATCACCATTGTCAGCAAACGGTTGCCTTCCATCGACGACGGGATTGATCCCCAACTGCCCGAGCGAGTCTTCGTTTTTGGTCCAACCGAAAATCTCACTAGGGTTTTGCGGCTCGAACACAGGATTTATGCCAACGTTCCCGGGCCCCACATCGCCATTGGTCGTCCAACTGGCTATTTGCTCCGGATTTCCACCGCCGACGTAGCCAGGCCATACGGTGAACGTGTCGGCTTCAAAGTCACCGTTGGCAATTAGGTTCTGCCCTAGTACTGGTGACGCCACCGTATTCGACACCATCAATGAGAACTTCCGAATGCAATCTATGAC
>CAYTPS010000618.1:441-1884 GCA_964439245.1 uncultured Pirellulaceae bacterium | reverse complement strand
GGATGGGCCGAAACAGGAACAACACGCGAGATTAGCGGGCTGGCTCCTACAGGAGACCCGTGCTTCCCCATTCAGCAACGCCCTGAAAGTCCGAGAACACACGTAGAATCCAATGACTCTTTGTTGCAGAAGCATTTGCTTTGTGCATAATTCGGGCACCCACCGGCCGCACAGCCCCTTCCATCCTGCCAATGTATAGCTACGAAAATTATTGTTGGGGCCCAATCGTGCTCCTGATTGTTTCAGCCATCGCGGTACCGATTCAGTACCTGGTAAGCCGTTCCTATTTCTGCGAAAAACAATCAGAAGCTCGCGGATGGCAAACCTCGTTGACCGTTGCCGTAATTGTTTTTGGGCTCTTGCTGGCAGTACTTTCTCAACTGTCAGAAGTGCAGAACTTTTATGGCAAGCAAGAAGCGATTTCGCGGCTG
Source organism: uncultured Pirellulaceae bacterium (assembly GCA_964439245.1). Taxonomy (GTDB): domain Bacteria; phylum Planctomycetota; class Planctomycetia; order Pirellulales; family Pirellulaceae; genus Mariniblastus. The sequence continues at coordinate 1,453 of CAYTPS010000618.1, read as the reverse complement.
TCGTTTTGGTCGGCATGCTTGCTCGGCCCCGTCATGGCATTGCTGGTGCTCTCCCAATTGTTGATCCACTACCATGAAAAGGTAAATTCCCTGGAGATAACGACGCTGGAGGGACGACTGGAAACCCAACTGGCTGATATTCAGGATCTGGAAAACGAGAAAGAGGGAGAGATCGCAAAACTCAAGGATGAAATCCAGAAACGAAACGATTTCTATCAGTTTCGAGTCGGTGAATTAAAGAATTCGCTTCTAATCCACGAAAGCCTTGAGGACTTGTTTGCCGGTCCGGTGTCAGGGCGCGGAACGCGACTTCGTGTAATTGGACGTCAGAAGAAAAATAGAAATCTCCCTGGTTTGCGAGAGGCTCTTCGCCCGAATAAAGAAATGGGAGTGCTGGCCTCATGTGTCCACGGACACTTCCTTGATCAATTGAAGAATTCGCCCCTTAAGCCAGTGGATGAGAAGATTAGGCTTCGCATTGCTCTATTTAGGGTTGATTTTCAAAAGCAGAGAATAAAGCTAGTATTCGCTCACAACGGCAAGCCAGGGTCCGATCCAGGGTGTGCCCAGAGGGACCTCGAGAATGTCAAACAGCTGCTTGAATTCGGCAACGCTGATAGCTGCCTGGCAACCAAGGTTGCGGTAAGTGACGACGACAAGATACACATTGTGGAATGCGCGGCTGAGGCCGACCAATCGGATGAATCTGCCTTTACGTTTTTTAACGCCGCACAGAGAAATTCCCTGAGGTCTTGCCTTGTTATCCCGTTGACCGATCGAATCGGAAAGAAAACATTTAAGTACGTGATGACATTGGATACAAACGTTCAAAAGTTCTTTCGCAATGGAACAGCGCAAGAGAGCTTTGTACCCTCGGAATACAGGATCATCCAAAACTACCTGACATCGCGGATGCATCACGAAGACGCCCTCGATCATATGTTCTTTTACATTGACAACCCTGAATACTCGGAATAACGATGCCAAGGAAAACGATGCCAAGGAAACACCT
>CAYTPS010000618.1:0-431 GCA_964439245.1 uncultured Pirellulaceae bacterium | reverse complement strand
TTGCCCTGGTTGGCGAAGGAGTTGCCGACCAGTTGTATGAAGTTGCGACGACTTATGTCAGCAACGCAAAAGCGGCGGCCGTTAAGTCTGTGTCCATCATTGATGCCATTGCCATCAAGAGCGCGATCAAGTCCGTTGAACTGGGGCACACACCACCACCGCTGGAACTGCCACACGAGGTAGGTCAACTGATCCCGGTCTACCTTCAAGAGGACGGACCAGCAATCAAGGTAAGCGGAAACGAAGATCTAGTGGAAATCGTCAAAAACCGACGGGCTTTGTCTTAGCTGAGGCTAACGCGATACGGCGGCACAGCTAACTCGTAGTTAACGTCAACTCACGACAACATCAACTCACGACAACATCTACTCTCGACAACATCTACTCTCGACGTAACCGTATCCCAGAGGCGTGTGGGGCCTGGTCCGACG
>CAYTPS010000617.1:0-1907 GCA_964439245.1 uncultured Pirellulaceae bacterium | reverse complement strand
GGCAAATACCATCTGATCCTCGTGCGCTTCCAGCATGTCGGCCATCTTCTGGTTCGTCGCGGCCCCAATCCCGGCCATGGCGGATTGCGCCTCTTGGTCGGTTTTCACGCCAATTTCGTTGATGCGGTGGGCCACGTCCTGTTGCTGCGCGGTCTTCAACGACTTGGTCAGCGCGTCATATAGCACCACGCGCTGTTTCGTGTCCGTTTGCAGTTTGTTGATCAGCACCATCTGCGTGGCCGCTTGGTTTTGCAGCGAGTCGATCCAGGTTTTGCCCTTCTCGATATAGCGTTCCAGCGTCTGCGATTTCGCCAACTTCACCTGCTCTTGCTGCACCATCTCGTTGTATTGCGTGTTCAACGCGGCCAGTTCGGTTTCCAACGCAGTACGCGCGGCGGCATCGGTTTCAGCCGCAATCTTGTTTTCCATCGCAATGATCTTGGGATCCATCGCTTTGATATCGGTCTGCAGCGTGGACAGCTCCTGCACTGTAAACTCGCGGTCGTCCAGCGTTTCGGTCAGATTGCCCTCGACCTTGGTTTTCTGCTCTTCCAGCATATCCAGCTGTCCTTGCAGCAACCGCACAATGGTATCGGATTTGGAGATCAAGTCCTGCAGCTTGTCATCCACTGAGGCCGTGCGCATCCGCTCCTGTCGCATGGAGTCCGATTTCGCCTTGGAGAATATCCCGACAAAGCTCTCCCAGCCCGTCTTTGTGCGCATTTCATCAAAATCTTTGGAGAACCCAGCCGTCACATCATCGAGCCCCATGATAAGCTCTGCGATGTTTGCATTCATCAATTCGGTATGGGCGTGAACGTCTTCTAAAGTGGCATTTTCGATATCGAGTTCGATATCGGTGCCTTGGGCCATTTTTTGCCGCGCGGTTTCGATCCGACTGGTGAGTTCCTGAATCTTGGCTTGCGCCTCTTGTACTTGCTCCTGAGACTCACGGACTTGCGCGTCAAAATTGGCCATATTTCTCCCCTTATTCTTAATGCCTTACGACACATATAGGTAATGTGAAGGCAATTTACATCACCTAGCACTGTGATTTGCCGTTCAGTTTTACAAATGCATACGACAAAAGGAAGGCTGTGCAGCATGGACAGGGAAAAATCCGGTGCCAAGGGTTGCTTCAAAACCCTTCCCCACCTCGGAAAACCCTGCTAACCCCCGACATGGGCCAAGGGCGATGGCGTCGCCGAAGGGACTTCCTTTGCCGCGCATACAATCCTGAACGCCGGGGTTTTCAATCGGGAGATTGGAGGCCTGCTCCATCCCCACCAGACGGAGCATACCATGTCGGATTGGTCACCGGACAAAACGCAAGTCAAAAGCTGGAACGAATGGGATACACTGCGCCACGTGATTGTGGGGCGCGCGGATGATTGTCATATCCCGCCCGAGGAACCCGCGCTGGACGCCAAAGTGCCCGAAGACTCCGACATGCGTGGCCAGTGGGGTCGTCGCCCGCAGGACACGATTGACCGCGCCAACGAGCTGCTCGACACCTTTGCAGCTCAGTTGCGCAAACGCGGCGTGCGGGTAGATCGGCCCGACTCGATTGACCATTCCCAGCCGGTGACAACTCCAGACTTTCACACCGACAGCCAGTTCGGCTGCATGCCGCCTCGCGACGTGCTGCTGACCGTCGGCCACGAGATGCTGGAAGCGACTATGTCCTATCGTTGCCGCTGGTTCGAATATCTTAACTATCGCCCGCTACTGCAAAAATATTGGGAAGAAGACCCCAATTTCCGCCACGAGGCCGCGCCGAAACCCCGCCTGACCGACGCAGATTACCACCCCGATTACCTGTCCGAGAAAATCGGCGACGCGCAACGCCTTGAATGGGCGGCAGAAAAGTTCTTTGTCACGACCGAGGAAGAGCCGTTGTTCGACGC
>CAYTPS010000616.1:0-1910 GCA_964439245.1 uncultured Pirellulaceae bacterium | reverse complement strand
TTCCTTCTCTCCCCGCGAAACGACCAATTTGCGCGTTTCGGTTGGTGACCATTCCACCTAGAGAAATTTCCAGCCTCCCTGCCCCAGATGATCCAACGTAGATTTCTTCCAAGTTGGACCAGGTCGAACCATTGACAGACACAAGCCCATCTGAACCCGCTGGCGAGCCGATAAAGACGATCGTTGACTCAAGTGTGCTGCCATCTGACAGACTAATGGAACTTGACAAGTTGGACGCGCTTTGCCCCACAACGATATTGCCATCCTGCACCCACGATCCATTCGTAATATCCACCGTGCCCTGAGAATTGGGGCTAGCGCCCAAAATACTACTGAATTGACCGTCTCCGGTTTCAAGTCTACCTCCATCAGCGATGTTCAATGTCCCCAGTCCCTGGAAGCCAACAATTACGCCGCGTGTAGTCGTCCAAGTTGATCCTGCCCCAGTGATGGAAACCATTCCGGAAACTCCAGGATTCACCCCAAGATCACCCCTCTGACTGTTAACCTGACCTCCGTTTTCAATACTAAGGATCGATGAAGCAACAAAACCAACACTTAAAATGCCATCTGCATTCAAACTGGCTCCACCATCAACCAACGCCATCGAAGAACTGCCACCTGAACCTATGGTCACAGTTTCACCTGTTATCGATCCAGACAACAGGTTTAAATTACTTCCGTTAAACGTTTGAAATCGATCGTTGACATCGATGTGTACGTCAAACACCTCCAGGTCTGCACCACCTAGAAAAAAGTCGTCTCCAACTTGATAGTCATTTCCGCTGCCAAAGAAAGAGACCAATCCCTGGGTTGCACTGACAATTCGACTCGCCTCATTTTGCGTAAAGAAGACCTCGTACGCCGAAGCCTGGTTAAATAGAGCATCCTGGTTGATATCTGGAACCAAATTCGTCGACCAATTGCTGGGCTCATTGAATTCGTTGTTAAAGCCAGTCGTATTTACCCACGAAGCTTGTTGGGCAACTAGCTCTTCAAGTAGACATAAATTGAAAGCAAGAATCGCCAATCCAACGTAAAACTTTTTCATAGTCTATTCTCTTTTGCGAGGTCCGAGGCCCCTGCGCAAAAAAACGGCATGATTACGATCACAATTCGACGGGAACCTCGGGCATCCCGACCAAACCACTGCACTAGTTACTCAACAAATCCACAAACGGCCCAATGTCCAACAAGTTCACGTTGCCATCCTGATTCACATCCGCTTCCGCTTGAAAAACACCATTTGAAACTCGATCCACAAACGGACCAATGTCCAGCAAGTTAACCAAGCCATCCTGATTCACGTCACCCAGAATCAATCCTGCGATAACACTGATCGTGCCGGAAGAAGAAAAGCTCGTGGTATCCCAGGCCAGACTGAAAGGCAAAACCGCTCCCGATAAATCGATGGTCGGGCTACCGGAAAAACTGCCGGCTTGTATAAGATTGAAGGAATCGCCGATGTCAGGAACAAAACCGTTTGTGAGCGCCACGCTAATAGTGCCATCGAGCATTGCGGAACCCACAACATCGAATGCGTCATAGGCAATCCCGCGATCAATACCAGCAACATTCATTTCCAGCTTTGCCGTGGCGGAAAGCGTGTAGTTGCTGTCCATGCTGCCAAGATCCGGAGATTGACGCACCGCCAGAGTACCTCCGCTTTGAACCAAATCACCGTTGACCGTTTGCAATACTAAACGGCCACTCGTCATGTTGAACTGCAGTGGATTCACCAATGCAGCCAGATCCAACACACGAGTTTCGAATTGGCCGCCCAAAAGATTAAACGTTCCAGTGTTCCAAACTTTTGTGCCATTAACGACAGCAATCGTACCCTCGTTTAGATTGACGGTTGCGTTCCCGCCGACAACGTTTGTACCCCCAACAAATATCGAGTCTTGGAC
>CAYTPS010000615.1:0-1923 GCA_964439245.1 uncultured Pirellulaceae bacterium | reverse complement strand
ACATTTCTGACGACGACAGCGGTAGCTTCAATGGAACGAATGACCAACAAAACACCGATCCTCTGCTGCGTCTACTGGCAAACAACGGCGGTCCGACGTTTACCCACGCACTGCGGAATGGTAGCCCGGCGATTGATGCAGGTAACTCGACTCTGGCGACTGATCAACGTGGGGCTGTAAGGCCGTTTGACAATCCGGATGTGCCAAACACAACGGGAAGTAACGTCAGCGACATCGGAGCTTTTGAGGCAGGTGAAAGTCAAAGCTTGATAGTCACTACCAATTTAGACGTCGTGGACGAATTCGATGAACTGACCTCCCTTCGTGAAGCCATTGCTTTCGCCGACAGCCTTTCAGGCGAAGACACGATCACCTTTGATGAAAGTCTCGCTGGTTCGACAATCACGCTCGGAGGCACTGAGCTGCAGATCAACGACTCACTCGCGATCGATGCATCAGCTCTTACGAGCGAACTGATCATTGATGCGAGTGGTCAGTCTCGTGTACTGAGTTTCGTAGATGCGACGGGAGACCTGACCATTGATAACCTGACAATCACCGGCGGCAGCACTTCCGGGGACGGGCGTGGGGCTGGCATTTTCTTCGAATCTGACGGCGTGCTGAGTGTAAACAACAGCTCGATTACCGATAACACAAGTGCAGGGAGTGGCGGAGGTATCTTCAGTGACAACGGTAACGTTGACGTCGTCGATAGCGTCGTCAGTGGAAATTCATCCGACAATTCTGGCGGCGGCATCCATTCCTTAAGTGGTGATGTGACCGTGACCAATAGCACGATTAGCGGCAACACGGCACAAAACTTCGGTGGAGGTATTCGCGTAGGAGGAATTTTCACGATGACGGATAGCACGGTCAGCGACAACACTGCGGTCAACCGTTTTGGTGGCGGAATACATTTGCAAGATGCCGACGCAACTATCGTCAACAGTGCCATCAACGGCAACTCTACGCCAAATAGAACAGGGGCGGGGATTAACTCGGGCCGATCAAATCTTACGGTAATTAATACTACGTTGAGCGGAAACACCGCTGGCGGAACCAGTTTGGGAGGTGCGGCTATACTCGGAGCGGTGACTGAGGGTTTCACCTCATTGATCAACAGTACCATTGTTCAAAACGAAAGTAGCGTGGGTGCTGGCGGCGTCTTTACCGGGACGCCGTTGACAATCGAAAATTCAATCATTGCCAACAATACGCTCAATGGTGTTTCGTCGGACATTGCTCAAGCCGATTCGAATGATGAACTCACGATCAACCACAGCTTGATTGGAAACGCGGAAGGTCTTGGCACGATCCTTGGCAACGTTGGTAACCTGACTGGAACAACGGCCAATCCACTGGATCCATTGCTGAGTGAACTGGCCGATAATGGCGGGCCAACACTGACACATGCCTTGCTGCCCGAAAGCCCGGCGATTGGTGCGGGAAGCAATGCTCTGGCCGTCGATGAAAATGGCAGTCCGCTGGCGTTCGATCAACGTGGCGAAGGCTTTGATCGTGTCTTCGGCTCGGCGGTCGATATCGGTGCTTTTGAGGCCGCGGCAGACATGGTTGCTCCAACCGTTGAATCCATTGTGATCAACGACGGCGATGAACAACGCAGCATGGTCAACACAATCACGGTCAGCTTCAGCGAAGTCGTTAACGTGTCGGCAAGCGACTTCATCTTGCAGAACACAGACACTGCAACGAACGTCACGCCGATCGTTTCGACTCAGGTCATCGGCGGCAAGACCGTAGCCACGTTGACCTTTGACGGTGCGGGCATCATCGGTGGCTCTTTGGCGGACGGCAACTACTCGCTGACCGTTCTGGACACCATCACCGACGCTGCAGGCAACCTGCTCGACGGAGACGGCGACGGATCAACAGGCGGCAACGCAACCGATGACTTCTTCCGGC
>CAYTPS010000614.1:0-1930 GCA_964439245.1 uncultured Pirellulaceae bacterium | reverse complement strand
ACTCTACGGTGCGGCAAAACCAGACAAGGGAGGCCGGGGAGGCCATGGAAACGTTCACCAATTTTATTAAGAGTTTAACCGGCTTCGTTTGGGGCGGAACATGGGGGCCGAAAGAAGAGATCACGATTCTGCCAATCGGCCCCGTAGTCGTCATCCTACTTGGTGCCGGCCTTTACTTCATGATCCGACTGCAGTTTCGCCCATTGCGGCGCTTTGGAGCGGCCATAGGCGAATTGTGGTCTGGGCGAAAAGGAGACGGATCCAAAAATGCGATCACGCCATGGCAGGCCCTGTCAACGGCGCTGTCTGGTCAAGTCGGAACTGGCAACTTGGCGGGTGTCGCAACTGCGATTACACTTGGTGGCCCCGGCGCAATCTTCTGGATGTGGGTGACTGCAATATTTGGGATGGCGCTCGCATTTGCCGAATCGAGCCTAGCGGTTAAGTTCCGCGAAACGGATGAGTATGGGCGAATAAATGGCGGCCCGATGTACTACATCAAGAACGGCCTTGGAAAGAAATGGGGTTGGCTCGCTGCATTGTTTTGTATCGGAACATTGTTCTCTGCTGTTGCAACGGGCGGAATGGTTCAAGCAAACTCGATCACACAATCTGTTCAAGAAAGCTCGCGTTCATTTGCCAGTAGCCTTCCTTGCCAAATCACGCAGCCCGCACGAGACAATGTTCGAGTTATTACCAATGGTATCGTTGAGAACGGCGCGATAGCACCTTCGGGTCTTGCGAAAGTTTCAGGATGCGAGCTCGCAAAATCGTCGGCAGATCAGCTTGTTCTGGTCGGCGATTTCGTAGAAGGCAGCGATACGCTGGTAACGGCTGAACCCTATACTTTTAATCCTGCTTCATCAGACCAGCGCGTCTTATCAGATTGGATGATTGGGTTGATCCTCGCAGGGCTCGTATTTGCTGTGATTATCGGTGGCATAAAATCCATTGGGAGCGTTGCTGGCAAGATTGTACCAATTATGGCTGCGCTGTATGTCGGCATTGCCGCAATCGTACTGATAATGAATGCGGGTCAGATACCTCAGGCGTTCGCGGCGATATTCTCAGGAGCGTTCGGGTGGGATCAGGCCACTGGCGGATTCACCGGGGCAATTATCGCGATTGCTATCCGGGCGGGCGTTGATCGAGGGCTATTTTCCAACGAGGCTGGCCAAGGTTCAGCGCCAATTGCACACGCAGCAACTCAATACAAAAATCCGGTGAAACAAGGAGAGATCGCAATGGTGGGTGTGTTTATTGACACCATCATTATTTGTACGATGACGGCTCTGGTAATTTTGTGCGTTCAGGGCGATTTCGTAAATGCTGCCGGTGAAGCGGTTCAGTATGCCTATCAAACCGACGGCGTTCTGAAAGCAACAGCGGTTACCAACGGCGCCTATGCGCAGGCTATTCCATTTGGAGGGTGGGTTGTAACGATTTCGATCTGCCTGTTCGCATTTACCACAATTGTCGGCTGGTCGTACTATGCTGAACAAGCCGTCACATACCTTATTGGAGAATGGGCCACCCACCCCATCCGCTACATCTGGGTGATCGTAATTTTTGTTGGCGCACTGACGCAAGTTGGATTCATCTGGAACCTTGGTGGACTAGCAAACGCGTCCATGGCTGTTCCTAACCTCATTGCAATCTTGGCGCTTTCTGGTGTTGTGCTCGCCATGCATAAAAAGAACGGTGACCCCGACACAGAAGACGGTGACAGCATCATGATACAAAGCGACGGTTCAACAGTCGACTAATCGCGATCAACCTATTTCAGCGAGCAAAGGGCGGTCACTTCTGTGATCGCTCTTTGAAGGTTGGCACATGAGTAAAAGTGAGCTTTTCTGGCAGTCACTGACCCTTCTGGGAGCACAAAACAATGTCCATGTGGGAGTTTGAGGCGCTTGCTGAGATGAGCGTT
>CAYTPS010000613.1:516-1931 GCA_964439245.1 uncultured Pirellulaceae bacterium | reverse complement strand
GTCTGAGGGTCAAAACAAACAAAAACCCAAAATGTTCCCACACACGCCGAGAGCTGTCCACGTTATGAATCTTGCGGCTCTGTTAGAGCTACTTCACTAATCTCAGCTGAGGCTTATTCTTAGTTGTAGACTCTCCCCCACCTTCAAGCGGCAACATTGCTATCAAACCAAAGACAAGGTTATCAATTTCAGCCGGTGGTACAGCCAACTGTTCTGCAAAGCTGGCCTTAGATATCCCTTGCTTTCGCAGGTCCTCGAAAACTTGTTGCCAAACTTCAGAATGTTCCCTCGCAATTTCTTGCGGTTCACAGGTTCGATAGCCTCTTTTCTGTATTTCAATACAGAATCCACGGTATTCCCATTCACTAGTAATCCCGAGGCGGTGCAAGCGATAATTCAATGCAGCAACTGATACCTTCCAACGCTGTTTAGCTTTGATCATTGTGTTGATGCCGTAGACCATAGGTAAGGTGGCGCGAACATCATCTGCTGGCATCAAAAATGACGCTGCAAACCTATTTGCTTCAAGTTCAGCCTGTCGTCCTCTAGGTGCGCCATGACGATGAAGAACTAGATGACCAAGCTCATGAGCAGCATCGAAACGTTGGTGCTCCGAACTTTTGAAGGAATTGAGAAATACGTAAGGTTTACCTCGTCGCCAGACTGAAAAAGCGTCTACTGATTTAGCATTTTCAGCAAGAGAACAAATTCGAATACCCTTCGATTCAAGCATCTTGATCATATTTGAAATCGGCCTTTCGCCGATCAGCCATTTTTCTCGAAGAGATCGAGCTGCGGCTTCTGGAGATTCTTGTCCTAAGTCTTCCAGTTCTGCTAACGGTAGCGTATATCGGTCCTCTATCCAATCAAATGCAAGAAACCCAATAGAGCCCGATGCAAGCGCACTATCGCGCTCGCGGGCTGTCATGGACGACATTGACCGAAAACTAGCCGAGCCAGTGTTGGCCAAATCCATCTCTTCACCAAAGAAAAAGTCGATTGGGAATTTCAAGGCATCTGCGAGACGTCGAAGATCGCCTTCAACAGGTTCTCGATCATCTTTCTCCCATCGCGTAATTGTACGCGGGTGCGATTCAATAGCTTCAGCGAGTCCTTTTTTGCTGAGCCCAGCTCTCTGGCGAGCCAAGGTCAAGCGCGTTCCAGAAAACACAGTTATTTCCGAGCAACCAGAACGATAGTTCCGCCGTTACCATTTCGCCAACTGCATGAATACATAAGTACCAGGTGGTCATGTCACTTGATATTGTCTCTTCGGGTTCAACACTCCAGCCAACAAATGGCAGGTTAAGTTGATTTAACGCAATGGCCTGTTTGCTAAGCTCACCCCGCCGCGATCGATTTGTCGGGACTAGCTTAGGATTCCCTGCGCCTTGGTCAGTGTTAACCACAGCGAC
>CAYTPS010000613.1:0-506 GCA_964439245.1 uncultured Pirellulaceae bacterium | reverse complement strand
TGCCTGCAGCCTCATCGACAATCGTCGAGAAATTTGCCGTATCATCGGGAACCCAACCATGGATACCAAATTCGGCCCTCAACCGAACAACCGCCTCACACCAAGCCAACCAGCCCCTAGCGGTTGGCGGATGATTGGTTGTACACGACGAAACAGCAGCCGCAGAGGCGCGCACAGCAGAGACAAGACCTGAACGATTCAGCCCAAGTTCGCGAATTCGTTCGTCAGCAGCTCTGACGGAAATATACTGTTGGGTTTGCAAGAATCACTCCGGTCACTTTTTTCATTCTCGTTTGTGATTAAAAAAAGTGACCACGTCAACCCTCCACTCTTTCAAACCCCCAACTACTCAGCCGCCTGCACTTCGTCCTACTCCGCCGCCTGCACTTCGCCCGCTACTTCCCCAAACATATCCGGGCCCTCATCAACCGCATCCTCGGTCTCATTCGCAGCCTTCGCATTTTTGCGATTGTCGAAGCTTGACCAAACGTCCTGCCAATTGCCGG
>CAYTPS010000612.1:0-1951 GCA_964439245.1 uncultured Pirellulaceae bacterium | reverse complement strand
GGTAATGTCAGCGGAAATAGCATTCCGGTGACAAGAAACCCTTCGTTGATTTCGTGACCGCGGACAACACTGAAGATCAACTCGCAAGTACCACCGACCGCCATGCAGACAATGTAAACCGGCAAGAAGAACAACAACCCGTGAATAAAACTTGGCACAATCGTTGACGGGCTTAGAAAGCCAGCATCTTTCGCTTGTCCCTGGACATCAATTCCGATCGCATCGAGTGCTGCGTACCGCCACGAACCGCTCCAGATCATTTCTTGGATGTCGTGTATCGGAGCCTCGTAACCAGTCGCCGCAATAGTCTTTTGCGCTTGATAACCTGTGTTGTAGCAAGCCATAAAGATGCACGGGATCAAAGCCACGATCACCATGCTCATCATCCGCTTCGTATCAATCGCGTCGCGGATATGAGTTTTTCCGTGAGCAACCTCACCCGGCGTGTACAGGAACGTATCGTTCGCTTCGTACAGCGGATAAAGCTTTTCCAGTGGCCCGCCTTTGTGAAAGAGCGGCTCCACCTTGTCCAGCATTTGTCTCAACATTCGCTGTTATCCTTCTTTCTCGATGAGCGTTAGGTTGTCACGCAGAATCGAACTGTAATCGTATTTTCCAGGGCAAACGTAGGTGCAGAGCGAAAGATCTTCTTCGTCAAGCTCAAGCACACCGAGTCGAATCGCTTCTTCGGTGTCGCCTGTCTGAGAACCGACAATGATCGAACGCAACAGCTGCGTTGGAAGGATATCCAACGGTACAACTTTTTCATAAGTCCCCATAGGGACCATGGCTCGTTTTGACCCACCACTACTGGTGGTCATTGGGAAGAGCTTCTTCAGCCACGAACCCGCATAAATCGGAGTTACTGAAAACTTGTCTGGTCCAGGCAACTGCCAACCGAGAAACTCACGCTTAGTTCCTTCCTCCAGAACACATACTTGATTGTGATAGCGGCCAAGGAAGTTCTCCGGGCCTTGAGCATGCCGTCCGGTCAAAACGTTCCCCGAAATCACCCGGGCGTTATCGAGATTCGCACTGCCTTCGATCAAGCCATCAAGGCAAGCACCAAGTTGCGTTCGTAACAGTCGCGGCTGTTCCACGCGGGGACCAGCAAGAGCGATAACTCGTTCAGTCATCAACTTGCCGGTCGTGAACAGATGCCCTACGGCAATCACATCCTGATAATTGATGTGCCAGACAGTTTTCTTGTCGTTGACCGGGTCAAGGAAGTGAATGTGCGTGCCAACAAGACCCGCTGGATGTGGCCCCGCAAACTGGGCAAAACTGACGTTCGGAACGTTCTCACCAGGAACGCTTGAATCCTCTTTTGTGCAGACGAACGTCTTACCTTCAGTTAGCTTCGACAACACGGTCAGACCGCTGACAAAATTCTCCTTGTGCGACTCGATGATCGGCTCAGGATCTGCTGCCAGAGGATTGGTATCGATCGCAGTCACAAACAGTGAATGCGGCTCAGAACCCGGCAAAGGCACCTTGCTGTAAGGTCGAGTCCGAAGTGCCGTCCAAAGCCCGGACTTCACCAGTAGATCCTGAACTTTTTCACGGCTCAGGTCGCCAAGACTGTTGCAGCTTTCAAACGGTTCGGCAGCGTCACCGTCGACGTCGATCACCATCGACAGGAACTTACGCTTCGCACCGCGATTGATTTCTCTGACGGTTCCGGCTGCTGGCGAAGTAAAGACAACGCCCTCTGTTTTTTTGTCGTCAAACAGCGGCGTACCAAGCTTTACCTTGTCGCCAACGGCGACATGAAGTTTAGGCCGCATGCCAACGTAATCTTCACCCAACAAAGCAACTGTCGTTGCCGCTGGAGCATCCGAGATATCCTGTTCGGGCTGCCCGGAGATTGGAACATCCAATCCCTTTTTGATTGTCTTGAGCATGGACAAATCCGTGCAATGGTTAGGTGGAAAATTCGGAAGAAGCTAGT
>CAYTPS010000611.1:0-1957 GCA_964439245.1 uncultured Pirellulaceae bacterium | reverse complement strand
ACCTAATTGTGACCTAAAGAGAAGAAGCAGAAGTGTAGCTACCCATTAACGTGGGACGATCTCCAGCCGTCCCGAGCCACACTCTTCTCCAGCGATTACCCCCTAATTGTCATCTTGATTCATTTTCGCTCGATGGAACAAAAACACTTTAACTGGATCGAATCTCGAGCCTCTTCACATGCTCGGTCTCCGCTGCACCTTAAAAAACGTCGAACGCGATTCGGGCGTTCAAATCGCGGACACGGCTCGACCGGCGCTGTAATCCTCGAAATGGCCGCTTGCCTTCCAGTCATGTTGCTGCTTGTTTTTGGTTGCCTTGAGTTGAACAGCAGTATCTTTCTCAGCCAAACATTAACGTCAGCCGCTCACGAGGGTGCCTTGGTCGGACTTCGCCAGAACGCTACCGAAGCGGACGTGTTGTCTCGTGTCGGAACCATCATGGATGCTCGCAACATCACCGGGTACTCGCTGGAATTGAAAACGTTTGGAACTCACTTCGACGATCTCCAATCAGGCCAGCAGTTTGCAATTGCCCTTCAAGCCCCTCGCTCCAATCAATTCATTAGCCTGTCTCAAGTTGGGGTGGAGGTCACCGCTTTACGGCCCTGATCAACCACCGGCAATGACTTCAAGCAAGAATACATTTTAGAGGCAGCCAACTATGAAAGCGAAAACATCTTTTCAACGAGCCAATCGCAACGGTGCGATAGTGGCTCTGTTCGCGATACTGCTACCTCTGTTGGTTTTGATCTTGGGGTTCACAGTAGATTACGCCTACATGCAGCGTTCGCGGAACGAAATACGCGTAGTTTCTGATCTTGCAGCCAAAGCCGCTGCCGACACACTTGCACGATCAGGGGGCGATGAAATTGCCGCCATGGATGCGGCACGTTTTATTGCGGCTAACAATCCAGTCGCCGGTGAGAATATCACTTTGGCCAATGACCAAATTTCATTCGGCCGCGCTTCCAAACAGGCAGACGGCAGTTACCTTCATATCCCTGGCCTGACGCCAGCCAACTCCGTCCAGGTTCACGCAAAACGTGACTCTTCTACCGCCGAGGGGCCAATAGCGTCGTTCTTTGGCCAGTTCTACAACCGACCGACTTTTGATGTGGGGCAGATTTCTGAAGCGTCTTTTCGGGACGTGCAAATTATTCTCGTTCTCGACAGGTCATCATCAATGAAATACCCCCTCATTGGGCCCGAACCTACCGGTGCCGACTTGGGAGTGCTGAGGGAGAATCCACCGTTACCGAACAGTCGCTGGAAGGCATTGGACAATGCCGTCGAGGTGTTCTTAAGTGAGCTGGGGGCCAGTCCAACAAGAGAAACGGTTGGCTTGGTAACGTTTGCCAATGACCGGACTCGCACTATTAACGGCAACCTGATCGTTGTGCAAAGTGTTACCCTAGATTCACCCCTGTCACAGGATCTTAATCGAGTCCGCACTGAGATGGATCGCTTGAATAACACGATCTGGTTTGGTGGGACCAACATTACTGCTGGACTTCAGGAGGCGCGGTTTCACTTTGCAAACGCTGGCCAGACTAACGTCGAGAAGATCATAATCTGTTTGACCGATGGCGTGCACAATGCGACCGGTATCCATGATCCTTTTGATGAAGCAACAAACTGTTTCAACGATGGCATCACAGTGCACACCATTCAGTGACGAAGCCAATGAGCCCGACATGATTCTAGCGGCAGATAATGGTGGCGGTACTCATTCTCATGCTCCCGACCAAGAGTCACTGAAGAATATTTTTAGACGACTGGCCGGTTCGGTTGCCTTCATTTCAAAATAGCGTTACCCAGTACACAGTACGGAGACTTTTATGCTGTCTAAACTTAGACGACGAATAAACAGAAAAGGAGCTTCTTCCGTGGAATTCGCTGTGGTCGCCCCCATCTTTTTCCTAGTGGTTTTTGGCGGAATCGAATTCGCCAGCGTCCA
>CAYTPS010000610.1:0-1971 GCA_964439245.1 uncultured Pirellulaceae bacterium | reverse complement strand
AGGGTGTGCGTGAGCGATTTGGCGCAGTCAACGAGCAGATTTTCACCTGGCTTCAGATCCCCTTGAGTCTGGTTTATGCCGCGATCTGGTTGAGCGGGTTGGCGGTGTTTGTAACGGCCGTGTTTGGATTTCCCGTCGTCGAGACAATGTGGGTCGTTGGTGTTGTGGTGATCATTTTGTCAGTGGCCGGTGGTTCGTGGGCGATCTGTGCAGGAGACTTTGTACAGTTGTTGATCCTCATGGCGGTGTCCATTGCCACCGCTGCGTTGGTATTGCTGCACCCGGAAATTGGTGGCGTTTCAGGGCTGGCGGAAAAGGTGCCCAGCCATCATTTCAACTGGGGCGAGGTCGCCAAATGGGAGATCGTTTTATTCTGGATCATCGCGACTTTCATCCACAAATTTGTGGGATTGAACAACATGCAAGACTCCTACCGGTACTTGAACGTGAAAGACGAATCGCAGTCACGCAAAGCAGCATTGCTCGCTTCGGTGCTGATGTTGATCGGCCCAGTCATCTGGTTCATCCCGCCGATGGCCGCCAGCGTGTTTGCCCCGGATCTTGCAGCCGTTTTTCCGGAAGTCAAAAACCCTAATGACACGGCCTATATCTATGCGGCGCAACAAGTATTGCCAATGGGAATGATGGGCTTATTGGTCTGTGGTTTGTTCGCAGCGACCATTTCATCAATGGACAGTGGGCTCAACCGCAACGCTGGTATCTTCGTACGCTGTTTTTACAAGCACGTGGTTAAAGAGGCGTCGCCAAGGCATCTGTTGATCGTCGGCCAAGTGGCTTCGGCGGTGTTTGGGTTGCTGATCATCCTGATCGCTCTGTTCATCAATCAACTGAAGGGACTGGACCTATTCAATGCCATGATGTGGTTTGGCGGGATGATTGCGACACCTTATGCGATTCCATTGCTTTGGGGCATCATTGTCAAAAAGACTCCTCCATGGTCTGGATGGAGCACGGTGCTGTTGGGTTTCGGCATATCGTTTCTACTGTCTTACAGCTGGGAAGCTGACGGCGTGAAACAATACATCATCGATCCAGCATGGTTCACTTCGGCCATGGGCATTGAAGGGGAGTTGAGCGGGCGTGAAACCAAAGACTATCTCTATTTCACTCCAGTTTTCGCCAACGTCATTTTATGTTCGTTGTGGTTTTTCTTCACAACATTGTTTTACGGGTCGTCCAGTCAGGCACACAAAGATCGCGTGGAGAAATTCTTTACCACGATGAGTACCCCGATCGACTTTGAAAAAGAGGTCGGCGCTGGAAAAGACTCTGTCCAATCCAAAACACTTGGCATTTTGTGCCTCATTTACGGTGGCTTTGTCCTATTGATGGTGTTGGTTCCCAACTCAATCACCGGACGCCTCGCTTTCCTGTTCTGTGGTGGCCTGATCGCCGGCATCGGCTGGCTGCTTTTCCGAGCGGCGAAGAAAAGTGATGCTGCCGCTGCTGCCAGAGAGCCGGCGGCCTCCAGTTAAAATTTAGCCTAAGCACGTTGCTCGGCAACACGGAGCAACGCTTTGCTGTTTTGAATACAAATCACAATAGAAACACAAAAAGAGAAGAACCATGAGTACAAAACTAAACGGAAAACTTGCTTTGGTAACCGCTGGCGCTCAAGGAATCGGATTGGCAATCAGTCGAGCTTTGTTGGACGAGGGATGCCGCGTCGCGATACACTATTTTTCATCTGCCGACACTGCTAACGAACTCAAAGCCGAATTTGGCGATCGAGTCGAGGTGCTGCAAGCCGACCTAACCGACCCCGCTGCGACGAAAGAAATGGTCGAGAAAGCTGTCGCGGCCTTGGGTGGTCTCGACGTACTGATCAACAATGCAGGCTCGCTGATCGGACGCAGGAAGCTGGACGAAATCGAGCCAGACTTTTGGCAGACTGTTATCGATGTGAACATGACTTCGATGATTAATGTAACCAAATTCGCCGCTCCAGCT
>CAYTPS010000609.1:0-1975 GCA_964439245.1 uncultured Pirellulaceae bacterium | reverse complement strand
GGACGGAAGCGTGAGCCGAACAATCTGTGTTGCCAACCAGAAAGGTGGAGTTGGGAAAACTACCACCTCAATCAACCTGGCCGCCGCTCTGGCGATCAGTGGTCAACGCACATTACTCGTCGATATGGACCCGCAATGTAACGCCACCACAGGCAGCGGTTACCAACCCGTCGGCAACCATCCGCTTATCGTTGACAAACCGATCCGCAACAGCATTCAATCGCCCTCAGAAAATCGCGAGAGCTTTCACCTTCTACCCGGCAGCAAATCATTTAACGACTCGGGGGTGCTAGCAGTCTCCCCAAAAGACCTGAGGGCAGGTGCATCTGCACAGGCCCGGATAGCGTCGGCTGATCTTGTGATGAGTCATTTAGTCGATGGCGCCAGCCAATACGATTATGTGCTGATTGACTGCCCACCGTCATTGGGGTCACTGACCCGGGCGGCGCTGTCGGTTGCTGACGAGATCTTGATGCCTATCCAGTGCGAGTATTTCGCGATGGAGGGATTGGCCCAAATGATCTCGGTTATCAAATCAGTCATGCTGGAACGTCCAGGCCAGCTGACCTTTGGCGGCATCGTTCTAACGATGTACGACCAAACGCTCGACCTGACCCACGAAGTTGATACGGAGGTCAGAGAGTTCTTTGGAGAAATTGTTTTTGATACTATCGTCCCGCGCGACGTGAAGGTTGCAGAATCACCCAGCCATGGGCTGTGTGTTCTCGACTACGCACCTCGCAGTCGTGGCAGTAGAGCTTATACAGAATTGTGCATGGAGGTGCTTGAACGTGACTAGAAAGAAACGACTTGGCCGAGGATTAGAATCGCTCCTCAATACGGTCGAAGCGGCAGGTGGTTCGATGATGGAAGACAATTCCTCCGGCGGTGTCGCTGTGGTCGAGCAGGCTCGCCCCACGGTAGTCGCGCCGTCGCCGCCGCGTGTCGAGATCGTGAAGGAGCCTCGCCGCCCAAACGAATCGATCCCCTCTGCGGCCAACGCCTCCTCCAGCCGGCAACCCAAGCCTTCGGCGCCACAAGACGGAGACGTGCTAAATCTGAACGTTTTCGAAATCGAAGACAATCCCTTTCAACCGCGCCGTGAATTTGGCGAATCCGAACTGGCATCACTTTCGGAAAGTCTCAAGGAGCACAATATCCTGCAACCGATTCTGGTCAGGATCGTGGATGGACGGTACCAGCTCATTAGCGGCGAACGACGATTACGTGCCGCTATAAAGGCAAATTGGCAAACGATTCCTGCCCGAATTCGAACCGCAGACGACCGTCTAGTGTCTGAATTGGCGATTGTCGAGAACCTTCAGCGGAAGGACCTTAACGCGATCGAGAAAGCATTGTCATTCCGCCGCTACATTGATGAACACAATTGTACGCAAGATAGTTTAGCCAACCGATTGAAGATCGACCGTTCCACGATCGCCAATCTGATGCGGTTGCTAGATTTGCCCCGCCAAGTTCAAGACGCCGTACGCAACCAATCGATTTCTGCCGGTCACGCTCGAACGCTGCTGCCCCTGGGCGATGAGGATCTGCAGGCAGAGTTCTGCAACCGTATCGTGCGGGAAGGGATCAGTGTACGAGCTACAGAGAAATTGGTTGCCGACTATTTGTCTTCAGATAGTCTCGCTCCCGCTTCGCTCGCTCCGACGGCTCGCAAAAATACTCGCAGCTCGCATGTCGATAAATTGGAGACCGAACTGAAAATGGCGTTGGGTACGAAGGTTCAGATCAAACAAGGGACACGTGAAAAGGGCCAGATTGTCGTTCACTTCGCCAATTCTGCTGAATTTGACCGACTCAAGGAGTTGATGGGAGCCTGAAATCGGGCCGAAAAATGGTCCGGTTCAGCGATGTTCGACGGCTGCAGGGATCGACCGAGGCACCGCCGGAAATGACTCATTTGCAACCACATGCAAAAAATCGTCCTTTTCATAGATCTCGCGAACCTTTATCG
>CAYTPS010000608.1:0-1976 GCA_964439245.1 uncultured Pirellulaceae bacterium | reverse complement strand
CGGCATCGTTGTCGGCAGTTGCGTTGAACGTCAGGACAAGTGTTCCGCCGCTGTTGGTCGTGACCGTACCAACCGTCACGCTGTTGTAGACCAGATTGCCGCCTTCGGTCAGCGCGCCCAGCAAGCCACTCTCGCTGAAGACATCGTCGCTGTCGGCTCCACCGTTGCGGAGGAGCGTCAGCGTGGTGTTCTCAAACGTGTCTTCGCCGCGATCAATGTCAGCGTCGAAAACCTCAACATCGGCGTCCAGTACAACTGCCGCACCGTTTTCCACGAATGTGACATCGGGTGTAGCGATCGCTGACGATGTCTGTGTCAATCGCACGTTGTCGAAGTGTGCGTTCGCGGCGGCTGGAGCTGCGTCGTACAATTCAACGCGAATACTGTCGCCGTAGTTGGCGGAGAAAGCACTGAGTTGCTCTGATGTCAGGTAAAGTGTGACATCTGCGAACGTACCTTCTGCCGGGTTAACGTCAGCGTTGGATGCAGAACCCAATAGTTGCGAGCCCGCAAACAGTCTTATCTCCCAACCATTGGTGTCGCCTGACCCTAGATGATCACCAACCGCGACCGTCAACTCGTAATCTGTACCCGTCGTGAAAACTGCATCTGTCGTTTGAGAGATCGTACCGCCTTCGTCGATGTAGGCAGCATTGGTACCTTCAGGTGTCTCCGACGGATAAGTCGATGTCGACGGATCGAACGTTCCCGTGTTCGCTCCGGTAATGTCCCAATCGTCAATCGTAGGCGTCGACGTTCCATCACTGAGGACGTTTGACTCAAACCCGGCGTTCCTAACTTCGATCGAAGTCGTCACAACTGGAGCATCGTTCACGGCGTTGACGGTGATCGCCACGCTGTCAGTGGTTTCGGTGTTGTCGGTGGCCAGAGCCGCGATTTCGTCTGCTGACAATGCTCGCGAGTAGATGCGAGCTTCGTCGATTTGGCCATCGAAGTCGTAAACGTCAGGTGTGCCAAACGAACCGCCGATACGAGTTTCAGACGCGGCATCAATTCGCATCGTTAACGAATCGGACGCAACGGCCTGTCCATCGAGATAGAGGGTCACAGTTGAAGTTGCCGATTCCACCGACATAGCCACATGTCGCCAACCCGATCCTTCCAACGTTGCGTCGAATTGGACTGCCTGCCAGCTGGTTCCATCATGAATGTGGCCCGACATTGTCGTCCCGCCTGCAAAATCCAATCGAAGTGCCGCCTTTCCTTCCAGATAGATAACATCTGCTCCACCCGTCGAACGTGATTCCAGATTGACCCATGAAGCAAAGGTCAAATCGCCCACGATTCCAAAGTCGGATGCAATGCTTACGTAGTCCCCATCGCCATCAACGTCCAACACTTCTCCACGCGTTCCGCCGATATCGACGATCGTCGCGTTGCCGCTGAGTGTTCCATCGTCTGCAGTTCCAGCCGCTTGATCATCCGCGTTTCCGCCTTCAAAGGTGTAGTGTCCGACCAAGTCACTTGCCAACGCTGTCGACATGTTCAGCGTTACCGCACCGTTAAAATTCGCATCGGGCGTGAACGTCATGCCGTCCAATGCCGCGTTGATGGCGGACTCGGTGCCGTTGAAGGTGATCGTGCCGCTGTTGTCGGCTCCTTCGACGATCGTGATGCCGGTTAGGCCGCTCAAGTTCAACACGCCATCGTTCACGGACAATGTGACTTGTAGAGGAATTTCGCTGCCAGCCAACGTATCGCTGACCGTGACGGCGTTTGCTCCGGTGAAGGTTAGCACCGTGTCTTCGTCGACGTTCTGAGCACCGGGAACCGTCTGGAATGGCTCAGCACTGTCGTCGACGCCGATCGTGATCGTTTCGGTTGTGGTCAGTGAGCCATCGCTGACTTCGACGATCACGTCGTGCGATGTTGCAGATTCGAAATCCAACAAGCTTCCATCGGCGACTGTAATCTCACCCGTCGAATTGTCGATTGCAAAGCGCCCGCCCGCAGTG
>CAYTPS010000607.1:1707-1980 GCA_964439245.1 uncultured Pirellulaceae bacterium | reverse complement strand
ATCGCGTCCCAGTATTTATGGGACAAGTACTTTTCCCGGCTCTGCAGGCTGGCACGTAATCGTTTGCCATCGGGTGTTGCCACCGATTTTGATGAAGAGGACATCCCGCTTAGCGCCCTCGATTGTTTGTACCGTGGTATTGAGGAAGGAAAGTTTCCCGATGTTCAGGATCGCGGAAATTTGTGGTCCTTGTTGATCCTGATAACCAGTCGAAAGATATCGCACCGGTTGCGTGATCGATCGGCGGTAAAACGAGGTGGCAGGACGACCACG
>CAYTPS010000607.1:0-1697 GCA_964439245.1 uncultured Pirellulaceae bacterium | reverse complement strand
ACAGGTAGCGTCAGCATTTTTGCCCTATAAATTGCAAGAAATTCAGCGCATTTCGGATGTCCTAACCAGCGATTTAACTCCGGACTTTATCGCGGAAATGAAAGAAGAAGCCGAAGATTTGTTGAATACGTTGCCGGACTTGGAGATTCGCCGTGTTGCGGAATTAAAAATTGCCGGCTATTCGAATTCAGAAATTGCGAACGAAATGAGTTGTGGCAAGCGAACCGTCGAGAGGCGGTTAAAGATCATCCGCCAGGCATGGATTGAGAAAAGATTCGATTCTTAAATTGCTTTGTTGGGTAACTAAAAAAAGATTCGCGGGGCCCCTCCAAACAGTAACCCCAAGAATCTCAACTCTCTCGCTCAATCTTTAACAAGGGAGACACATCGTTGATGATCTTGCGAATTCAGTGGCAAGTGCATTCTCTACGCTCGGCGATTGCGACGCAGCAATCCCAATCCAAACAATGAGAGTGCGACAAAGCAGCTTGGCTCTGGAATTGCTGAAACGCTGCGAATGGTAATGGTCGCAACACCGTTGGGGTAGAATCCCTGGTCGGTGAATTTCAAAGCCGCAAAGTTTGAATCGGTGTCAGACCCCGTTGGAGTGTTCAGGAACCCAGCGTAGGCGGCGGCAACGTTCAGGTTTACACCATTTTCGTCGGCGCCTTGATCTGGGCCCCCTTGGCCGCCCGGCAAATCAACGCTTCCAATCAAACCGTTTCCGGCAGATGTCGCGAAGTCGTTGACTTCGGTACCAGCATCATTAACCTGGAAAATATTGAACGTCAATTCACCACCATTGGCAATGATATCTGAAACGTCCCATGCCTCTGGGTTGCCATTGGCGATGTAATAGTCGTTTGATGGCAAGATCATGGAAGCGTAAGAAAAGAACTGGTTCGAGCCGTCGCCAGAAACGGTGACAACCGACGAGGCCGACTGGCCAGGACCCAGTGGAGCCGTGCCAAGAGAACCCTGAACTCGATCAGCGCCATTCTGCATGCCGCCATTGATCAAAGAACCACCGTTGCCAAAAGTATCGGCTAAGAAGGAAGCGTTTCCGTCCTCTGCCAGTCGTTCCAGTTCAAAAGATGAAGCGGTCCCGCCATCGTAGCTGTCAAAGCTGCCGTTGTGAAAACCAAACCATACAGGTGTCAAGAATACCCCGCCGTCAGGGCCGTTGTTGGTAACTGTTACCTCAAGTGTGCTTTGTGCGTATGTTGGTGCGATTAATAACGCGAGTACCAACATGCTTTGAATCATCCGTTTCATTTGCAAATTTCTCCGGTGTCAGGAATCAATAAGTAATGGCTTTGTGTCGTATAACCGTTTTGAATTATTCGGGCCTTTGACAGTAAGCATCTCTAATCAGTAAATGCCGACTTGGCGGTAGAGGCCGCCAAACAAGAAGAGAAAAATAGAAGATTTTTATTGGGGCCTGGTTGGGGTCGAAGCCAAGTAACCTGGCTCACTTAATCGCTATTTTAAGTGTGTCGTATAACATGTAATTCATACATGAAATATATGTTTCTCGTGAGAGCTTAGATCAGAGTCCATAATGGTATTTGAACAGCGGGTCAGCCTAATCCGGTTTTGGGAAGCCACCATGAACCAAACGTTGGTGGAATTTTTCGTGGGTGCGTATTGATTCTAACCCAGGGTGTACAACAGGCGACGGCGCGATTGAACCGTTC
>CAYTPS010000606.1:0-1990 GCA_964439245.1 uncultured Pirellulaceae bacterium | reverse complement strand
TACCAGTTCAATCCTCAGAAAGCAGTTGCCCTTCTAATTAATTGATCGTTATTGGTGTGCCATGGCGGTACAAGACGACAGACGGGAAATCGAGCAGATTGAGCTCTTCGAGCTGTCTCTACCGAATGATAAAACCAGGTCAGGAACGGATGCAATTCTTGAATTGGGTTCAGGGATAGTAGAGTTTGAACTCAAAAGTACGACGAAAGACAGTGTGACGACAGTCAGAGACTTCGGACCTGACCACATTGAAAAATGGTCGGGTAAACATTGGCTTTTCGGATTTTATACGACCAATGGGAATGGACTTAAATATACACGATATGCTTCGCCAGCGATGATTGCGCCTTGGATCGAAAGTAAGAGAAAGTACATTGAAGCTGATTTTACGCTCGCACGTCTGGCACCAGAAAAACTGACGATTGAGGATCTCAATGTCTGTGTTGGCCAAAAAACTGAATATTCGCTGGAAGACGCTAAGTTTCTTCAAAAGAAGCAACTAACAGCTGCTGAGTATCGTGACCTCATGGATTTGGACGGCGGATACTCTCCTCAGCGAATGTTAAAGTTGCTAAAGCAACGCTGTGGATACGTTCTACAGCGCGGAAGCACTCTGAACAATCCTCATATTCCTCACGCGATACTCCAGAAGTTTCCCAAAATCACGAACGATCATGCGAAGGTGTTGCGCGAACTTGTAGATCAATCCATAAATATTTGATCAAAAATGCTCTTTGCGAGCGCGTACCCAACGGGAGGGCATACCGAATTACCAATTAAGCCAAGCCGTTGGTATACAGCACCAATGAACTGCCACTTCAAAGGGAACCCTTGGAGTGTTTGGCACTCTTCTACGCAAAGTCGATAGGTCTGATTCTTGGTGGGAAAAGATGCCGCAATTGAACGGTTGGGAGAAACACCATGTGGCCATATTCCGAACTCCGTCCATTTGGCAACTGACGCGGTGCTATTCGCTATCGAAGTTGTTTGGCGAGGGCCTGTGAGCGTACAACGAAGGGTGGGAGCAGGCCCATCGATATTGGTGCCGATCAGCCCTAATGCACTCCGCACTCCACGTGAGTTTTGAGATTTGGAAATGTCATCGCTGTCGAACGTCTTGTTAAAGTCTCTCCTTACGCCGACTATGATCGCCCGCCGGCGGTCTTGAGGAACTCCAAAGTCTTTTGCTGAAAGCACAAAGCTTGACAGTTGGTATCTGCGGGCAACGGCTTTGAATAGCTGTTCGCGATAAGAACTAAAATTGGTTGACAAAAAGCCTAGAACATTTTCTGCCACAAAAACAGGTGGACGAATTTCATCTACAGCGCGCAAAAACTCAGGGAACATGTCTCGTTTATCGCCGCTTCCCCGTCTACGGCCGGCGATTGAAAAAGGTTGGCAAGGTGGCCCTCCGTGGATCAAGTCTACCTTTTCGCGATAAGGCTTCCAGTCCACCTTGGTCACGTCACCGGAATCGCCCGAAAAAACGGTCCAATTGGGTCGGTTTTGCGTAAGCGTTGAACCAGCGAACTTGAGCACATCGTATGACGCCACGTGAGTAAACCCAGCTTGGTCGAATCCCAAATCAAGACCACCTCCACCGCTAAATAACGATAGCGCCCGCAAATTATTCCGCGGAAGTTTAGGCATATCATCGAGGGGATTGTAGGTAATCGTCAAAGGCACCTCAGGTTCCTTTGCAGCTCTAATAACTGCCTCTTTTCTGGCTTTTTGCGATCGACGAGACGAACTTGCATACTCCTTGCGGCGACTGTCCGACAAAACCCAAGGTTGATGCTCTGCTTTATACATTTTTTCTGTATGCTCCATGGCGCAGCGTTCGACAAGTGTTCTTCTGCCGATTTTCGGTGTAAACATCCCTTTCGGATGTTTCTGCTGCTTCTCACTTGACCCCGCCACATCCCCCCGCTAATGGCGCGCCTTCGGTTGTGGGATTTTGTGTCTTCAACCAAAGAATTTGAGCTGAACA
>CAYTPS010000605.1:0-2005 GCA_964439245.1 uncultured Pirellulaceae bacterium | reverse complement strand
TCTCGCTGAACAATCTGGTCGAAGCCGATAACGATCCGACCGATCTTTCCAGCGGCATCGAAGTCAATACCGATGGCGGCAACGATGCGTATTTGCAAACGACTGACGCCGACTTCTTGCTTGGAGCCGAAGGACACACCTATGAAGTTCGATTCTCGGGGCTGACCGAAATCGAAACAGGTGGCATGGCTACGTTTTATACGCAACGGGACCCTGGCGTAGCGCAGTCATATCTTGCGATTCACGATGACGGAACACTTGATTGGGCGGGGCTTACATCGTTAGGACAATACACCCAATTGCTCGATGGCGAGATTCACTCGCTTGCGGTTACCTGGGATGCGTCGACGGGCAACATCGCATTCTTTGTAGACGGGGAACATGTTGAATCCACTTCGGTCGCATCGCAAGCTGGAAGCACCGGCGGCACAACATTTGTGCTCGGCCAACACGTTGACTTCGCAACCGGGAGTTTTGATTCGGCGGAAGCTTTCAAAGGTACGTTTCACGACTTCCGAGTGTGGGATCATGCGCGTACGGAAGCGGACATCGGACTCAACTACCAGCAGAAACTGACGTACACGCCCATCGAAGCAACGGCTGAAGGCTTGATCGCCAATTGGCAGATGGATGGCTTTGATGGATCAAATGAAGTCGTCGATATCGTCAGCGGGAATAACCTGAGCATTGGCAATGTCACGACGCAGGTGGAATCTTGGTCGAACCAGTCGGGCGGGGTGAGCACCAGCGGATCGACCATCACCTATGACGGCCTCGGCAATTCAGGTGGTTGGGGCGCCGCTCAGGTCACGTCTCAGAATTTCTCCACGCTTGGATTCACTGACGATTACACGCTGTCGTTCAACATGGATAACGCGGGTGATTCGTCATTTTTGATTGGACTGGGGCAAACCGAATCGAGCGCCTCATTCAATGACATTGATCATGGAATCCAATTTCAACCGGATGTTTACGGCGATGACGTCCGCATCTGGCACAATGGCGTGAGCCAAGGGACGTTTGCCGTCGACTATGTCGCTGGCGATGAGTTCTCCTTCTACGTCAATGGAACGACGCTGGAATATCAGCATAACGGTGTCACGTTCCATACGACGACCATCACCGCATCAACAGATTGGTACGTCGACACCGCTTTCCACGGCACCAACGCGACGATCACGAACAACGAAATCGTGACCGTCAGCGACTTCCATCTTTCCGATGGCAACATAACTGGCTTCGACGGCAGCACGCCGGTCGAAGACCTGAACGTGGACGAAAACGCGACCAATGGTTCGACCGTTGGCTTTGTTCAGCCCAGCGATCCAGATATCAGCAACGACATCGCGGTGGACGGACAGTTTACGGAATCTGGTACAACGACCTATACGATCTTTGATGAGACCGACACGTTTGGAGCTTGGACGGTCGAATCGGGTGACGTTGGGTTTGAAGCCACGTTTGAACGAGGACCTCTTGGCGGTTACGCCATCGACTTGGATGGGGACGAACCCGGTGCTATCAGCCAATCGCTAACGACCGTCGCTGGTCGTCAATACCAAGTCGTCTTTGCGATGAGTGGCAACTATTTTACCGGCGACCCGTTTCAACAGCTTCGTGCGAGTGCGGGCGGAGAAGCACAGGATTTCCTTCACGAACAACCGGACAACTGGGCAAGTTCTAACATTCTGTGGGCCAATCGCTCGTTCACATTTACTGCCGAAGAAGCATCCACGCTGTTGCAGTTTGAGTCGCTGAGCGACTCCGGGGCGGCAGGCGCACTGATCACAGACGTTCAAGTCATCGAAATCCCGCAAGCGGTCAGCACGATCCTGAACAACGATCCGACGCTGTCTTACGACGCGGCGACGGGCAAGTTTTATCGGTTCGTGAATTCGACATCCGATTTCAGTTCGGCACTGAGCGCCGCAACCGGTAGCAGCATTAACGGTGTCTCGGGCGAGTTGGTCACGATCGGGTCTGAGTACGAGAATGAGTTGATTCG
>CAYTPS010000604.1:0-2024 GCA_964439245.1 uncultured Pirellulaceae bacterium | reverse complement strand
CTGCCAATTTCGGTGATGCCAATCTGACCATCATCGACAGCAACATTATCGACAATACGGCTGACGGCGGTGGTGGAATCCTGAACCTGACGTTGGCTGATTCCGATATCGCGAATGCGAACTTGAGCGTGTCGGGCACGACGATCTCTGGCAACCAGGCAATTGGTGGAAACTTTTTCACTAGCGGATCAGCAGGTGGAGGAATCCAATCTGATTCGGGAGTGGTAACGATTTCGAGTTCGCTTCTGTCCAACAACTCATCGGGAGGCACGAATGCTGATGGCGGCGCAATCTTCGCCGCCAACGCTGACTTACAAATTGAAAACAGCACGCTTAGCGGAAACAGCGCGACCCTTTCTGGCGAAGCGATCTTTATCTTCTCAAGACTTGATTTCGACCCTGATAACACCGGACAAAGCGTTGCCACCATCGACAGCTCAACGGTTGCCTTCAATGACGCCGGTAACAGTGCGATTCTGGCGCGGGCAACCGATGGAACCGTGGCTTCATTGACTGTGTCGAATTCCATTTTCTCCAACAACGCCTCGACCAATAACCTCGCGACCACAACGGCAGGCAACGGGTTTGCTGCGGTTATCTCAGGTGGATTCAACATCTCCGATGACGGCACGGGAAATCTGACAGCCGCCGGCGATCAGCCCAACACCGATCCGCTGCTGGAAGCACTGGCTGACAACGAAGGTCCGACGTTTACCCACGCACTGCGGAATGGTAGCCCGGCCATTGATGCCGGTAATTCGTCCTTGCCGACCGATCAACGAGGGCTTCCAAGGGTTGACGATCCAAGCGTTACCAACGCCGTTGGCAGCAACGGTAGTGACATCGGAGCTTTCGAATTGTTGCCGCCGATCGAAGAGCCAAGCTTTGTCGTAACGACGGCTTTGGATGTTGTTAACGAATTTGACCAACTGACATCAATACGCGAAGCGGCAATCCTTGCGAATGCGACGACTGGCGACGACACGATCACATTCAATTCATCGCTCGGTGGCGTTCCAATCGTTCTCGGCGCAGAACTGGTTCTTAGTGATGACATTTCCATCGTCGGACTTGGAGCTGACCAAATCACCATCGATGCCAATGGTAGCTCACGCGTCTTCCGAGTCACAACAGGAACGACCGCGGATATCGTAGGTCTTACGATCACCGGCGGAAATGCCGATCAGAACCCACAGACGCTTTTTGGAAGTTCAATCGGCGGCGGGATTCTTAACGAAGGAGGGAATTTGACGATTCGAGACAGTCGCATCACTGCAAACAATGCCAGTCGAGGAGCCGGGATTCTCAATGACTCCAGGAGTGGAACTGCAACGGTGAATGTCATCGGTTCTACGATCGACGCGAACGTAGCAGATTTGCTTGGTGGAGGGCTCTATAACTTTGGGGACACACAAGCGTTTGCCTCTGTCAGCAACTCAACGTTCTCAGGTAACTTGGCGGCTCAACAGGATAGTGGAGCCATATTCTCGTTCTCTTTTGGTTCCGGAGCTGAACTGGTTGTGGCGAACAGCACGTTTGTCGAAAATCAAGGCGGCATTCGATTGCGATCCCCGGGTTCCGCTACGATCAACAATTCGATCCTTGTTGGGAACTCAATCGATGTCAACAACACTGATGGAGGCTTGAGTGCCAATTCATCAAACAACGTGATCGGCTCGCCAGAGTCAACAGTTGTTTTGGTCGATGGCGTCAACGGAAACATCGTTGGAGATGGAAATGGTGGCGACCTGGACCCTGCACTTGTCGTGGACTTGGCGTTGGCGAACAACGGCGGAACGACACTGACTCACGCGTTGGTGCCGGGTAGCCCAGCGATCAATGCGGGTGATAACGCCCTGGCGGTTGATGCGAATGGCGACGCACTCGCATTCGATCAACGCGGCGAAGGCTTCGACCGCGTCTTTGGCGGCACCGTTGATATTGGGGCGTTCGAATCGGATGTCGCCGATACGTCTGCACCAACCGTTGAGTCCATTGTGATCAACGACGGTGAAGAACAACGC
>CAYTPS010000603.1:0-2030 GCA_964439245.1 uncultured Pirellulaceae bacterium | reverse complement strand
GTTTCCCAACATCCGTGTTTTTATAGTTTTGCGCACCGACCGGGTATTCTGACAATGACCAACGAAGCTCACCTAGGTCATTATGATCTAGTGCAGCCTCATAGAGCTCTTCTGGCCCCATGTTTCGTTCAGCGCCCCCGATCGACTCCCAGTTCAATTCATCCGGTAAAACTTCATGCATTTCACCGCTGACGGCATGTTCAATTACGGTTCGTCCCGTACAGTAAATTCTCATAGTCGTCCGCCACAAAACTATCCAACAGCGCCTGGCTAACACAAAAAGCGATGTAAGCGCACCCGAATAGCGTGTGCTGCTCACGTCTTGCCTCAAGTTTGATCTTCGTCAGGGTTGCGTTGTCCGCAATCCGATCCTTCGCTGGTCGTCCAACCATTTGGACGCAACGAATGTCTCCTTTGACGACCCGCGCGGCAGCATTCCCATGCCCGAATAAACGGCAGCTAATGGCCGGGAATTCTGCTCCTAAATCACTCATTTGGCTGAAACGGTTCGATAGTGTATTCTAAGGAGAATTGAAAGCCGAAGAAATTTAGGGAGAGTGTGATGCCAGCAAGAGACAAATGGTGGGACGATGTCGTTAAGTCCGACACTGCTCGCTACTATCCAACTGCCACAAAAGCAAAGTCTGACGATGGAGGGAAACCCCCAAGCGGCCAGCGAGGTACCTTCATTTGGGGTGATCGAGTTAGGGTTTTGCAAACAGATGGCGATGCAAAAAAAATTTCAGGTCGAGGAGGTACCAATTGGGTGAACAACCGCCATCTCGGCGGTGAGCCATTGCTTGAAGTATATGTCATCGACGTGGGGCAAGGCGACGGTTTGCTAGTTGTGACTCCAGAAGGTCATCACGTGATGGTCGATGGGGGAAACATTCGCAAAAACCAACAGGGCGGGAAGAACGCTGCTGACTTCGTCGATTGGAAGTTCGCGCGCGATTATGTGAGCTTCGAAGACCGCGATGACGATGACAAAACCAAGATTCGTCTGGACGCAATTATAGCGAGCCACAACGATTTAGATCATTTTGGCGGCCTTTGGGATTTGATCGATCATGACGAAAAGAATTTGGTAGAATTGGACGCAGGCGGGGTGACCGTAGAGGCCATTTACCACGCCGGACTGTCCTGGTGGTTTAACGGTCGGACACCCAGCGGCAAGACGAAGCGTACGCTTGGGCCTGTCAACGGCGGCAGCTACACAAAGCTGTTGTCAAATCGTTCGAGTGCACTGGCCGCGACTGCAAAGTTGGCGAGCCCAGATTTTGACACTTTGAATGGCTCATGGGGCAAGTTTATTGCCGCAGCAACGCAGTGCAAGCGTAACTCTGGCGCACCGCCCCGGGTTTGGACCAGGCGGCAACAGCGATTGTCAGATGCGCATACTTGGACCAATTGAATCCAACGTTAGCGGACAGGCCGGACTAAAGCGGTTTCCGGATGGAACTTCGAAAAACACAAATGGTCATAGTATTGTGCTGCGTTTAGACTACGGCGACCGGCGTATTCTGTTGACCGGGGATCTCAATACTCATTCTCAAAATCACATCATGGAGACGTTTGGGTCGAATTTTACAACGGAGTATCGATGCGACGTCGCCAAAGGCTGCCATCATGGAAGTCACGATGTTTCGTACAAGTTCCTCGACGGGCTTCGTCCTCTTGTGACCGTAATTTCGTCCGGAGATGCTGAAACACATGATCATCCGCGTCCGACAATTGTTGCAGCAAGTGCTTTGACAGGTAGGCGCTTGTTAGAGGGCGACCATTTGGTCGCACCTATGGTCTATATGACCGAAGTGGCACGCAGTGTTGGGATTACCAAAGTTGGACAAATGAACGAGTATTCAGAGCCGCAGCCCAAATATGAGCGCAAACGCCCTACAGGCGCGAAAAAGGTTCACAACACCGAAGATGAAATGGCACAATACAGGCTATTCTTGGGTTCTAGCCAGAACTCATCATTCGACTGGCCGCGGTTGGACACCGTTAAGGCTGTGAGCGGAATTCGATAC
>CAYTPS010000602.1:339-2038 GCA_964439245.1 uncultured Pirellulaceae bacterium | reverse complement strand
AGTGCGTCTCCGGTCACCCCACCACCTGAACCCAACGCCGCAAACCCACGGAATTGCGGGCACAATTTCAACCGGCTCGGTGGAGACAACAGAAACCGGTGTTCGAAAGAAATAGATGGTGAGGCGTATTCGGTTCGAAGATTTGACCTACGTGGAAAGTCAAGGACTTAGTGCCTCAAAGGACGAAGAGCTCGAACCAGAAGTCCTGTAAGTTGTCGCAACCGCACCAAAGTTTAGTAGGTCACTAAAACGATCACGGAGAACTTCGCGCAATTTACCTGCGTTTTGGTAGGTCAAGGAGTCTCTGTTTGGATATCTGCGAATTCTAATCCGAGCAAACCCCCGGAAATTGCGGAGTAATTTAGTTCGCATGCGGACAGGGTGCCTTATTGTTTAAAAACAAGAACTTAGTGGTGAGGGCGCAGTCAGTTCGAACCACTG
Source organism: uncultured Pirellulaceae bacterium (assembly GCA_964439245.1). GTDB lineage: Bacteria > Planctomycetota > Planctomycetia > Pirellulales > Pirellulaceae > Mariniblastus. The sequence goes on along the minus strand of CAYTPS010000602.1, from coordinate 1,597 downwards.
ACCTACTAAGTCAAATTCTGCAAATTAAGTCACTGTAATAACGTAGCTATTATAGCGGAAATTTGCCAATAGCGCCGCTATTCGCCCTGGGAGACGTTATTGGCCTAGACCTGTAAGTCGGCTGACTTCCTGTTCAGCAACTCTCGTGATTATTGGATCGTGTCTTCGGCTTTCGTCTGCTTTTGGGCAAGATAGCCCAGGCGTTCGATATCGGCTTGTGGGGGTGGAAGCGGACGTTTTGGGCCATCGCCCCCTCAAAGATTAGCCAAGCTTTAGCGAAAAGGTTGAAATCGTTTTTTCGAGCAGTTTCTGCATTTCAATGAGTGATAAGAACTTGCTACATTCAACGCTTTGTTTAGCAGCAACTTGCATCGAGCAACCATCCAGATCTAAGAAACCGCCGTCTATTGTCGCGTTGTTGGGGTCAACACATATGCCATTCTTAAAACAATGCTCCCGATCTATCCTCAGTCCGGCATCGTAAAATAGTTGTAGCGTAGAACGCCACCTCGCCTCCACATCATAACTGCGCACAAGTGCTCTTGTCGCGTCTTTCTGTCCGCTGGCTAAGTTACGAACACGAGGGAAGTTACTCACCCTAACAGGCGCGGTCGGATAGATATAGGAGAAGGCAAATACTCCCTCATTGGCAATTCTAGTAAATGTTTCGATACTCTTTTTCGTGAGTAGAGATGAGACGATTTCCCTGTAGCGCTGGGTTGTTTCATAGCTGTGTTCATGTATCACGATTGGAAAAGATGTTCGCGCCAATATCCCTCTCTTGATCGCGAATCTTTGAAGTTGCTCAGCAACCGAAAACTCGTCGAACGCCTCTCTCTTTGAGACAGCAAGCGGTAGTTTCCTTTCAACCAGGACCAAATACTCCAAAAGATTCAGACCCTCTTCAGGACTCGACGAAGTCTGAAGCGCCTGAAGATCGCTTCTCAAATTTTCTGAAGCGGCTTCACAACCTTTGATCACGAGAACTGGCTGATCTATGCCGACACAGTACGGCCCCGTTTTCAAAAAAAAACTCCTACGATGGCCTGGTAGGCGCGAAAACCACTTGCCATCGAATGCGTTCATTCCAAGAGGGGCTGGAATGACAGTTGAGAATTGGTGTGCGGCATCCAGCAGGGCCCTGATGTTCCACGGCACTAGCAGTTCATAGGCTTGAACGAGCTTAAGGTCAGCGGACCTCTGATTCAGAACTTCGCAAGAGCTATGGCGCTCAAAACGGGCTAATTGCATCCAGTCG
>CAYTPS010000602.1:0-262 GCA_964439245.1 uncultured Pirellulaceae bacterium | reverse complement strand
CCAAAATGGACTTGTATCAATTTCCCATCGTCGGCCAATCTGCATCACAAGTATTGTTGCAGCAGGCGACTGCTTCAAAGTTTTCCCAAAGCAAACGAGAGGTCTCGGCCGCTCTCAAATCGTTTGGGTCTTTTTCGATCGGTTCGTGATGAATGTAGTGACCAAAATGGCGTTGACAGAAATCATTGTACTGCCGAGTATGAATTAGAAAGCCATGCCAAAAGGCATCGGTTTTCTTGTCGGGCGAAATCGATTTGTTGTT
>CAYTPS010000601.1:0-2053 GCA_964439245.1 uncultured Pirellulaceae bacterium | reverse complement strand
GGAGCATGTGCGCGAGTACAATCTGAAATGGAACTTCTTCCACGGCACCACCGAAGCCGAGATGAACGCCCAAGCCAGTTCTGACAAGGTCTGGGAACGCAACACCAAAGACTGGCGCGACCCGGAGGCCAAAGCGTGGGCTCGGCTGGGCATTGAAGACCCACATCAAGTTCTGGGCGCCAATGCGACCCGCAACCCCGGTCGCAATGGCGGCGGCGGCAAACGCTTGCCCCCAACCGAACAACGCGCAGTCGATATTCTGGAAGCCAAATCCGATTGGACCAAGAAAGAAGTGCGCAAGGCCTATAAAGCGCTGATCAAGGTTCTGCATCCCGACATGAATGGTGGAGACCGAAGTCAGGAAGAACAGCTGCAAGAAGTTGTCTGGGCTTGGGATCAGATCAAGGACAGCAGAAACTTCAAGGACTGATCCCGCTTTCCTGTTGCCGCCGCGCAAGCCAATCAAAAGCGTTCGCTGCCTTAACGTGCGTAAATCATATGTTTACGTCTACGTCGTCGCGCCAACACTTCGGCAAGACGCCCCCCTCATAGTGCCAATGGTCACCTGATCAGCTTGGAGCAGCTGGTTCTTATAGATCCAATTTTGGCCCCAAGAGGTAGTGGTATGAAGTGCTTGATCGTTGAAGACAATCTGGTCGTCAGACTGGACTATATCGATTTCATGCAGGATTTGGGCTATGCCTGCTTTGAGGCGGATTCCGTTCAGGATGCCTGTTACCTTCTAAAAACACATGATTTTGACGTCGTTTTGCTGGATCTTGAAGTCCGCGATGGACTGACGTTTCCGATTGTGGATTTCATCGAAATGCGCAGTGCCGCCCCGGTTGTCATACTGATCACAGGGACCGGTGCATTCCCATATGGCGAAACGGTTACCCTGTCCCCGCGAATCGATTATCTGTTACGCAAACCGGTGAACCTTGACGACCTCAGCGCTTTGGTCAGCTATCGTTTGGCGTCAAAATCGACGTAATGCAACCTTATGTTGTGCGCCAAAATTAACGTTCTGCTATGCCGTGTTTTATCTGACCGGATTTGTGTCATTTGTCCAAATTTGTGCAACGAGCACCTAAAAACCTCGCTATATATGGCTAACTCACAGTTGCGTAGTGAGTAAAATAACCAAGTGGCAAGCGAGGGTGGCATGAAACGAAAAGTACTTGTGGTGGATGACGACGCAGAAACACGGATCATTATGTCCGACTATCTGTCCCGGCTGAACGTAGAGCACGCTCTGGTCGCATCAGCAGGCGAATGCCTTGCGCGATTGGTAAATGACCCCACCGAATTCAGCATGGTTTTGATGGATATTCACATGCCAATGCTGTCGGGCGTTGACGCCTGCACGTGGATCAAAGACAGCGAAATCGATCCGCCTCGGAATATTCCGGTTATCGCCCTGACTGGCGACGAAACCTACCATAACGAAGAATACATCGCGCGGTACGGGATGCGCGGTGTTCTCAGCAAACCTGTTACAGTTGAACGGTTGCAAGAAACGCTGGAGCGTCATGGCGGGCCAGACATTCAGCCGCATATCAACTAATCGCATTTAGGTTTTGTTAATAGCGGGCGGCCGAGAGGCGGCCCGCAATTTTTTTGCCAATTCCTGCAATAGCCCCATTGCGATCAGCCAGACGGCGATTGGCCAAATTTCTGAAACACCCACCAACAAAGTCATGATTCCGAAACTCGCGGAATCAAACAAAACGCCACCAGAGAACTCGATCCCAGATGGTCCGGTTACAAGCACCGCAAAAACAGCACCAAGAACCGCGCCAAGTGCTGTCATGGCCGTCGCAGACGCCAATCCAAACAACCCGCCCAGCGAACCGGGTCTACCCATTCCGAACGAAAGTCCGGCACCAGCAAGCCCCGCGCCCAAAGTGGCCGAGACCAAGTAGACCGCGACCGGAGACGATGCGGGCGACAACACGAATGAAACAGACCGTGCCGCTGCGGGAAGAATTGCGCTCGCGACAATCAGTCCCGCAAAGGCACAAAGTCCAACAAAGATTGATCGATTAAGGTG
>CAYTPS010000600.1:720-2055 GCA_964439245.1 uncultured Pirellulaceae bacterium | reverse complement strand
GTTTCGCTGTACCTGAAAACGTAAAGAAGCCATGGTGCGTGCTGGAGTACTTAAGCTATATCAAGTTACCTTGATAAACTAGATGCGGTGACTATGGAGTTCTTTTCCCAACTATTTCAGGCCATGAAGTCGCCTCGTACCGCACTGGTTTTTGCCATCTTCAGCGGAGCCTTACTCTTCGTTCCGTTCGAACGGATTGGCGTTACTCAACCACAGTTCACACAGGATTACCAAACTCAGATTTTAGTGGTTTTTGTTTTTGCTTTAGCAATTCTGTCCCTTGAAGCATTTGAAATCATTCTCGCTCTGATTGGCATACCGTTTCGCGTGCGGGCAAATCGAAAGCAACTAAACGCGGCTTTCTATTCTCTCAATCTAAACGAACTTTGCGTTCTTTGGTCTATGACGCAAACTGGAATGAAAACGATAAAAGCGGACTATCACAATCCGGTTATGATCTCACTGCGGCAAAAGGGGTGCCTTGGTCTATTAACTGGACCCCAAAACATGCCTGAGGCGCATCACTATATGCCTGACGCATTGTTCAAAGTGGTTAGAGAAAAAGGTCATGATAGGTTCCCAAACGAATTCAAAAATTCTGTTAGGTTTGAGGATGAACTGCGCGAAATTGTCAGACAGGCAACAGACTGGCATCGTTTCTAACGTCAAATACTGCTTTTATATTGGTAGCGTGTTATCTGCCCAGCATAATACTTCGCGAACGTGCCGCTCAAGAAAGTTGAAGCGATACCTTGAACGCAGTCGTAGTGACTACCATATAGTGTATTATCTAGTCGCACGATGGGTCGATATTGGACCCTTAGGAGGACGGCGACGTTTTTCTAGGAGTGCACAATGGGCGAGATTGACAAAGCAGATGGGCAGGAAAGCCCAAAGGGAAAAAAATGGCATAAAGCGGCGCGTGGAGCGCTACAGGTTGCTGGCGCAGTCCCTTTCGTTGGCGGTGTATTTTCCGCTGCGGCTGGATATTGGTCAGAGCAAGAGCAAAACCGCCTCAACGATTTCATCAAACACTGGCTAGGTATGATGGAAGATGAGATGCGCGAAAAACAGGAAACTGTTGCTGAGATAGCAATGCGCCTTGATCTTCAAGACGAGAAAATTGCTAACAGGGTGAAAACGGCGGAGTATCAATCTCTTGTCAAGAAAGCATTCAGAGACTGGGCTGGTGCCGAAAGCGCCCAAAAGCGCGTATTTGTGCGCAACATTCTTTCGAACGCATCTGCTACAGATTTGACATCCGATGATGTCGTAAGGCTTTTCCTTGATTGGTTGCACTCCTACTCGGAGCTACATTTTCTAGTGATTGCAGAA
>CAYTPS010000600.1:0-710 GCA_964439245.1 uncultured Pirellulaceae bacterium | reverse complement strand
GAAATATACAACAACGATGGCATTTCTCGTGGCGAAATCTGGAACCGGCTGCGGCAAATCCGGCCACGCGAAGATTCCGCTGAAGCCGATTTATACAAACTACTTTTCCACGACCTCTCGACCGGACACGTAATCAGACAACACCGTCCAACGGACGCTTTTGGAAATTTCATCAAACAATCTGCTCCAAAACGCCGAAGCCAATCTAGTTCTACTCTCAAGTCAGCATTTGATGATGAAAAAGGATATGAATTGACGTCGTTGGGTCGGCAGTTCGTCCACTACGCAATGACTGAGGTCCCGCCAAAGCTAGAATATCGTTCAGACGGTTCTGAGAGCGCTGGAACACCGGAAGAAGAGGATCGAGTTGATGCGTGATGAAGTATTATTCTGGGAGTATGAGTGGTTCAACGTGGCTAACGCCCAAAAAGAAGCCGCTCGCAAAGATGTTGATCGACTACCAATCTCTGCATTTGAAACGACCGGTACGGAAGGGATTATAGCCGAACTATGCGAAAAGTACTCGCTTGCGCCTCCGACCATCGAACCTGATAACATTACTGTAAAACAGCGCGAGATAGAAATAGATGTTAGTCGAGATCGGATGCGCTCCTGGGGCGACAGTCGACCTCACTTTGTTAAAGGCACTGCTATTGACGTACGACTGCCTTTCACTGGTGATGCAGGTATGTTCAAAATAAAACCGAACA
>CAYTPS010000599.1:0-2055 GCA_964439245.1 uncultured Pirellulaceae bacterium | reverse complement strand
GTACAGGTCCGAAGACATGGAGATCGATCTCGTGCGTTTGTGCGCTTCGGCTGGTGTGAGGCTAATTATTGGCGACGTTACTTCGATCGACCAAGACCAACAGAAGATCCGATTTCGCGACCGTCCCGCCCTCCATTTTGACTACCTCTCGATAGGAATCGGTTCGCGCCCGTCCACTGAAGGAGTCACCATTTCCGGTGATTCTCTGATTGCGGCAAAACCGATGCAATCATTGCTCCAACGCTTAGACCAACGCATCAAAGCAGTCGCCGACCGAAATAAGAATACAAGCAAAGACACGAACGTTCCTCCGGTGCGTGTGACTGTCGTGGGGGGAGGCATCGGTAGCATTGAAATCGCCTTTTGCCTTCACCGCCAATCGATGGCCTCCAACGAAGATCAAGCAAAGTGTCAAATAGGATTGGTCAGCGGGCGATCGGGAATCGGGGCAGGGCTGCTACCTGCGACGCAAGAGAAGATAACCAAACTGATGCGCGACAAAGGGATTTCGGCAACATCGGGACAGCGCGTGAACGAAGTCACCGAGCAGCATCTAGTTTTGGAAAACGGCAACAAAATTGAATCTGATGTTGTCATTTGGGCAACCGACGCGATGCCGCCGGAGCTCCTTTCTCAAGTCGACATTGAGAAAGACGCCAAGGGCTTTTTGCTTACCGAGCAGACGCTTCAGACTGTATCAAACGACCGAATCTTTGCCGTCGGCGATACCGGGACGATGGCCAATACGCCGACTGATAAGGCGGGAGTATTTGCTGTTCGCCAAGGTCCCGTATTGTGGGAGAACCTCAAACGATCCATCATGCAAACGGCACTCAAAGAATACGTGCCGCAGCGTGGGTATTTGAAATTGATCAACACGGCTGATGGAAAATCGATCGCCGAATATCGCGGGCGCACATTTTACGGTTCGTGGTGCTGGTACCTAAAGGACCGCATCGATACAAAATTCATGGCGATGTACACAGCCTATGATCCGCCGATGATGAAGATGCCGGCCCCAAAGGATGCTGAGACGGCGATGCGCTGCTTGGGGTGTGGCGGCAAGATCGGCAGCCAAATCCTCTCATCGGTACTCGAAGAACTTGAGATCCCCGAGCATCCATCGGTGGTAATTGGGCTAGCCAATCCAGATGATGCGGCGGTCGTCCGGACAGTCAACAACCAAGTCACCGTGACGACCGATTTTTTTGCTAGTCCGTTTGACGATCCCTATCTTGTGGGAAGAATTGCGTTGCTGAATTCAGCCAGCGACTGTTTTGTGATGGGGGCTCAACCGACCGGCGTACTGGCAATGGTGCAATTGCCGCTGGTTCATTCAAAAACGCAACTGCAAATCATGCGGGAACTGATGGCCGGCAGCGTTGAAGAAATCCACCGAATGGGTGGAGCGATCGTTGGGGGGCATTCGATCGAGGGGCCACGACTTACCGTTGGTTTCACTGTACTTGGCGACCAAGTCGTCGACACGCGCACCAAAGGAATGTTGCAGGAGGGGGACCAGCTGATCCTTACCAAACCGTTGGGATCGGGAGTGTTGTTGGCAGCGCTGATGCAAGCGCGATTGCCGGGGGCCAGCTATCAGACGCTGGTGAAAACGATGCTCTCTAGCAACCAGATCGCTTTAGATTTAATTGTCCGACACGGGGTTTCAGGTGTGACCGACGTAACCGGGTTCGGACTGACCGGACACCTGCAAGAGATGCTGGCCGCCAGTGGTTTTTCTGCCAAATTAAGGATGGACGCAGTCCCAGTGATGCCGGGCTGTCAGGCGCTGATCGAATCAGGCATCGAAAGCACCTTGGTTGACGACAACAGGCTGATCGCGGGCAAAGTAGATCTGAAAGGGGCGCGGTGGCAACAGAAAGACGCCGCCGTGATGTTCGACCCGCAGACCAGCGGCGGAATCTTGTGCGGCGTCAAACAATCAGAAGTCGATAGCGTACTTAAATTCGTTCGCGACGCGGGATTTGACGAATCCGCTGTGATCGGCGAGGTCGTAAAGAAGTCCGGTGAGGTGCCGACGATCGAGTTAGT
>CAYTPS010000598.1:858-2072 GCA_964439245.1 uncultured Pirellulaceae bacterium | reverse complement strand
GCGAAAGCCCATCGCCAACACCAATCAAGCTCGTGTTGAACGCCACAGTCGCGTACGTGGGAGCCGTGATGTCATTGGGCTGGCCATTGGCCGTGTTCTTAGCCACGATCGTATTGCCACCGGCAAGAAGTCCGCTCGAGTCCTGAATGAAGATACCTCCGCCGGAGGTCTGACCAACGTTCTCTACCAGCGTTACGTCAACCAATCGAATGTCGATGGCTGGTGATCCAAATCCGCCTCCGGAGAAGATCCCTCCGCCGGAATTGCCCGCTTCGTTGCCGCTAATCGTGCTGCTGAAAACGTTGAGACTGTCCTGCGTCGTCGCTATGGCACCTCCGTTGCGCGATGCAATGTTATTGTTGAACGTACTTCGCTCCACTCGATCACTGCCCCCAGCCAGGATCGCACCTCCGTCAGTGCCCGCAGAGTTGCCAGAGAAAGTGCTTTCGATCACTTCCAGTTCGCGAGAGCCCACGATCGCGCCGCCACCTGTGATGGCTGTATTGTTGAGGAAGCTGCTGGCGACCACGCTCAGCGTTGCGGCCGAACCGACCAAGGCCCCACCACTCAGGCCAGATGAATTCTCACGGAAGAGGCTATTCGTAATGACCGAATCGCCACTTGCAAGCACCCCACCTCCGCCTGACGCAGCGACGTTTTCCGAAATCGTGCTGGCGTCCATATTGACGGTGCCACCGAAAATACCTCCACCGAAGCGACCCGCCGAATTTCCCTGAACGGTGCTACCAATCAACGTAAGAGGTCCCAGACTTTGAACTCCGCCGCCGTTGTCTGCAGCTTCATTGTCCTCAATGATGCTGTCCAAAATTTCGAGGTTGCCAGTCGAGCCAAACAGGATGCCAGCACCATCTTCACTACCGGAAACGAAGCCGTCCGCAATCGTCAATTGGTTGATGGTGAGATCGCCGGTCTCGGCAGTGAAATTCAATACTCGAGACAGTCCGCCGCCACTGACAACCACGGAATCCGCGAGCGTCGATCCATTCAAGACCAGAGAGTCGGTGATCTCGAGTTCGCTGCCGCCGAGCACAATGGTTGCACCGCTGAGACTTTCATCAAACGTGACCGTGTCCTCGCCGGACAAGCTGTCGGCAAAGGCGATCGCCTCACGAAGCGAGGTCAATCCATCTCCTGTGTTGATCACATCAAGATTGGTGGTGACAACCAGACTGGGCAGTTCCAAGAACTCGAAA
>CAYTPS010000598.1:345-848 GCA_964439245.1 uncultured Pirellulaceae bacterium | reverse complement strand
ACACCCATATCAACGACGCCGCCAATAATCCGCTCAAAGCCACGTTGATCGAATTCCAGCGGGTTGCCGTCGGCGTCCACCGCCAAGGAATTGTCGCCGGCGTTGATGGCTGGGCTGCCGACCAACAACGCATGCGTCAGCGTCGGACCGCCGTTGTCGGCCAGTTCACCCAACAATGGATCGAGCGGATCGGCTTCGGTACCGAACAGATTGCCGATGTTACCGTTGATCGTACCAAGACCGTCCGCATTACCGATCAAACTGTTCTCGATCGCGAGCGTGTCATCGTCATCACGAACGAGATCACTCGGGACAGCGTTGAATTGGTTGTCTGCAATGATTGAATTTTGAATCAGGACGCTGTTACCGGCAAAAGCAGGGTCGAAAAAGACTCCGCCGCCAATCGCGCCGCTCGAGTTGCCGACGATGGTGCTGTTGCGTAGCGTGACGTCACCACCTCGCGTGCTGACGGCTCCGCCCGATGATCCGCTACTGTTCCCGCT
>CAYTPS010000598.1:0-335 GCA_964439245.1 uncultured Pirellulaceae bacterium | reverse complement strand
CGGATGCCTCCACCACCGAGAGTACTATTCGTCGATGTATTGCCCACGACCGAGCTTCTCGTAACGGTAATATCCCCGAGAAGACTAAATAGGCCGCCTCCATCACTCTCGCTTGTATTGTCAACAATTCGACTGTCACTCACGATAATCGAACCGCTCTCGGCCCCAATTCCTCCGCCGCCTTGAGCACTTTCGTTTTCGCTGACGACACTGCCGGTCGCTATAATTGATCCAGTTTCGGACGAGATTCCGCCTCCATCGCTTGCCGCAGTGTTCTCGACCAGCGTCGCATCGAACAAGCGAATGTTCCCAGTCTCCGTTGCAACCCCGCCGCC
>CAYTPS010000597.1:1077-2077 GCA_964439245.1 uncultured Pirellulaceae bacterium | reverse complement strand
GGGCAATTCAGAGCAAAGGCTTGGGGCAGCAGACGCGGTTCTTAGAGATATCCTTCGGGACACTTTAGACGATCCGGACGTTGCCTTTCGTTTAGGGCCTGCAATTCTCGGAGGCTCATCAATCTTTAATATCTCAAAACTTGATATCTATTTTGAGTTAAACCGGCAGTTCGTGGCACATGTTGATGGACTTCGACCGCTGAACGACCTTCAGGAAATGCAACTAAAGAATGCCGTCAATAGGTCGTTGTTTGGGAGTGGAATCACTGCCCAATTGGTTGATACTGAAATTTATTTATTGAACGTTTGGATTCCTTTAGCAGCAGTCACTTTCGATCTCCCTAATTTTGGGAATGAGATTTCTTCTATGTGGTCCGACTACCTCGGCTCAACCCCCAGCAATCCCGCGTCGCGGCGATCATTTTCCGAGGGAAACTACGTAGTTGATGGATTCAATGGCTTCAGAAACGTCTTCGAAACTAACAACTTTATGATTAGTTATTTGCAAGCAATCGTAGTACCGGAAATAAATCCGCAGTTTGCGAACTTAACACAATGGATTGAAAGTGTTAAATCCCAGCTGAAAATGCAAGACGAGGTGAGTACAACATTCGACGTACGTGATTTGCTTCCACCGGAAGCCTTAACCGTACTCCCGGAACCACACCCGGAGATATGGCGACGCGGGTGTTTGACAACGAATAGTAGTTTTAGTTGTCCGCATTCAACTGTAGCGCACTTGAGCGAGTGGTTTCAGCGTGCCGTGCAGATACCTACAAACATCGCCGGAGGGGTTGGGTATTCCGGAGTTACTGAGGCGAACATTCCGGATCGGCGATTATTAACAGGCAATGTTAAAGTGACGCTGACTCGTGACGGAAAACTCAACCTGGAATCGGATTTTAGATACCGTGTCGAAGACGCCATTGATTTTTTTCCAGATTCAAACTTGGCAGGTGGAAATCCTTTAGCATTTCATTTCACCTCAAGGATGAATTTC
>CAYTPS010000597.1:0-1067 GCA_964439245.1 uncultured Pirellulaceae bacterium | reverse complement strand
ATGCCGAGTTTGACACAAAGACCGTTAGTGTTTCTGGTCCATATAATCTCGATCTCGACTTAACGGATTGCGATGGCGAAGAAGAAGAGGAAGGTGAAGAGGAAGGCAATGGTGACAGAAATCGGGAAAACAATTGTGTTATCATCGGTGGGGTCACACATGAGTTTATTTGTGCAGCAGGCGACTTCTATTTTAACACACGAATCACCGTTGGCGGACTGTCAGAAGATTGCAATACCGACGATATCCTTTCTGTTTTGAGTGGCGACATTGGTGGGGATGGCGGAGAACGTGACGATCCTATCGAAAGCTCGCCCCGCCCGCGGCCTGAAGATGTGGTTTGCACGCCGGTTGGCCTCGCCGCGACATCCAGAATGAGTGCTGCCGCCCATACTGGCTTGGCACGGTTGGGTGCTGCGGTAGTACAGGAGGACATTTGTGCTCAAGTTACGGTTGCCATTGATCAGTCCGCTGTTCAGACGCGTGATGCGTTTGATGCTAGCCTAACGATTGCTAACGATACGGAAGCTTCACCAATAACTGGCCTCGATGTTGCCCTTATTGTGTTTGATGCCTCAGGTGCAGTTGTCAACGATCTGTTCTTAATTCGCAATCCGCTTGTTTCTGGTGCTGGTAATGTCGATGGATCTGGCATTATTGAATCGGGAAGCGAAGGTGCCGCTAGCTGGATTATTATCCCTTCAGTCGATGCAGCCCCGAGCGATGTTACTGAGTACTTTGTAGGCGGTACGATCTCGTACCAACAGGATGCGCTGAACATCACCGTTGACCTTACACCGGTACAGATCGACGTAACTCCAAGCCCGCAACTGGACGTCAAGTACTTTCAGGAACGAAACGTTTTTGCAGACGATCCATTCACTATTGAGATTGAGCCATCAGAACCGTTTTCACTCGGTGTGCTGGTGTCAAACACAGGTGCCGGTGTTGCTCAGGACTTAACGATTGAATCCGCTCAGCCACGCATCACGGATAACGACAAAGGACTCGATACAAGTTTCACAATTGTAGGGACAGAGATAAACGGGGAAGACCGTTCTCCCAGC
>CAYTPS010000596.1:0-2092 GCA_964439245.1 uncultured Pirellulaceae bacterium | reverse complement strand
GCGCCATATCGACTAGGGGCATACAACGGAAGGTTTTTACGACACCGCCCTAAGCGAAGCGGGCGATGCCTGAACTACCAGAATTGTACCAAAGCCAGCGAGCGTTGCCAAAGAACGAAGGTGTGCCCGGGTGTGCCCGAAGTTGGCTATAGATAGTTCGATGGAAGCTATCGCAAAAAGAGGGGATGCCTCAAAACTGGCTTTTTGTTTGAACATCAACCAGTCAACCGGAGGTCATCCCCATGTCTTTTAAGAGAAATTATCGCCGCGTCGGCGTCAAGGAGATTTCAGTCGAGTCGCTCCTGGAAAAAGCCAAACTCAAACAGTCGCAGCAGAACAGCACTGTCACCGTTGGGCTCGACGTTGCCAAACATGAAATCGTCGCCGTGCTTCGATGGTCCGACGGAAGCTTCGAACGACCATGGAGCATCGACAACCCAAGCCAAATCGATCTGCTCATTGAGATCATGCTGCAACTCAATGAAACCAGCGGGCAATTCATCATCGGGCTCGAATCGACCGGCACCTACAGCGAATCAGTACGTTTCGCGATGACCAACGCCCAACTCGAAGTCCATCGTCTCAGCGGCAAAGGAGTCTCCGACTACAAAGAGATTTTCGACGGCGTGCCCAGCCAACACGACGGCAAAGACGCTGCCATGATCGCCGAACTCGCCGCTTACGGCAAAGGAACTCCGTGGCCCTACAGTCCTCGAACGGAACCCGAACAGCAAATGCGACACCAGATCGCACGGCTCGATGCCTTTCGCACCCAGGCCAACCAATGGGTCGGACGGCTCGAAGGAATCCTTGCAAAACACTGGCCTGAACTGCCCGGACAGCTTCGCTTGACCAGCGCCACGCTGCTCAACATCTGCTCACAATACGGCAGCCCGGCGGGACTTACCGATGACGAACAAGCCAAACAACAGCTTCGCAGCTGGGGACGCGGGCAGCTGTCTTTTGCCAAGATCGATACCATTATCGAGTCGGCTTGCCAAACCAAAGGAGTTCCCATCGGGCGCTTTGATATCGTTTGGCTCAAAGAGATTGCGGACGAGCTACGTCGCTGTTTGCTGGAAATCAAAGCGTGCGAAAAACAGTTGCAGTTAATCGCCGAAAGCCATGAAGGGTTGAAGCTTCACGTCAAAAAGGTCGGCGCCGTGACGCTGTGCACGATCTGGTCGACCGTTGGCGATCCACGAAAGTACTCCAGCAGCGGCGCGTTTCTAAAAGCACTCGGCTTGAACTTGAAAGAACTCAGCAGCGGCAAGCACAAAGGCCAGCTTCGCATTACCAAACGCGGGCCGAGCCTCGCGCGAAAGCTGCTTTACTACTGGGCTTTGCGAGCGATCCAAGAGCCGTCGCTCAAGCCGTGGTACGTCAAGTTTCAACGAGTTGGTCAGGGACACGCCGGCACTTCGGAGCACCGCAAGATGAAGGGGCTTGTGGCGATGATGAGGAAGCTTTGTCGTTCGCTGTGGTTTGTTTATCAGCATGATCTGCCGTTCGAGTATACGAAGGTGTTTCCCGGAAAGCCATTGGACGAAGGAAACAAACGTCCACGCACACGCACAAGGAGCCATTGAGTTTGAATCTGAATTGAATCAGCTGTTTGTTCGGGGGCGACCTTCTCTGTGAGGCCTTTGGATCACTTTCTGTGAATCTCAGCCGAAGTATCGAGGCGTCTCCGGGCACAGCGTTGTGAGCAATCTTCGATGAAGCCAATTCGATGCCCACCGTTGAGCGACGGTATTTTCACTTAATGCCGCTCCGATCTGGGACATCCGAGGTAAAAGGTCAAAGACATTTCAACCGTTCCTGTGCGACAGGCAGCTCCTTCAATTCAGCTCTTAACTCGTCACCGCCGAGCAACAACATTCAGCAAATTCAATCGCAACGCACGTTTTTGAATCGTATTCAAAAAACAGGGATCGCGTTGCGCAAAGAGCATGCAAAAAGAAAGTTTGAAAATGAACTTGTTAAATCCAGAAAAGGCCTTAGCGTAAAAACCATGTTGTGGGACGCGGTGAATTACCAAAACGGTGTCCATCCGAAAAGAGACGCAAGTCACAGCCCCGCGAACTCGTCG
>CAYTPS010000595.1:0-2100 GCA_964439245.1 uncultured Pirellulaceae bacterium | reverse complement strand
CCCGGATGTCATTCGGCGAACATCTGGAGGACCTTCGAAAAGCCCTGTTCAAAGCGGCGATTGGTCTAGCGATTGGATGTGCGATCGGTTTCACCGTGGCTAATCGAGTCGTAGATTGGCTTAACCGTCCACTGGTCGAGGCAATCGGCGAGTATCGGGTCAAGCGTGCCACCAAGAGGATGGTTGAGCGTGAGGGCTACGTTCCCGGAGAGCTCCAACCATGGCTCAAGGATGGCTTCATTCCGCGGCAAGTTAGCATCGATCCGGCTCATTTGGTCGACGCGCTGCGCGAGGTGGTTCCCGACTTGGGCGCAAGCATCAAACTCGATCCCTATGGATTTACCCCGAAGCAGTTGCCTGTCGATTCAGTAGCGTCGATTTGTAACGCTCTTGCCAGCGCTGACCAAACGCGGCCTCAGCAAGCAGCGTTATTTAAGTCCCTCGCCGCTGAGCAACAACAAAAGATCAAAATCATCGGTGAGAAACGGCAAGCAACTGACGCCGATCAAGTGACACTCTTGAAGATCTTCAATGCGGCAACTCGGCTCGAGAGCTTCAGCGACGATGCAGCGTTCGCCGATACCTTGGCCCCCGCGATAGCAGACTGGACGACGCTGTATCAAAAACCGCTCGAAAAACCACTTGCTCGACTGAAAGAGGCACTAGAGGCGAGAAAGAAAGACACAACGGCCGGCGCGGAAACGGATCAAGTCAATCTTAATCGGCGCATGAATCGGGCTTTGATCGCGTCGATGTTTCCCAATGCGATCCCCGAATTGAGAATGAATCTGGTGCCGCTGGAGATTTGGGAACCCAACACGTTTGAGCCACAATCGCTGGCGGCAACTGACGGCTTCTTCATCTGGCTCAAGGCAGGAGTCGTGACGGGGTTGTGTATTTCTTTCCCATGGATTTTCTACTGCATCTGGGATTTCGTTGCTGCAGGACTCTACCCCAACGAAAAGAAATACGTTCACTACTTCGCCCCGATCAGCACCATTCTGTTTCTCTCGGGCATCGCGTTGGCGTACTTTTTCGTCTTCCAACCTGTGCTTAGTTTCCTGTTCAGCTTTAACGAACAACTGGGAATCGCTCCTGAAATGCGGATCAATGATTGGCTAAGTTTTGTGTTGTTCCTGCCGCTGGGTTTTGGCCTCGCGTTTCAATTGCCGCTAGTGATGTTGTTCTTAAACCGGATCGGTTTGTTTTCCATCGAGGCCTATTTGTCGAAGTGGCGGATTGCCGTGATGTGCATTTTTGTGCTGGCGATGTTGCTCACACCTGCCGACCCGATCAGCATGCTGTTGTTGGCCGTCCCTCTGACGATGTTGTATTTCCTTGGCATCATCATGTGCCGATTCATGCCAGGGTATAATCCGAATCCTTTTGGAGACGTACCGCCTGTGGACGTGTAGGCGTTGATGAGTGAGCCCAACGAGTCTGACTTGGCCAACCCAAAAGTTAGGCAACCGTCAAAACGCAGTCTAAGCATCTTGGATTTGATGCTGGCAATGGCTGCTTTCGCCCTAGCGATGGGACTGCACCAAAATTTGCAATCGATGCAGTTCACTATAAATCCCAAAGTCCCATTTTGGGGAGCGGTCTTCTACTTCAATTTTGTTGTGTTCACAGGATTAGCGTTTTGCGGGCTGATACTGATCGCACAAGGTCGATTTAGGACTACTAGACAATCGGTATGGCATCCCGGACACCTCATGCTAATCATGGTATTTCTTGAGATGGTAACAGGCATCTTCATTGTTGGGCTCTTAGATAAAAACGCCTTGTTGAATTTTGCAGATGAGAACTTCTTTCCCATTTTCTTAATCGGTGCTCGACTACCGACTTTTTTGATCGTGTTGGCTGGGGCTCTCAGATGGCGAAAGAGCTGGGCTTGGTTGGCAAGTTGGGTTTTACTCACACTGTCAAGCTTGTTGCTGATGGGGATGTACTACCTGCAGTTTGCGATTGTTCATTCAAAATCGTCCACGAACGTTTTCAACTATTTGGAGACAATTCACACTGCTTACAATTGCGTTTCGGTTCTGATTGCAGTGTCTGTTTTTCTCGCGATGGTAATTGATCTGCGAAAGAGAACTC
>CAYTPS010000594.1:0-2106 GCA_964439245.1 uncultured Pirellulaceae bacterium | reverse complement strand
TGAAATGCAACTCGACGGCTTTCAAGCCTTGCAAGCACTGATTGAAAACAGTGCATATGGTTCTTTGGCCCAAGCCATAGCGTCCCTAACTGTATTTTCGCACCCCGCCACAGTCGCTCAGACAGGCGCACAGGCGATTTTCCCAATCGTCCGCGACATGGGTAGGCGAGGTGAAGTGGAAGATGTCAACGGGCACCTCATCGGGTATGATGACAACACGTCTCCTACAGAAGCGTTCTTGCGGGCGAACCAGCTTAGACGAAGACCCAAGGACCTTCAATTCAACCACGTCTATAGCCTGAGTTCCGATCCAGATTGCTATTCCAACCTCGCAAACATCTGCATCTCGCCTTCATTCCTAGCCAAGCTGACGGATACGGACTCTGACATCAAAGATCTTCTTCAATACCGGGTGTATCGACTGTACGGCTGGCGCCCTAAAGGCCAAGAGCCACCAAACGAACCGGATGGATATGAAAACATGTTATGGTCAGAGACGCTTCCTGAAAATTTGGATGTTCGGGAAACCCTAGTCGAGCAGATCAAAAAACGCACAAACAGAACGACACGAATGCTTGCGCAGACTGGCTGGCTTTGGGGTTGATATTCGAATTTCTGGAAAGACTAAGGACTAAGCAAGACTAACCTAAAATAGCAAACCCCTCGCACCGCTTGGCACGAGGGGACAGGGTGAGTGACCCCAAAGTTTGTCAAATCGGCTTAGCCCTGCTTAGTCCTTAGTCTCCACCGAACAGATCTGAGCAGTCGCCATCGGAATCTGAGCCAGACTGACGTTTAAGATATGCGCGCGCGATGGCCGCGTTGGGCTTGGCCACCCATTTTGCCACTTCACGAACCACCCAAAGAGACACCTTCTGTTCACGTCCTTGAATGAGCGCCTTTTTCTGGCCGAGGTTCTTTGCGCCATTGGCTTTCAGCCCCTTTTGGACGGACGATAGGTTGGCCTCGCGCATATAGTCGCCCAAAACTCGCAAGACGCGCTTAATTTCAACCAAATCCAGATCGAATGGCGGCTCATATTCCGAAATCATCCGCGCAATTTCGGCTTCGACGACCGGGCGTGAAGATTGCGTCATTTCCCTTTTGGCTGCGGTCGTCGGGGGCTTTGCATTGGGGTTGAAATTGCTTAAATCGTGCTTCAGCAACCAATTCAGGATGACGCCATAGTTTTTCTCGGTCCATCCCCAAAGCTGATCGTAATAGGCATCCTCACGCTTTTCTGCATCTGTACCTACAACAAAGTACCGGCGGTCATCATAGTCCAATGGTAAGGCGTCAAAATAGTTGGTAAACGCTATGAAATTGACGGTATTGGGAATGTCGCGCTTGTTGGCGTATTTCTTGCGCAGCGGAATAATTAACTGCGTGATCTTGGGTTTCAGGCTGTTGAGAATATCCCGACGGCCAAGTGCCATCAATTCCTCGATCATTACGAAGGTCTTGTCTTCCATGAAGTCGCTGTATTCGCTCTTGAGTTCATTGGTTTCAATCACCGAACAGTTATGTTCCCCCAAGAGCACTCGCAAAACATCACCAACATAGCTTTTCCCAGTTCCCTGATTGCCCACCATGATTGCCGCAGATTTCAGTTTCTGTCCGGGTTTTTGCACCATGAAGGCCTGCATGTCCGCTAAGTGCGAGAAATCCTGTTCATTGCCTGCAAGGTATCGCAAATGGTCAACATATATACTGGCATCGCCTTCTACTGGCGTGACATCGGATGGACGCCATGTGTTGAGAGCGCGCATGGATTTCTCGACCACAACGATCTCATCTGTTTCGCCGGGGTGGTAGACGCGTTTCACAAGCTTGTTGTCGCGAAAATCTTCAAGGAAGCGGTTTCCGATTGACCCGCGCTGCGCCTCTGGCAGATGCCGGTACATCGCATCAAAGGCTTGCTTGGTGAGCGTGAACCAGGTTGGCAGGTGAATGAACTCTTCGGTTTCGACGACGTAATACCATTGTTCGGCAAGGTCCGCGTAGTTCATCTCTAACAACAGCTTTAAGGGCGTCAGATCAATTGGCTTCGCCTGTGCCAGCAATGCATCTGGTTCGACTTCTGCAGGAGGCGGATCAGCTAAATCC
>CAYTPS010000593.1:0-2109 GCA_964439245.1 uncultured Pirellulaceae bacterium | reverse complement strand
TCTTAATTTCACGACCGTCGTTCTTCCCACCAATGATCTTTAAAAAAACCTGCATCCCCAAGTTTCCTCCAATTAACAAACGCTCGAGATGTCTGCTGGCTTGCTGAAAAAGGTCTCAACTTTTCACGAGGCAAACGAACACGACAACTACTGCTTACGACAATTATGATCGGCACACCCTAAGAGTCAAATAAATGACATCAAGAACAATTAAACGAATTAATCCAAAGCAAGAGATTCCGCAGATGCTAACACACGCACTGCCAGAGACAATGCCAAATTGGGTCGTCTTCTCCGCCGTTAAATCCGTTCTCTCACCCTACACAATCCAAACAGATCGCGTTACCCAAACCCCATGGTTCCTACATCCCGCATTCTAACTACAAATCCTCCCAAGCCACACAACTTGAATCGGGATCTTCTCAAGCTATTTTTTCTCCAACCAGCTGGAATTTCCAAAGGTCTCCTCGACAATTTTCTTGGCCATTTCTTTTTGCTCAAAACTCCGCTTGGCGGGTTTGAACGCCACTAAAAGCGTTTCCGAGAGTCTTCGAACAAGTTCTTCGATCAAGCCCGCCTCATTCAAAGTAACACCAGTCAAATCCTCGATCCCCGGCAACTCCTTAGCAACCGTCGACTTTCGCAACAAAAGTGAGGTATGTTGCAAAATCGCGTTCTTTGCGCGCCGTTGAGCGCTCCCCCCCACTTTGTGACCATCCAGGATGATGTCGCCGTCTGTTCTTCTTTGAAAACAAAGAAATGGATTTGACGAGACAGTTTCTGAGTGCCACGTCCTTTTGATGGCATCAGGATCGTCAACCTCGGACGGCTTCTCGTAGAGGCCCACTTCAACGCCGACGTTCTTTAAAGCTCTCAAAATGCAGCCGTGCACGCTTCGATAAAGATCGTTGTTTTTCTTTGACCACCGATTCTTACTTGGAAAGGTCAACGAGAAAGTCAGTTCTTGATCGTGGACGATTGCACCGCCCCCTGAGGCGCGCCTCACAATTGGGCAGGCGATACTTCCTTGATGCTCACGGCGATCGGCAAGCTTTTGAAAATAGCCCAACGAGAGCGTAGGCGTCTCCCAGCGATAAAATCGCAGCGTCACCTGACCGGTCCGCTCGGCAGCTAGTAACAATGCTTGATCAGCGGCCATATTCCAGTCCCCACGCGCTGGTGGGTCTAGAATTAAATCACCCGTATCAACAATGTCGATCAAATTCTTTTCCGGGACTTGAGCTACTTACTTTTTTGTTCGTTGAACGCGATTGTTTACCGAACGACTTCACCTTTTGATGTTTACCGGGCGGTCACTTCAAATCGGCAACACTGCGTTACTGGTCTTCGTATTCCGACATCGGAGGACACGAACAAACAAAGTTTCGGTCGCCGTAAACGTCGTCAATTCGGTTGACAGAAGGCCAGAACTTGCCGCCACCAGTATTTTTCCCCACAGGCAAAACTGCTTCCTGACGTCCATAGGGTCTTTCCCATTGAGCATCCAACAGATCAGCAAGAGTATGAGGAGCGCGTCGTGGCAAGCTATCTTCAACAGGCACATGCCCGTCCTCCACCTCACCAATCTCTTTGCGAATTTGCAGCATCGCGTCGCAAAATCGATCCAGCTCTGTTCGCGACTCGCTCTCGGTAGGCTCGATCATCATCGTTCCCGGCACCGGCCAGCTCATCGTGGGCGCATGAAATCCGTAGTCCATCAGCCGCTTGGCGATGTCGACCTCACTAATTCCACTGGCTTCTTTAATCGGTCGAATATCGATAATGCACTCGTGTGCAACGCGGTCGTTCTGCCCGGTATACAAAACATCGTACGCACCTTTTAAGCGCGCGGCGATGTAGTTCGCGTTGAGAATAGCTACTTCCGTCGCACGGCGCAATCCCCGCCCACCCATCATGTTGATGTAGGCCCACGAGATTGGCAAAATGGACGCACTTCCCAGCGCGGCAGCAGACACCGCATGGTGGCCTTGAGAATCATCATTTCCACCATCATTTCCTTGTCCATCTTCAGCCAAAACATGGCCCGGCAAGAACTGAGCCAAATGGCGTTTCACTCCAATCGGTCCCATCCCCGGTCCTCCCCCACCA
>CAYTPS010000592.1:1734-2112 GCA_964439245.1 uncultured Pirellulaceae bacterium | reverse complement strand
CCATGTCGTATCGCGGAATCAAACGCGTCCTAGGCGAATCGTCCCTAGAGAGGAAGATCCTGATCTTGTTCGGGGTGTGTCTGTTGCTGTTGATTGGCGGATCGTTTCTGTGGGTCAACCGTGTCACCGAGGAGACCATCCGCGAGAACACACGCGACAAAGCCAAGGGATTGGTTGGCGACTTTATTCTGCGGACCCATCTGC
Organism: uncultured Pirellulaceae bacterium; assembly: GCA_964439245.1. Lineage (GTDB taxonomy): Bacteria > Planctomycetota > Planctomycetia > Pirellulales > Pirellulaceae > Mariniblastus. The sequence goes on along the minus strand of CAYTPS010000592.1, from coordinate 1,908 downwards.
GTAGTGTCGAATTTCGAGAAACGTCCGACGCCACCACGAAACTCAAAGATCTCTTCGGCGTGATCAGCAAAGAAGGCCAAACCATCAAGTACGAGGCCAACACGATCGTGCTCGACGGTGCGAGCACTCGCAATAAACTGTCCCCATTGGTTGCAACCGACCCCGGTGAAATTG
>CAYTPS010000592.1:0-1724 GCA_964439245.1 uncultured Pirellulaceae bacterium | reverse complement strand
CGCGGCTGCAGCGTATCACCGATGCCGCCCGGCAAGAACAATCCTTCTACAACCGCAAAGCTCTCGAAGCGGCTCTCGATCCTGCCGCTGCGGCCAAACAAGCCGCCGAGGAACCTGTCGCCCCAAGTGATAACGATCCGCTGGCCCAATCTGAAGTCGAAGATGATTTCACATTTGACCAGAACTACGTGTACTACGCGCCGGTGGTGTTCAAAGGGAAATGTATTCTTTGTCATGACGCAACAGGAGCAGATACACAGCGACTAGAACAGATGGCCGAGGCTGACACTCTTGAAGAGATCGAGCAATTAATGTTTGAGCGGCGGGAGCAAATTCCGCCGACATTTCTGCGAATCAAGCTTGACTACAAGCCTGCCAAAAAGGCGATCAACAACAATCGAGCCATTTTGATTTCCGTTGCGATCGTCACGGCCGTTTTTTCAGTGGTGGCATGTTGGTTGATTGTCCGGTACGTCGTGATGAAGCCGCTTAAGCACCTTCAGGATGTTTCGGATGAAATTAGTCGCGGCCAAATGGATGTGCGGGCGGAACTGTTTACTGGCGATGAGTTCGAAAGTCTTTCGAAATCGTTCAACCGCATGGTTCGCCACCTGCTGGATACGCAGAACGAATTACGCGGCGTCAACGACGATCTGGATGCAAAGGTTGACGAACAGGCACAGTTAAATTTGAAGCTGTACGAAACCAACCAAGTAAAAAGTGAGTTTCTGGCCAACATGAGTCATGAGCTGCGCACGCCGCTTAACAGCATCATCGGTTTTTCAGAGATCCTCGAAAATGCCAAAGGGCTGGAGTCTAAACAGGTTCGGTTTGCGAAGAACATCCGCGACTCAGGACGACTGCTGCTGGAACTGATCAATGACATTCTAGACCTTGCAAAATTGGAAGCCGGAAAAATGGAAGTCCGGCCCAGCGAGTTCGAAATTGGCCTGATGGTCCGACGGTTATATGACATGGTCCGATCACTGGCAGACCAAAAAAGCATTGCGTTGATCTATCACGAAGACCCGCAACTAACGACGCTGTTTCAAGACAAAATCAAATTTCGGCAGATCCTGACGAACCTGATTTCCAACGCCATCAAATTTACTCCAGAAGGCGGACGAATCATTGTGCGGGCCAATCGAATCGTTGATGACGAAGGTGATTTGATCGAATTGGAAGTCGAAGATACCGGTGTGGGCATCGCCGAATCAGATCAGGAAATCATCTTTGAAAAATTCCGGCAAGGTCCTTCTGCACTTGGCAGTGACAGTTTGACGCGCGAGGTGTCGGGAACCGGACTGGGATTGTCGATCGTGAAAGAACTTTGCATTTTGCTCGGTGGCGAAATCGAACTGTCCAGTGTAGTGGGCAAAGGCAGCACATTTACAGTGACGCTTCCCTGCAATATTCAGGTCGCTCCCAAAATTAACTCAGAGATCTCGCAAACGATTCAGGAAATCACCAAAGGCAGCCGTGTCGATTTTGGTCGCACGAGTATGACGCCTCAACCATCACCGGCAGACGTGGTGGAAGAGTAATCTTCCATCCGACAAGACGCAGTAGTCCATCGTTTTTTCTTTCGACGGGGAACTAGGAGCGAGATTTTTTGTAAAAAATTCACTTGACCCGCGCTAATATGACAAACTAACGTTTAGTTAGAGGGTTGAGCGGTCACGAGGACCGCAATGGACTCCTCGGGAGGTCTTTATGAATCGAAA
>CAYTPS010000591.1:0-2134 GCA_964439245.1 uncultured Pirellulaceae bacterium | reverse complement strand
GTCGTGGATTGCTCAAAATGGTTGCGCTGCGTCGTAAACTTTTGGACTACACCAAAGCAAAAGACGAAGCGCGCTACCAAGATCTGATCAAACGCCTCGGCATCCGCCGCTAAGCGTTTTCACAACAGAAATTACGAAAAGCCCTCGAAATTTCGGGGGCTTTTTTGGTTTTGCATCCGTATGAGCGGGCATCTGAAACGTCAATTTGCCCGCACAATTATTTACGCGCGACAGGTCTCGAAAGTTGTTGTAAAGTTCCAATGTCAAATAAGTGTTGTCACGTAAATGTCGTTGGTACCAAGCATGAAGATCAAAAATATGGAAGAGTTCGCGTCTGTTAGCGGAATTTCCCGACCAACAGTCTCCAAATATTTCAATGATCCAGAAAGTGTCCGCCCATCGACTCGTGCCAAAATCGAAGACGCGTTAGAGCGGTTTGAATATCGTCCCAACATCTATGCGATGAACCAAAACCGTAAACTGACAAAGAACGTCGGGATTGTGGTGCCTTACATGGCTGACCCGTTTTTCGCTGAAATTGCACGCAATCTGGAACAACGCTGCATTGATGCCGGGTATCGCCCGACTTTGTACAGCTCTCACGGAAATCCTGAGTTGGAACAAGAAATCCTGGAAAGCCTCAGGTCGCTGAAGCCAGCAGGTGTGTTGCTGGCACCGTTGGGTCGCATTTCGGATCGCCAAGGCGTGGAAGCCTTCTGCAACGATGTTCCGACCGTACTTTTTGACAGTGACTTAAAGGATTTGGGATTGGCTTTTGTCGGTTCGGACAACCCGCAGTTTGCCGAGCTTATTGTCGATTATCTGTGCCGGACAGGCGAACCCCCCTGCTTTTTCGAGATGAAATCCCCGGCCAACCCCAACGCAAACAAACGCCGTTCGGGGTATGTAGCCGCAATGGAAGCATTGGGGCATACGCCATGTATCGTGCAAGCAAGTGGCGAAGGTTGGGCCTTCGAAGAAATTGGTCGCTCTGCCGGTCTGGCAGCATTGGAAGACAAAAAGTTCGCAACCAACACAGTCTTGTGTAGCAACGACCGGTTGGCCATCGGATTTCTGGCTGCGTGCTATGAGAAAGGCCTGCGGGTGGGCCATGAAAAAGGCAGCGTTATTCGCGTTGCCGGTCAAGATGATCATCCGTTTTCGCGTTTTACCTGCCCATCGCTGACCACTGTTGCGCAGGACTACGATGCGATTTCCCGCCTATCCGTCGAAAAGCTGTTTGAGCAGATCGAAGGCGGGCCTCAGGGAAAAGACCATGTAAGTCAGTTGTTTGAAGGCCGGCTGGTTATGCGAAATTCTGCATGAGCAAAAATAAAACTTGCCGCGCGTAAAGAATTGATTGACTCGTATTTCAACTGTCGATTAGTTTTATCGATACAACATCCAAACACAGGGAGGCTCGGATGTACCTTAAGAATCTGCTTAGCGCAGCGACTGCCGTGTCGTTGATTGCAGCAACCGGCGCATATGCCGATGTTTTGACAATCGCGACCGTGAACAACGGCGACATGATCCGCATGCAAGGTCTGACAGACGACTTCACTGCGAAAACTGGCCACACAGTTGAGTGGGTCACGCTGGAAGAAAACGTACTGCGCCAGCGCGTGACAACGGACATCACCACCAAGGGTGGCGCGTTCGACATTATGACAATCGGTATGTACGAAACACCGATCTGGGGTAAAAACGGTTGGCTCGTTCCACTGAACGATCTGTCCGCAGAATACAACGCTGACGACATTTTGCCTGCGATGAAAGGTGGCCTGTCCTACGACGGCACCATGTTTGCGGCACCGTTCTACGGCGAGAGCTCCATGATCATGTATCGCAAAGACCTGATGGAAGCCGCTGGCATGGAAATGCCAGAAGCACCAAGCTGGTCATTCGTTGCAAAAGCAGCGCGTGCGATGACTGATCGTGACAATGAGATCAACGGCATCTGCCTTCGCGGTAAAGCCGGTTGGGGTGAGGGCGGTGCCTTTATCACAGCGATGTCGAACTCTTTCGGCGCACGCTGGTTTGACGAAGACTGGAACGCACAGTTCGACACACGCGAGTGGTCCGACACGCTGAACTTCTTCGTGAATATGATGAACGACGCAGGCCCAACAGG
>CAYTPS010000590.1:0-2146 GCA_964439245.1 uncultured Pirellulaceae bacterium | reverse complement strand
GTGCCTCCGGCCAAGCCATCGTCGGTCGTATCAACGTGCAGGCGGTCCTGAATTTCGATGGAGTAAGAACCAGTGGAACGGATCGCAAAAATGCTGCCGTCGTCGCTATCACCCAGCCCGGTGGTGATGTTGTAAGTCTTGTTATTCCCAAAAGAGACTCCCGCATAATAGACGCCCGCCGCGAGTGTGCGGTCGATAAAGGCATCCTCAGTCAACAAGCCTCCCTCGCCCGGTGCACTGGTTTGAAAGTTTTGCTCAATCAAAGTGCCGCTGTCATCAAACAGCCTCAAGGTCGGACTTAGGCTGAACACAGACACCGGCAGATCGACATCAATTTCGACAAACGAGCCATCGCGTCCGACTTCGAACTTGTACAGGTCCACGTCAAACTTATTACTGATCTCCCCGTCAAACCGGGCCGAATCTGCGCCTTCGACCGAGCCATCATCAAACAAGCTTCCCAGATCAATCGCGTTGGAAATCCGATCGTCGGGGTCGGTCGACACCTCGGTCGCCGTGATGCTGTAAGAACCGGTATCGGTGGCGGTGGTCAAATCTCCGGTGCCATCTTCAACGTCGTAATTACGGTTCTGAAAACTGGAGACCACAACATAGAAATCGTCAGAATCCGGGAACGTAAACGTCAATGACGAATTTGTCCCAGTGCCGCCGTCATCGTCAGAATCCAGCAGCGTGCCGCCATCGTCGAAGATGCGAATGTACGTGTCCAGACCGTCATTGCTGGTTAGGTCAAATCGAAACGTCTGATCTTCCACGGCATCAAACTGAAACACATCCACATCAGAAGGCAGGTCGATAGTGCCACTGGATACACCGTCAAGCAGACCGTTACTGGCTTCGCTGATCTGGTCGTTGGTATCCTGAAATGTTACCTCGTAGGTGCCGGTCGAACTGAAGCCGTCCGTGCTTAGTCCCGATCCATCGTTGGGATCGTAATTCTGATTTCCGCTGGTCGAAACGCCAAGGTAGTAGGTGCCCGCTGTGCTGAAGGTGAAATCAATCTGGGAGTTATTGCCCGGGCCACCGTCCTCATCATCGTCCAACTCATTCCCTGTGTCGTCGAACAACCGCAAATAAGTATCAAACGATCCGTCGGTTTCATTGACGTTGAACGTGATCTCCCGTCCAACTCGAGACGAAGGGATCTCAATCGCATACAGATCCACGTCCGTGATTGGACTAATGGTCCCCGGCAGCGTCTGGCCATCAAGCAATGTCAAATCTGTTTCGCAGATTTCATCATTTGGATCTGCTGTATTGGGCGTCCCCGACAGCATCAATCGATTTTCAAAACGTTGGAAGGTGAGTGTGCCGCGCTGTCGTGACCGGCGATTAAGCAAACGGGTTTTCTTGAGCATTGTTGATTCTCATTGGGTGCCGAGAAAATTTTATGGCACAGTGATTCTGCGATAACCGGTCTGCTTCTACGCATCCGTCGGTTTGTTTCCGGCTACGCCGAACAGCCACCGACGCATTTGTGTTTTTTGCAGAGGGTAATTGCTTACACAATTACTTTGTCGCGCGTCTCACCGTCACCTGAGATTTTACCATGCATGTGCTCAGAAAGCTGGTTGTATTTCTGTGTGGCAGGAGCTTTTGCCCCATTAGTTTTGCTACGGATTTTGGAAGATATGTAGGATTGGCGCACGCTCCCGCATCGGATCGGAAAGTCGCTGGATCGGTTGTTGGTTCAAAAAAAACAGCCGAGGCATTGGGCCTCGGCTGTTGAGAATTGAAGTTCGGATGGCGAGTAACCTCAAACTATCAGTTTAGCGATGTTCCTGTGAATAGGTGATCCATCTCTCGATTGTCAAAATTGAACAAGGATTGAGTCTCATCCATGGGTGCAGCTAGGGGGAATGAATCCTCAAAAGAACTCGCGTTGGTGGCGGGAGAGAATTCTGCTGCCTGACTCTCTGTTGTGTTGGTCAGCGCCGTGGCATCGTCGGCTTCGTTCTCTTGAACGCGCGAATCATGCAAGGGGAATTCTGGAACAAAGCCCTCTAATGTTTGGCTGCGAACCGGATTCTGCAACTTGCGAACCGCTTTGGCCTCGATCTGGCGAACACGCTCACGCGTCACTTTAAAGATGCGGCCAACTTCCTCTAGCGTATAAGTGTAACCA
>CAYTPS010000589.1:0-2187 GCA_964439245.1 uncultured Pirellulaceae bacterium | reverse complement strand
CAGAACGCCCGTTTGTTCACCTCCACTGCCACAGCCACTACAGCTTGCTGGATGGGGCCAGTTCAATTCCAAAATTGGTTCAGCGCACTGCTGATCATGGGATGAATGCGTTGGCGTTGACCGACCACGGGAACTTGCACGGAGCGCTGCAGTTTTACAATGCCTGCAAAGCCAAAGACATTAACCCAATCATTGGTTACGAGGCGTACATCGCTCCCGGCAGCCGACGCAGCAGAGGTGGTGAATCGGGATCCGGCAAACGTGAATCCAGCTATCACCTAACCCTTTTGTGCCAAAACGCAACTGGCTTCAAAAATCTGATCAAAATGGCCTCCCACGCGGCGCTGGAGGGTTTCTACTTCAAGCCACGTATCGACAAAGAGTTGCTGGAGGCTCACCACGAGGGAATCATCTGCCTGAGCGGCTGCGTCTCTAGCGAATTTTCCCGCGCGATCGTGCGCGGCAACGGCAATGGCGCCGAAGACTATCTCAAAGAGGCCAAAGATATCGCCGGCTGGTTCCACAATCTTTTTGGTGAGCGGTACTTTATCGAAATCATGAACAACGGTGTCGATATCCAACGCACACAATTACAGGGAGCCGTCGAAGTCGCCAACAGCGTTGGTCTCCCTTTGGTGGCGACCAGCGATTGCCACTACGTTGATCGAGAAGACGCCGAAGCTCAAGATGTGATGTTATGCATCAACATGGGAAAGTTTCGTACCGATCAATCGCGTATGAAAATGGAGGGCAGCGAGTTCTATCTGCGGCCCCCTGAAGAGATGTATCGCAATTTCCAAGGGCTGGAACACGCTGTTGCCCGCAGTCAAGAAATCGCCGACACCGTTGATATCGAATTGGAGTTAGGGAAACGGTTCTTCCCAATTTTTCAATTAGAGCCCGAAGACGAATCGCCCGAAGCGCGTCTGAGACAATTGTGCGAAGACGGCCTGAAGGACCGGTACAGCGACAATCCAGATCGCTGCAAGGATGGAGTTCTGTCCGAGGAAGTTCAGGCCCGTCTGGACCGCGAATTGGGCGTGATCAATAAGCTGGGTTTCGCCGACTACTTTTTGATCTGCTGGGACTTTGTTCACAAGGCCCGAGCGATGGATATCCCCTCGACCGTTCGTGGTTCTGGTGTAGGTGCGATCGTTTGTTATGCGTTGTATCTGAGTCACGCTTGTCCACTAAAGTACAGTTTGCTGTTCGAACGTTTTCTTGACGAGAATCGTCTGGAAGCACCTGATATCGATATCGACTTCTGCAAGGAGCGTCGTGGCGAGGTTATCAAGTACGTTAAAGAAAAGTATGGCGAAGACAGCGTTGCGCAAATTGGAACGTTCGGCACGATGAAAGCGCGTGCGGCGATCAAGGATGTCGGCCGAGCCCTTGGTATTCCCCTTGCGCGGGTGAACCAAGTCACGGGGATGGTTCCCGATCAATTGGGCATCACGCTGCAGGAGGCCATCGATACATCGGACGACCTCAAAGCGGCCTATGATGGCGACCCCGAAGTTGCCGAAATGCTCAACTTCGCACTGAAACTCGAGGGCCTTGCGCGAAACATCGGTACACATGCGGCGGCCGTCGTGATCAGCGACGGTCCGTTGACGAATTACGTTCCTCTCGGACGTGTTGCCGGAAAAGACGATGTCATCACCCAGTGGTCGATGAATGACGTGGAAGCAGCCGGACTGCTGAAGATGGACTTTTTGGGTCTAAAAACGCTGACGGTTCTCAGTAACGCACTGAAACTGGTCAAGCAGACCACTGGCAAGAACATTGATCCATTGAAGTTTCCTTTGGACGACAAGGAAACCTTTGCGTTGTTGCAGCGTGGTGAAACCAAAGGTGTGTTTCAATTGGAGAGTGGTGGGATTCGCGACCTGTTGCAGAAGATGAAGCCCGATCATTTCCGCGACGTCATCGCCACCAATGCGTTATACCGACCGGGTCCGCTAGAAGGCGGTATGGTTCAGGACTACATCGAGGTCAAGCACGGTCGTAAGGAACCAGAGTATAAGACCGAGGCGATGAAGGAGATTCTTGAGGAGACCCACGGCGTCATGGTCTATCAAGAACAGGTGATGCAGATTCTCAACCGCGTCGGAAACATTCGGCTCGCCGCAGCGTACACCTGTATTAAAGCGATCAGTAAAAAGAAAGAACCGTTGATCGCTCAGA
>CAYTPS010000588.1:0-2188 GCA_964439245.1 uncultured Pirellulaceae bacterium | reverse complement strand
TGCCCGGTGGTGTGGGAGGAGGGAAGTTGCGAAACTTCCCCCTATCCCGATCGCGGGATTCAAGCTCCGAGGGGCATTTCTTTGCGGGAGCGTCTAACCATGGTGGCGAGACACGTTGTGGTTAGAAATAACAATGCTGACGGCTCAGGAACTGGAGTTAAGGTAATCGATTGAAATGAATCTCCTGAGCTAAATAGGTCTGATGAGGCGTTACCATCGCTACCAAATGAATAGATGCCGGCGCCGATGCGCCCTGTGAATGAAGTGTCTCTGAAATCAGAACCAAACAGACTATCGCCAAACAGTGAGTCCGAAGTCAACGCTGTATTGCCACCTGCTCCTAACTGCTCGAATGAGGTCTCGACCGATGCTCCAGGTCCGGTCACAGAGAGATTGCTGACATATGCGACGTCATAGGCGGTATCGAGTTGAAATACAATTCGAGTTTGAACGCCAGCAGATGGCGAAAAGGTCTCGAAGCCCTCAGCCGATACGCTAGTTTGAATTTGAAAGCCACCAAAAGTAAAGTCACCAAACTGTGTTGTCGCTGCAGACACGGAACTACTTCCGCTATTTAGGAGTAGGCCAGAAAAAGCGGACACTGACACCCCGTTTGTACCAGTGAAGTTGTTGGTGGAAAAACTATCAGAGTCACTGGGGAAGCCACCGCCGCTTACAGATGCATTCCCAGAAGCAAATACGGAAGTCGCAGTAAATTGGGCGTGAACGCAATGCGTGTTCAGCAGAAGCACAATCGGAAGAAAAATTAGCGTGCAAATTTTCACAACTTCAGTCCCCTTGTTAGTTTCGGCAAGTTTGAATTCGTGTCGGAATCACGGACAAAATATAGTGTTGCTGCAAGAGAATCGCCTGTCAACAAAAATGCAGTACGGGCGCCAGATAAACCGTAGTGTCTGAACGTAAGTGCAAACTCGAAGCTGAAAAGTTGGCTAGGACTCGTGGCCCTGTCACTTGTGTTTCCGCGGCAGGCCAGCTAGACGGCGTGCTTCTTTGAAAACGGCGTCAATCATTGGCTCGGTCAGACGACCTGTGAACGTGTTCTGTTGACTGGGGTGATAACATCCCAACAACCAGCGGTTCTCCGTTAGCTGTGCCCATGCACCGTGCCCAAACTTTGGACGCGGCGAGGGGTGAAGCAGTTGGTCGTGTTCAACCGCATACCGCACGACGGCTCGCCAAGCCAATCCACCGAGTGCTACAAACACCTTTGGCTGACACAACTCGATCGTGCGTTTGAAAAAGGGCTGACAGTTTGCGATCTCTTCGGTTGCCGGTTTGTTGTCCGGTGGAGCACAGCTACAGACGTTGGTCACAACGCAACCGCTCAGCTTGAGCCCGTCACCGCGGCCGGTCGACTCTGGTTGGTTGGCCAATCCGTTATTGAACATGGCACGATACAACCAATCACCACTGCGGTCACCGGTAAACATGCGCCCGGTACGGTTGGCGCCGTGAGCACCCGGAGCCAAACCAACCACCAAAATCTTGGCCGGTGCTCCAAAGTTGGGCACAGGCTTTCCCCAATATTCCTGATCGCGATAGGCGGCTCTTTTCTCGATCGCCACTTTGCGGCAATGTCTCCTCAGACGCTGGCACTTTTCGCACGAAACGACTTCTTGATGCAGATGCTGCCACTGTCGCAGTAAGTCTTGGCGTTGGTTTGCTGGACTCATCCGCGCGAACGTACCGGAGCTGGGTAATTGCCCTCTCGCCAGATCGAATGGTCATCCGACAGGTCGATCGGTTGCGGCTGATTCGGTGAAACATAGATCATGTTGCTGCGCAGTCGCTGTTGGTCACGCTCGACACGTTCTTTTTGATCATCGACCACCGCTGAGAGTTCGTATTCTAGATCCGCATCATAGCGATCGGCGTCCAGTGAAATTCCTGACGGAGCCCGATGCCGGACGTACTCAACAGGAATCGCGTCAAACGTCTCAACTTGACTTTCGAAAATCCTGGCCGAGTTCTCACGCTCATTGGAGTCAAAGACAATTTTTTCGTACTCGCGATCTGGTTCTACGCTGCGTGATCTGGTCGCGGCAAATGACTCCTCACCGAAACGAATTGGACGCGCCTGATTTTCGAATACGTCTCGATGATCTGGTAGGATTCTTACATCGGCGCCAAGCTCATGAAACAAATCACGCATGTGATCGTGGCAGGT
>CAYTPS010000587.1:691-2198 GCA_964439245.1 uncultured Pirellulaceae bacterium | reverse complement strand
CCTTCGATTAGTAATTCCTTCAAATTGGGCAAGTCTGAGACAAACGCTGGTTTGCCAATAGCCGCCCCTTCGAAAACACTACGAGCACTGTGCGGTGTGATGAACGGGGCAACGATGACATCCGCAGCATTAATTAATTCGACCACCTGCTCGGTAAAGGGAATCGCATTCATTCTCGAGGACGACTCGATCACCTGAAGTGCCTTCTCTGCGTAGCTGGAAAGTTGCTTGGGAAAGCCTGCAAAAGCGAAAACTGCGCGATCATCCAATTGGGAATTTGCTCGATTAACGAACTCAGCCAACTCCAGAGCGCCATTGAATGGAGCAACCCGTGAAATCGAAAGAAAAACAGTTTGCTGGTCCGTCCAGCCATATTTTTTTCGAGTCGCCTGCCTTTCGGCCAGCGGACTTGGTTTGAATTTGGATCGATCTACGAAATTAAAGATGACTTGCCCTCGAGGCTCCGACAAGTCGACTGAGTCCAAACCGAACTGATCTATGCCGATAAACCAATCTACATGCTCTCGATTCATCTTTGCCAGCCATCGCCCCCACCAATTGGAAAGTAACGGTTCTCTGACATGAGCAACGACTGGGATTCTAGGATTTGCTTTGTGAGAACCGATCGCGGCGCCGACGAGACACGTTGAGTTTAAGTGCACAATGTCTGGCTTAGTTCTGTCAATCAGTTCCCTCGCGCACCGAATCATTCCGCGAAGTGACAATATTGCGTAAGCCCTGTCCCGAATCGAACTTGATGAAGAGACCGTTGAACCGTGAAACGGTCGAACGTCAGTTTCTTCGATAACTTCAGCATTGGCATCGGTGAAAAACTTTTTCGCGGCATCATTACCTGATCGTTTCGGCATGACAACGATCGGTTCGAATTCGCTCCGATCCAGACCAGCGATCAAAAACGACAAGCTCCTTGGAGCTCCACCAAGACCTATCGAATGGTGAAAGTAGAGAATCCTTTTTTTCACGCAAATCCTTTGAAACGATTGGCATGTGAACTAGTCACGGACGCATTTCTACTCTGATCAAACATGTCAGGCATTGAATGTTGCAGCGGACAGAAAACAAAACGCATTTTGAAACTAGATAACAGGATTGAAAGAGTCGCCTTTGCTCAGCATTACGAAGTTCGAGTTCACTGCGGTTTCTTTGGCGTCCAATTCAGCTTTCCACCATTGAGCAATTTGTTTTTCGCCACTGCGATTACTGTCATCGAGAAATACTGCGTACTGATCCGCAAGTCTTGGTAACAAATAGGGAACTGCTGGATAGCGAGAGAGAGAAATTGATTTCCTGAACGCCATCGGACCATCAACTAAGACCATGTCAAAATGCGAGACCGAGCTTGTTTGAGCGTTTATCGCATCTTCGTCGTACCATTTCAATCCATTTTTGGCGTGTTTGCATTCAGTCAACGGTGCGTAGACAAAGGTCACTCTGTCCTCTAACCCCTCATCTGCAAGCCGCTCCTTCATGAGTTCAGTCCAACCTT
>CAYTPS010000587.1:0-681 GCA_964439245.1 uncultured Pirellulaceae bacterium | reverse complement strand
CAACCTTTATTGTCATCCACTGAAACGATTGCGGTGGGTAGACTCAGTTCTCGCACCGTACGTGCAAAACAAAGCGTCGAGAGCCCAGCGCCAAATTCGATAACACTGTTGCGACGATTGACAATGAGGTCATTGACGGCGACCGCAACGGAGTGCAAGTTGAGCGAGGAGCCAGACGTTGGAAAGTGTTTACCTTGGGACAGAATATTGTTCAGCAATATTCCAGCATGAATGTCGTCGAGCTTCAGTTTCTGACGACGGAAATAATTTTTGAGACTTTTGTACTTACCAATCACTTCTCACCTCAAAACAGTTATCAACAAAAATTTCGTCACGGCATTTAGGTCCGGCAAACCAGAATTCGCATTATCCAAGGTCGGTTAACTTGGACCGCGAATACAAAGCAAAAAAGTCCTGAAGCGGGTACGGCTTTAGTAGCAGGTAGCAGATCCCAACGGCGGGAAAGAACACGAGTGTTTTAAGAATGACTGACTGCAATGGGCCAAGCTCTAGTGGCATCACTCCAGCAACAACAATTGCGGCGGCAAATACAGCAATCAAGAATGGCCAGTAATTCACCGCCAACTGCTCCTTGACCGTTAAACCAATCAATCTTCGAGAGAAATTAAGGTAGGGCAGGAAATTGCAGATCGCCGCCACCAACAAGCCAACCAGCAGTCC
>CAYTPS010000586.1:0-2204 GCA_964439245.1 uncultured Pirellulaceae bacterium | reverse complement strand
CCTACTGGCTATCGGCGATTCATTCACGATTGAGTTTGACGTCGAAGTAAACGCGGCATCCGCCTCAGGGGTCCTGGAAAACCGTGCCACTGCTGGGGGAACAGCTGTTGATTCAAATGGCATCCCGTTTCAGGATGCCGGTGGAAACGACATCATTGCAACCGACGACAGCGACAGCGGCATGGACGCTTCGACCAACAACGTCGGTCAACCCGGTGATACTGGAGCAACCGACGATCCGACACCGCTCAACATTCCCAATATTGGGTTGGCCAAAGCCGCTAGTGATGCGGTTCCCAACGGGGAAAACTGGGACGTGACGTTTACGTTGATCTGGGAGAACACCGGAAACACTGCACTCGACAACTTGCAGATCCTAGATAACGTTGCAGCCCAGTTTGGCAATCAATTCGTTGGCGCAACCGGACTTGCGGTTCAGAACTTTAGCGGTACCGGAACTGCGCCTTCGATCAACGCGGCCTGGCTGACCGACATGACACAGTCGCTGGTCACTGGCGGGACGGCGGAAATTGGCGACCGCTTTGAAGTCGTCTTTACGATCACGATTGATCCTGACAACTCTGGCACCTCCAACGACAGCTTTACCAACCAAGCGACTTCGACCGGCAATGCACTGGACGAAAACGGGAACTCACTTGGTATTCAAGCAACGGACATTTCGGACAACGGCACCGATACGCTTGGTGAAAACGGCAGTGTGGACACAACCGACGGCGTTTTTGCCAACGACCCGACGCCAATCATCATCGCGGACATCGGAATTGCAAAACAAGTCGTGGGAACTCCCACATTGTTGTCCAATGGCAACTACAGCGTGACATTCGAGGTGGTGGTTGAGAATCGCGGAACGGTTGATCTCGCTAACCTCACCTTGATCGAAAACCTATCCACTCACTTCGGCACCGCTCTGGCTTCTGCAGGAAGCCTCTCCATGGCCAGCGCGCCAAGTACCAGCAGCAACATATCACTTGACAGCAATTGGGATGGCAACGGCTCGCCGGAGATGATCAACCAATTGGTCACGTCGAACTTGCTTGCTGTCGGCGATTCGTTCACCGTTGAGTTTGTTGCTGAGGTTGATCCAGATACGGCCGGAGCACCTGGAGCCTTGGTAAATCAAGTAACCGGCGGAGGAAGCGCGGTCGATTCGGTCGGCAATCCAGTCAACGATAGCAGTGGCAATCAGATCACGGCAGCCGACAACAGCGATAGCGGAAGCAATCCGAATGAAAACAATCCGGGTGAAGACGGCGACACAGGTGGATTCGACGATCCAACTCCAATCAACATTGCGGCAATCGGGCTTTCAAAACAAGCTCGTGACGCAGTGGCCAACGGCGACAACTGGGATGTGGGTTTCCGGTTCTCATTTGAAAACACGGGAACTGTTGACCTAAACAACCTGACTTTGTCCGACAACATCACGGCCGAATTGGGCAACGCGTTTGTTTCTGTGACCGGACTTGCAGTCCAAGGTTTCAGCGGAACGGGTACTGCGCCGACTGCTAATACTGCGTGGCTGTCGGATACCAGCTTAAGCCTGATCAATTCCTCGGGACAGCTCAACATTGGCGATTCATTCGATGTCATTTTCACGGTAACGATTGACCCCGACGGCGTCGACAGCGTGTCGCAGTCACTACAAAACCAGGGCGTTGCATCAGGAAGTGCCGTCGGCGATCCGTCTTTGGTCGCCACTGATGATTCTCACAATGCCACAGACACCAGCGGCGAAAATAGCAGCGCAGACACAACCGACGGAGTGTTTGGCAATGACCCAACTCCGATTGTCATTGCGGATATTTCTGTCGCCAAGGAAGTCGTCGGCACTCCAACCCTACTGGCCAACGGAAATTTCGAAGCGACTTATCAAGTCATGATCGAGAACCTGGGAACCGTTGATCTGGCCAACCTGACTCTGGCCGAAGATTTAGCGACGCAGTTTGGGACGGCATATGTTGATGCATATGGTTTGACATTGATTGCACCTCCCGGGGACGTGTCTAGCAACATTGTCTTGGACGGAACAAACTGGGATGGCGACACAACGACTCAAATGGTTAACGCAATTGTCCCTTCGCTCCTCGCGGTTGGTGATTCGTTCATTCTTCAGTTCAATGTTGAACTTGATGCCGCCGAGGCGACGGGAGTTCTTGAAAACTCCATTATTGCCGGAGCAGGAG
>CAYTPS010000585.1:0-2204 GCA_964439245.1 uncultured Pirellulaceae bacterium | reverse complement strand
TTGTGAACTTCGAAGCAATTTCAAAAAGGCAACGTTGGTCGAAGCAAACATGTTCAGTTCAGATCTCACAGAGGCAGATTTCACCAAGGCAGATCTTCGCAAAGCAAATATGACTGACGCGAAAATTGCTCGCGCTGTTTTTGCTTACGCCCAAATGGAAAACTGCATTGGCACCAACGGTAAGCCTTGGGGGTTTACCGTAAAAAAGAAAACGCAAAAGAAGCCATGGTGGAAAGTTTGGGACAAAGCAGCAATGTAATCCAAATCGACTAACACAGAGTAGAAGCCGCGAATTGATCGTGGCTTTTTTCGTTTTACATGTGGCGATGTAACTTGCAAACTCCGGTTGCGCCTAGCCCGGATATTTCATTCGATCGCTGATTCTTGATTTAACCCGTTTACAGCCAATGAGTTTGAACAATCCAACAGAAAACAGACTGTAAATCAGCCGTTGAGCGTTAGCTCACGGTTTAGTCGGTAAAGTTAGAACCGGACGCCAAAGAGAGCGTCCCGCTTACGGATTGTATTGTTTTCGTCGTTTTTCGATTAAAAATAGTGAGAGGCAATTCTGTGCCACGACCATTAGGCCGGTCTCGGCGTCTGCACGGGATAATCCTCGGCCGTGAAGCTGTGTGCCGCCGCGGTGTTTTTTGCTGTCGCCGTAACGACGTTCGACGCGCATCTTGCGTATTCGTTTGCTGGTAATACCTTCTTGAGTTTGCATCTTTCGGTTTTGTGCATCCATAATGGCCTGGTCTTCAAGACGGCGAACCGTTCGGCGTTTGGAACCCGACGCCAGGCATCGTGTTGCAAGCTCGCAGCCACAGCATCGTTCTGGATTTTGCTCGAATCGAAGCTCGATCACGTGTCGACCGCCGTCCCGAGGGTCTTTGCTGCGACTGACTTGACGCATCGGATGGCCTGCTGGACAACTCAGTGACCCGGTGGACGCTTTCCATGTAAACTCGTCAGCTGAAATCTGGGCTTTTCCGCTATCCGTTTTTCGACTGGACTTTTTGCCTTTGGGTTGGGGTACCGGTGCAAACAGTTCTACCTCCAGATCAGCACAGTCTTTCACCTCCAACAACGAGCAATAGCCACTGTCAGAATGGACTTTTTTAAGGTGGATACCCGTGACCGACCGGGTCTCGTGGATCATTGGAATCAGCGTTCCCGAATCGTTCTTTTTGCGGAACACTCCCCAAGACAGAATCACGTCGCTACCGGAGTCACACATGTTTTGAACGTTGTACAAAGGTCTGGTAGTCTTGAGTTTGTCTTTGCCGATCACGGCATCGGCATCAGCAGGGCTAATCTTGATCGCTTCCTCTTTGCAGCCAAGACTACGGGGCAAACTACGATTAAGCCTGATTTTATCGAGGATTTCCTTTTTGGCTTGGTGGAATTGGTCTCGTTGTCGCTGGCGTCCGGCTGGTGTTTTGGCCACCCAGCCAGGAATCGTCTTTAGTGGCTTTGCGGCAGCCGTTTGGTTTGCATCATCAAGCATGACGATGCACCGTTTGATTAACGACCGCCGACGGGAAATCTGCTTTAGTGTAAACATCTTGTGTCGCGAGGCCGAAGCGGCAACGAATGTTCCGTCGAGACAGCCCGTCGTCGGGTTGATCAGTTTTTGCTCGATGGCCCCGCGAGTCATCTGAGTATGAAATTCATGGATGAATTTGCTGGCACGATCGCGAAACCTATACAGTGTCGTTCGGCTCGGTTGGTTACCACGCCCAACCAATCTACAGCGATCATCGTTTTTAATCTGAACGGCCCACTTAGCTGGTGAACGTATGCCTTGCAGAATCAACAACACCACCATCGCTAAAAGTCGCTCAGGTCGATAAGGTTTCGAGCCGCTGCCAACGTAGGCATCGTAGAGCGACTGATGATCGGCTTGACTGATGAATTGTTCGACCGCCTGAACATGATCATCATCCGCCAAGCGTTCTTGAAGCTCCAATAACACTGGCGAGCCGGGCTCAAGAGGGTCTTCTCGAAAGTCGTTTTTTTAAGTCGACGTACATGTGGTATCCTTAACGTGGCTTCTTTGAGGTTTGTTATTTCACCTCGTGCTCGTAGTACGATTTGACTCCGAAAGGAAGCCGTTATCTTGCTAGCAAAGAACCACAACAAGCGGGACGCTCTCTAACGCACTCCGGCTGATGAAATATCCGGGCTAGGGCGGTCGCGGCGAA
>CAYTPS010000584.1:0-2224 GCA_964439245.1 uncultured Pirellulaceae bacterium | reverse complement strand
CTAGTCCAGCACGAAAAAAAACTGCATGAATGCTCAAGCAAAGGTTGTTGCCACCGCGTCTTTTATCACATCCAGTTGAGTGGTCAGTTCCATCAATTGATAATTGCAGTTCCGAAGGCAGTAGCCACATTGATTCCTAGTTCGTTGCAATCAGGCTTGTTGTTGCAGCAGGTTCTGTCTGATCCAAAAAGAACTTCTTCAACTTTGTGTCCAAAACCAACTTGTTCGTGTTGAAGTTGCATTGGTATAATGTGGCATACAAACAACTGGTCTTTTTTATCCGAACGGCTGTCCAACTATATCTGGTCCCATCTCCTTTGATCGCACCAGACTCTCGTGACAGAAGGTTCTCCAATTGACACCTGATGGCATTCAAAGTCATCAAAGCCGGAGAATTATTATGCAAACGCATTCTTCAACACGAACCGCTTCCACATCAACTGATTTTCTATTTGCTCAACTAGAGAAAGTTGATTCTCAGAATTCGATGCTCCTTGAGAATCAAGAGAAGTTGCTTGAACAATTTCAGGCACTGTCTGCTCGAATAGCTTCAATTGAACAGCCTATTTCTGGCATGGAAAAAAAGTTCTTTTCCACCTTGGAAGTTGCTGAGCTTGTTGGGAAAAGCAGTTACACGGTTCGAGAGTGGTGTAGGCTTGGACGGATCAGTGCGTCCAAGCGTGAAAGTGGTTTCGGCGATTCCTGCGAATGGGAAGTCTCGGCGGAAGAGGTCGAGCGTTACCAAAACCACGGTCTATTGCCCCGTCCCGCCAAACACTGAATCTATGGCGGACTCTTGCTGTTTTGGAAACAGATGACGGTAGCGTTTTCGAATTGCTTCAGTCTGATTTCCCATCCAATCGTCAATCACACGCTGGTCTACGCCTTTTGAGGCTGCAATCGACGCGAAACTATGCCTGAGAACATGGAACCCGCGAACGCAGTCCCAATTGGCGAGACGGAGCGTTTTGGCGAAATGGTAGTGAGCTTTGTCTTGCGACATCCCTAATTGGTCGTCGTCTAGCCCTAGCGGTATTTCTGATGGATCTTGGCATATCGTGTATTGGCCTCCGGGGTGATTGTCAAACCAATTTTTCATTACCTCACAAAGTTCAAGGGACAGTGGAACGTGTCGGAGAGTAATCTTCTTGCGATGGTCCTTTTTCTTTTCCCTGATCGCAACGATTCGATTGTCCAAGTTGAAGTCGTCAATCCGAGACCTAAGCATCTCAGACCTTCTTGCACCAGTGTGAGCGACAAAATAAAGCATCGGTACGACAAAGTTCCTTGTTGAATACTCCTTTGCAGAATCCAGCATTGAAGTGAGTTCATCGGATGTCAAGAAAAGAGAGTCCCAATAAAGCTTGATTTGCTGAGGCGTTAGACCGCCGCGAGCAATTTTGGTTTCGATTTCGCTTTTTGTCATGAACCTTGGTTTCACTTTCCTTTTGGGTAGCTCCACTCCTTTTTTAGGGAAGTTACCAACAAGGTAACCGCAGTTAACTGCCCAATTCCAAATGAGCCTAAAAGTCGTGAGTTCCTTGTCTATCGTTTCGGACTCAATTGGTTTATTTCGATATTTGTCTTTTGATCGTTTGTCTACGTACCTCTGTAAATCGGCAGCCGTCAAAAACTGCGGGGCCGTTCTGTGGCCAATATGTCTGAGTAGGTGTTCGCGGTGCCTGCGTTCCCCAGCAAACGTACTTTCTTCTTTTGCAGTTGAAGGGATTTCTTCCACGTACATTTCGAAAAGCTCCGCAAGTGAAGCCGCTGTTCGTTGAGAAGACGTTGCCGCCTTGTCGTTCGTCAGGATGAACTTCACTGGTTCAACCCCAGCGTCAAGATGGAGAATGCGTCTCTCCAGCAAGTCGATTCGTTCCTCACTGCTGAATTTTGCAGCTTGGGCTTTGTGTTTGATTTTGGTTCCAAGAGAACGATTGACGTTTCGTCCTTGATATCGGAACCGTATGTAAAAGATCCCAGAATTGGGATCTTGTGATATTGAAGCCATGATTTCTCCTCGCAGTTTGGTGCGAGTAGATAATTGGCAAAATCCCGTGAGAAGTAAATCGACGCAAATGCCACATCTACGTGGCAATGTTCCGAATCTGTTCCGAGTTGGAAATTCAAAAGAAAAAGGGCTCACGACGAAAACGTCGCAAACCCTTATTTTTTCGAGTACCCGAGGCGGGACTTGAACCCGCACGTCCGTAAGGACACAGGA
>CAYTPS010000583.1:0-2237 GCA_964439245.1 uncultured Pirellulaceae bacterium | reverse complement strand
TATGCGGGGCTCGTTGCGGAGGCGTTCGTTGCGCATGATGTTGTCGTTGCGTTACCGGAAGAAATCGCTGATGATCCAATCCTGTCGGAACATTTTCCCGCTAACACAGTGTTCCAGTACTACAAACTACCCAAGTCGCGCAACGTGCTTCATGGTGCGCGAAACAGCTGGCGTTTACTCGCGTGTCAAATCAAGCAGTGCCAACCAGATGTTGTTGCCGTACCTACGGCCGACGCTATGTGTGTGTGGGGTGGCTTAATGAATCTGTTTGGCTTGGCCGGAGTCAACCGGATTTCGATCGACATTTCGGTGATGCGCGGGCATTTCCGCTCGAAATCGCGGGGCATAAAAAAACGGATCATCGGTAAACTTCAGTGGTGGTTGACGACAATGGGGCCATGGAGGAGGGTTTTGCTGATTGACCCGCGGTCCTTTGAAAGGTTAAAAAAGCCTGTCGCTGGCAACATCATACTTTGCCCGGACCCTGTGCCGCAACAAAAATTCACGGACAAATTGGAAGCAAGAAAGGCTCTCGAACTGCCTGAGTCAGGTCGTATTATCGTGTCAGTCGGCAATCAGGATACTCGCAAAGGGATTGATCTTTTGTTGCTCGCTTTCGAACAAGCAAACTTGAACGCAGACGACTATTTGGTTTTGATGGGAAAGTTCGACACCACTGTAAAAAAAGTTGCTGCGAGAATATCGCAAAACAAGGCAATTGGCCGCCGTTTGGTAGTGAGAGATCGCTTCGTTTCGGACGATGAATTACAACAAGCAGTCGTGGCCAGTGATCTGGTTGCGGTGCCTTACCGAGACACCGAATGTCCCTCAGGAATTATTTCGCGGGCCGTCGCATGGGGAAGGCCGTTAATTGGGACCAACCGTGGCTGGATCAAATGGTTTTTAGATAGATACGAGGCCGGATTTCCCACGCGACCGGAAAGCACCGCCCAGTTTGCTGCGGATTTGCAGCAAGCTCTGCTATCATGTGACCAAGTTGCTTCGAACCATGCGGCGGAAGAGTTTCGTCGTTTTAATACGAAAGCAAACTATATGGATGCTTGGAAATCGACAGGTCCTACGGCGATCGAAAGGGGGTTTAATTGACTGCAGTGCTAGACATTTTGATGGTTGTGTTGCTGCTGGTTGTATCTGTGAGAGCAGTATTTCATCCTGGCGTTGCCATGGCGTTGATGTGGTCCATGTTCTGCTATGAACAAGTTCTTCAAACTGGTAACGCAGTTTTTGTTCAGCTGGGTTCACTCATTAACCTGTTCTTTACAGGGGTATGCGCTGTTTCCATTCTGAACGCTTTTCGGAAGGGGAAGTACAGGGGTTGGAGAGTCCCCCCTGAAGCCATGATGTGCCTTGGCTTATTTGGGATGGTTGCCCTGAGTTATCTGTGGTCCGTCAGCCCGAGCGATACCCTAAAACATTTGAAAAAAGCGGTTCCTTACCTTGGGGCGTTCATTCTGATCATGCCCCTGTGCGCGATTGATCAAAAGCAATTGCGATTGGCGATTGACACAACGGTTTTCCTTGGCGGTTTCATTTTGCTGGGGCAGGCGTTGGCGGCTTTCTCGGGTCGTGCGATCGTGCTTTATGTGGCGGGTGAGGAAGTGACAACTAATCCGCTGGCCGTTGCCAGCTATGGCGGCTATGTGGCGATCTGTACTCTGTTTTCGATTTATGGAAAAAAATTCAGCCCGTTGGTCGGGCTGAAAATCCTCATCCTCTGCCTTGCTGCCTATGTGATCATTAAGACCGGTTCACGCGGGCAGTTATTGGCATTGGCGTTGGTAAGTTTCCTCTGGCTCCCAATTATCACGCGGGCTTCGTTCAAGAAAAATTCCACGTTATTCGCCTTTGCGGGTACTTTCGTAATCGTGATGGTCGGGATCTATTTGGTCTACCAGTTGAAGGATACAGGGCGTTGGAAGTCTGTCCACTTGGAATCGGCCTCCGAAGGTCGACTGTACATGGTCACCTCGCTGCTGCAGTATTGGTTTGACAAAGGCGTTGGGGCGTGGCTGTTTGGTGTTGGCAACAGTAGTTCGTTCAAGATCGTGGGTTTTTATCCTCATAATGTTCCCGCCGAAGTGCTGGCCGAAGAGGGGATCATCGGCTTTGTCATTTATTTGTGCTTCGGAGTGACGGTCTTGAAGCGTGGAGCACGCTTGATGTTCAGCCAAGAGCTAGAGCAGGAAACGAGAGTCAATCTTGGGATCCTGCTGGCC
>CAYTPS010000582.1:0-2237 GCA_964439245.1 uncultured Pirellulaceae bacterium | reverse complement strand
GGACAAGTGGGGGGGTGAGGTTCTTGATTTCCGGTTAGTCTAATTGTGTGCTGTTACAGGCGCCGCCTAGCTAACAGCATATAGCTCGTACTTTCTAAACCTAGTTTATCACTCCTCAAGGTCACTGTTATCGCCTTGGTAGAATTTTATTGCGAGCACTTGTAATATTCCTCTGGCATTCCAAACTAAAGGGTATCGGCGTCGTTCGGGCGTCGCAGTCGATCGTTTAAACTGTCAAGGCCTGTTGCCAGGCTTGTGCATATTGCGTGTTCCATAATTTGGGCTCCTTTAGCGTAACTTGGTAATGTGGCGGCATATCGGATAATACCGATTGCGACTTGTATAGTAATATAAGCGACCACGTCGAAAGAAGGGCACCACGCAGAACAGTCGGGGCCGAAACGTAAAAGGGCAAGTGTCCTGCCAAATGTTTCGGTCCCTCTCGCGTATTATAATTATGGAACCAGATTTTTCTGCAAAAGACCTTAAGCACTACCCTCATTTCGACAGGCGTTTATCTCTAGCTGAGGCGGAAGCGATAGTTTCCGATCCACAAAGAGTTGCTTCAAACAAGTTCTATCCGTTTTTCCTTTATCACGAAAATTGGCAACCGTTTCGTGCAACAGTCACAGGTAGGCCTGAGCCTAAGTCGCGACCTATTCGCTACGCTGCAAGACGTGATGCATACATACTGATGCACTACAGAAAGATCGTCTCTGAAAAGTATGAAAAACGCTTGAGTGATTTAGGTATCTCGGACTGCCCAATTGCATATAGAAGAGTTCTTAAGCCTTCGGGCGGAGGAAAATGCAACATCGACTTTGCCAAAGACGCCTTTGATGAAATCAAGGTATTAGGCGACTGTGTCGCAATAGCTTTGGATATTAGGGGCTATTTTGAGAATTTGGATCACGCAAAGATCAAGGAGATTTGGTGTGATCTTCTGGGCGTTGAGCGTCTGCCCGCCGATCACTTTGCTGTCTTCAAGAACGTAACAAAATACCATGTAGTCGAGCAAAAGGAGGTCTACCGACGTCTCGGTTTCATTGAGGAAAAAGAAGTGAACGGGTATCCACGTGAACGATACACCGTGCCATTTCGTGAAATGCCAACCCAGCTTTGTTCGCCCGCAGAATTTCGAGAGAAGATCGCCAGTGTAAAGGGTCTGATCCGGCCCAATTGTGACGCAGACGGTAATTTGCTTGACCACGGGGTACCACAGGGTGCGCCAATCTCAGACTTGATAGCCAATTTTTACTTGCTGGAGTTTGACGCCGCTCTGAATGCCTATGCTAAATCAAAGGGCGGGCGTTACATGCGCTACTCAGATGATATTTTGCTTATTGTTCCAGGTGATAGGGCAGTAGGTAAGGAAGCCGAAGGCTTTGCCGTCGACGAGATACAAAAATATGGGGAGAAGATTAGAATCAAAGAAGCTAAAACGTGTATCGTTAGTTTTGAGCGAAAAGGTGATTTTCTATCCTTCAAACATGAAGATGGACCACAAGGTAAAAACGGGTTTGAGTATCTTGGTTTCCGTTTCGATGGTAAATCAGTTTATGTCCGAGACAGCACAATTTCGAGACTGTATCGAAAGGTAGCGCTGTCAGCAAAAGGGGTTGCTCGGGGCTTTGCGATGGCGAACCCTACCAAAAATGCCTCAGAGTTGCTTGCCGATTTTCACTTTTCAGGGTTCAACGAACGATTCTCTAGGGTGCGGAGTGAGGATTATTCTCCGGAAGGCGATCCACCGGGCTCAATGCCAAAGAAGAGGGCTTTTGATCGTGAAGACCCCAAG
This sequence comes from uncultured Pirellulaceae bacterium, assembly GCA_964439245.1. GTDB lineage: Bacteria > Planctomycetota > Planctomycetia > Pirellulales > Pirellulaceae > Mariniblastus. The sequence goes on along the minus strand of CAYTPS010000582.1, from coordinate 439 downwards.
ACATGGACGTTTTATAGTTATTTGAAGCGTGCGTCTGAGACATTTGGGCCAGAAGGTGCCCCGATACTTAAACAAGCGCGAAACTTCACTAAAATCATGAAGGAACGTATCTCTACCGCAATGGTGCGCGCAGTAACTCAACGTGATCGAACCAAAGATGCAGATTAGCGTACCAGTTTCCGTGTCTCAGCCACTTTAATATCGTAGTCTGCTCTTGTAGTTTCCAATAAGTGCACGGCCAATTTTGTTTGGTTACTCAACCCCGTATCACCATATAGAAGCGCACAACCTTAGATTATAAGCGTCCGGTTTGTTTACTTTTTCTCTCTGTGTATCCCTGTAGCGAATGTCCAGTGATTGCGCTTCTACCCCAACAACCGCCGTGCAATCACCTGCGCCTGAATCTCCGCGGCTCCCTCAAAGATGTTCAGGATCCTCG
>CAYTPS010000581.1:0-2258 GCA_964439245.1 uncultured Pirellulaceae bacterium | reverse complement strand
AACTAACAGTTTCGCTGACAAAAGAGGGCGCGCACAAAGCGTACGTGTTGTTGCGAGATCTGGATGTTTCTCAAGTTCTGCAAAGCACAACTGGAGTAGTTGATGGTATCAATATTGATGCTGCTCAAATCCGAAATATTACCTCTGTGGGAGCTAACGGAAAGTTGCCGAAAATTTGGCAAAAGGCAAAAGACCATTCTGACGAAACTCTTCGACATCTAATGTTCTTGGCCATAGTTTTTAGCCATCATAAGTTGATTGCAGCGTTCAAAGCTGGGAGCTTGGGTGGGGCGCAGGGGAGAATATCTGGAAGAGACCAACCTGATGGCAAGAACAGTAAGATGTTCACAAACATTAGAGGAGAGGCAGTAAATCTTGGGGTGGCGGACCACAAGGACTATTTTATCGAGTATAACCTTACCAGCCTCCTCCGAAATAAGGTTCTCGGTAGATTAGCCAAAAAACTTTTTCGTTTAAAATTGCAAAAATGCGGCTGGGATGAGGCGAATTCCGTAGTTGATGAGGCCCTTCATCAAGGTTTTCATCAGGCTTTGGCTGTTGAAGCCGAAGTCTTTCGATTGTGGATGGCAGGCAGCGAGGCCAGCAGCACATTAGTAGAACCAGATGTTGAATTGATCCGTGACTTTGTTTTTGCAGAAGGTCACAGGCCTAGCAAGGAAGGCAAGAGTAGGCGTCGATCAAGTAAAAAGCCGACATCGGCACGCCTAACTCACAACATGCTGCAAAATAGATTGTATGTGCATTTGTGCTCCATTCATGGAGAGGAGAATGTAGGAACAGAGCTTCGACAAGGAGTGGCAGGTAACTCGATTGACGTTGTGACTTCGATCAGCGGTGAAGTTACCTTCTATGAGTTGAAAACGCAGCCCCTTGTCAGACTTTATCACAGTTGCTAGAGTACGCTTACTGGCCAAACGAAAGTCGGTGTGATCGAATGGTCATTGTCGGCGAAGCCGTTCTTACTAAAGACGCATCTGACTACCTGACTAAACTGCGAAATTGTTTTGAGATCCCAATATTCTATTCGCAAATCGATCCTAAGTCAGGGTCACTAGGGGCGTTTAGTTAGAAAGGTGTCGGGCTAACACAAGCGCCTCTTGCACGTTGCGATCCCTATCCTCTGAACGTCCCATGGTCATATGTTTGTGGGCCATAAACTTTGTATCAACAGTGTACTCACCCCCTAACTTAGAACGCACAAGTTCTAACAATTCAGGTAATTCAAAAAGACCTGTATCGCTATAACTTAGAACTAGATTGGACTTGGAAGCGTTAGCTCCTGCAAAGAGCTGCTCGAAGGCTTCAGGCACCTTTGTTCTGATGCTAAATGGGGATTGGTGCCGTTCGTCCCTATAGCGACCCTTCACAACCTTGCCGCCTTTAACTTGAAGCTCAGGGTAGTCGTACAAAACAAGCGTCTCTAGCGCGTGATAAAACCTGCTATAGTGTACGAAAGCATAAGGCGGGTCGGCGTAAATTGTGCCGCCTTTCAGAGTTCTTAGACAATCTTCATAGTCAACCGATGTGATCCTGAAATCGTTACCAGCTTGGACGTTCTCGAAGTTCCAATCTCTGAACGAGGTCAGCTTTCGCTTGAAAAGCTCAGGGAAACTCTTGCGCCTGTAAATGCTAATATCTCGCATCGAAGAAAGCGTCTTGGCATCTCGATATTGAGCGAAGTGCCCTGTACCTTGGCTGCAATAGGCCATTGCGTGCATTATGGTGGTCAAGAATACCGCAAAGTCATTCTCGTCTAACAAGCCTTCCGCCTTCATCTCGTCGGCGGTTCGTCTAAGGGCGTCGATCCATGCGCATTGTTCGGCAGACCACCAAGTGCCAGAGTAGCACCTTGTAAAAATTGTATATGGAGCCTTAGCGAGAGAACTAACAAGTTGTTGGTTCTTTAGTTCAATTTGGTTAAATTCATCCAGATCATCAGTGGCGTGATAGAAAAGACCGCTCGGTAGATTTTTCCAAATCTCATCGAAGCAAACTTGGCCTCTAGCCAATATCTCATCTTCTGGCAGTTGATGGAAAGAAGCTGAGACGCGTCCAAGGTAGCATCGGCTCACAACACCCGAATAGTGCTGAATATCGTTCGAAACGAATGGAGCCTCATTCCCCAGTGCTCCAGCCAACGAGCCAGCTCCAGCAAACAAATCGCAGATTGCTCCACCAGAGTGGACTTGCCTGATCCCATCCGCAACAAAGTCGATAATCTTGGCTTTCGAACCCAT
>CAYTPS010000580.1:0-2264 GCA_964439245.1 uncultured Pirellulaceae bacterium | reverse complement strand
GTTCTCCATCGTCGATAATCTTCTCTAATTCTTCGCCAGTGAGTTCAATAAATTTCATCGCTGCAGTCTTTTCGTTTCAGTTCCGTTAGGTTGAGATGTTCAACTAGTATAACGGTAATCAGGTTTGGGTTTGACGCAATAGCTTGCAACGGCCGCGAAATTGTTAAGTCTTGGTGTGTGTTGCAAGTGTCAAAATATGCGGGCAGGCTGTTGCACAACGTTTGTAAAAGAATTGTGAAAGTCTCCACGCTATTAATAAATGGTCTGCTACTCTTTTGAAGAAGAGAGTCGGAAGACCCACGCGATCTTAGCTTCGTTCAGTCGGTACTTCTCCATCGGCAAAGCCTTGTTGGTCCACGAGTTATCTCCGCCGACGCCCATCTGACCGTAGTCGATATTCACCGTCAGACTGTCGGCCGGTTTTAAATCGTTGGTGTGCAATGCGGTCTTGAGATTTTCATACGTGTACGGCCAGACGCTAAAGCTGAATGGCTTAGATGCCTCGATCGAAGGGTATTGACTGGCAAAGATGCCGATCCCGTCTTCTCCAGCGACGGAAATCCATCGGCAGTCAGTATGGTTGCCGTTCTCCTGAGGGCGAACGTAATTGTGAATCAGTTGATCGCTGGGAGACTCGTAAACGCCAATCATGGCTCCCGATTTGCGGTCCGCATAATTCTCAAAGGGGCCTCGACCAAAATATTTGGTTTTCGCGAACGTCGTCGGAACTGTTGTTTGGAAACCGAACCGTGGCATCAAAGGACACTTGTCCATGTTCCGATCCAAGACGCTCCAAACGGAGACGCCGCTGCCGTATCTTCCTCCAGCGAAAGTTACGGTCAACTTTCCCTTTCCCTGGGGCAATTCAAAAACAGACTCGACAGCCGTTTTGTCCTTAACCGGTTGTACCGAGACCACTTTGGCGTTGTCGAACGCATCTACCCAGTATTTCGACTCGCGCTTGAGCAGTTTTCCACCGATTCGGTCGTTATCGGTGACAGCTCGCCAAAAATTGGGCTTTAGGGGGGAAGTGATGATCTGTTTTTCGCCGCGGGTCCACATGGATAGTAGACCTGTCGTTTGATCGACGAAAAAGACATCATCGCCCGCAGTAATCTTGAACGATCCGTCTTCTTCGGACAGCTCAAAATCAATGTCGGATTTTTTGGCTGTTGGCTCAACGGCCGGGTAAATGAACTCGTTGTAGGCAACGACCTTGTCTTCGCCAATCCACTCCGGAGCATCTTGATGCTGAAAGAAAACCTGCAAGCTGTATTGTGACGCCAGATCTCGATCAAACGTTGGAGGAACAAAGTTGCCGCTTGTTTGCGGAGCAAGCGCTTGGGCCGGCAGTTTGCCCTGAGCAATCTCGATACCGTCTTTGAGAATCTTGTAGGTTCCCTCGAGGGTATTCAGATCAGTAAAGTCGTATCGATTTTCGATTTCGAATGAGTTACCGTTGCGTTTGACATTTACCGGTTGAAAGATGTACTTGCACTGCATGCTGCCCGGCTTAAGGGTTCTGTCCGACGCTATGACGCCGTTGATACAGAAGTTGCTGCTGTTGGGTTTGTCACCGTAGTCTCCGCCGTACGCCAAAAACTCACTATCGTCTTTTGCTTTCTTCAGCAGTCCTTGGTCAATCCAATCCCAAATGAATCCGCCCATCAGGCGATCATTCGAACGAATCAATTCCCAATACTCATCTAGGTTGCCAAGCGAATTGCCCATCGCATGCGCGTATTCGCACATCACAATTGGACGTCTGCCGTTGTCGGCTTTGGTCATTGCATCTAGTTGAGCAACCGAAGGATACATGCGGCTGAGCATGTCGACATAGAACGCGTCGGTTGGGTTTCCATTATAGCGGACGGCGTCTGTGTATTTCTCTTTGTTGTTGAACGGAATGTATCGCGGGTCTTCCGGATCAGCCGACGCGCCTTCGTAGTGAATCGGGCGAGTTGGGTCGGTGTCCTTAATCCATCCGGACATCGCCACATGGTTTGGCCCCATTCCCGATTCATTTCCCAGTGACCAGATGACAATTGAAGGGTGGTTCTTGTCGCGTTGTACCATTCTGGTTGCACGCTCGACAAATGCCCCGGCCCATTCAGGGCTGTTAGATACGAGTCCTCTGATGCCATGGCTTTCCACATTGGCTTCGTCCATGACGTACAATCCATATTCGTCACATAGGTCGTAAAAGTAAGCGTCGTTGGGATAGTGTGATGTGCGGACAGCATTGAAGTTAAGCTGCTTCATCA
>CAYTPS010000579.1:0-2268 GCA_964439245.1 uncultured Pirellulaceae bacterium | reverse complement strand
GGGATCAGGCGACGACGCGCAGCTCGCTGATTTGAAAGAGCTTCTTAAGGAATCAGAAACATCCAACAAAGAACTAAACATCATCAACAGAGAACTCAGCTTGAAACTGAAAGATGCAGAGACAGCAGCCGCCGAGATGTCAGCCCCGCAAGATAGTCCAGAGTTGGATCAATTGCGGTCAGACAAAAATCAGCTCGACCTGCAAATTCAACAGCTTGGTCAGGAGAAACAACAACTAGGTAAGGAAAACCAGCAACTTGGTCAGCAGAAACAGCAGCTTGAATCTGAAAACAGCCAGCTAAAGGACATGCTGGGAAAACTGCGTTTGGAAAACAGCGAGCTTGATGCCACCGTTACTCGGTTGTCCAACATGCCTCCACCACAAGAGGCAACAGGTTTCGCGGCCAAGCCAATTGAGGCGGCTTCATCTGCTGAATTAGCTGGATTACGAAATCAACTTGCCGCTCTCACCCGTCGAAACGGGCAGTTGGAACGTCAACTGAAGAAATCCAAATCAAAGTACTCATCTCTCGCGGACGACAACGCTCGGCTAGTGAAGGATAAAGATGCAGATTCTGAATCGACGATTGAAGTCGCTGCGGCACCTTTGGCAGTTGCTCCGGTTAAGGCTGATGTGTCTCCCGTATCGGTTGCCGTTCCAGAACTTGGATTGGGTTCTGTCTCTGCCGGTTGGCCAGTCAAGTACTGGATTTTCGCCATGCTGGGAGTTGGTTTGTTGGTCGGCCTTGGCGTCGCATGGTATGAAAGTGTGGTAGACCCCAAGGGAGTGCGACGGACGAGTAACAGCGCCTCTAACCCGTAGTTTGGAGAACAAGTTGTTCTCCAAACCCTGCCGACCGAGTGACTATCTTTGGATAGGGCGGGTAGAAATCGGTAACCGCTCGGTAAAACACTCGGCAGCGAGCAGCCGCTTGATTCTAAGTTAGTTTTTTGTAACTCGAGAACGAAATGAATCAAAAGGCTGGATTGTTGATCGGGGTATTGCTGATTGCCGCTGTGGTGATTGGTTTGTTTTGGCCTGATTCGCGTTATCTCGCAGTAGATGAGCCCATCACGCTGACTCTGTATTCACTTGACGGAAAGACCTATCCTCAACTCGACAGTGAAGAAGCGTTTCACAACTTTCCCGTGTTGGGGAAAGTCAATGTTAAGAACGTCAAAACGAAAACAGAGATTGTTGCAGCCATTAATGCTGGTGTTGCCGAAGGCGACTCGATGGCAAAGTGTTTCTGGCCACGCCATGGTGTTTCTCTTTCTGATGGCGAAAAAACACTCGACTTCGTTATCTGTTTTGAATGCTTTCAAGTAAAGCGTTTTGATGGTGAATCTGTTTCAACGACTGTCACTTCGGCGAAGCGCGAACCATTTTTTGACAAATTACTTACCGACGCTGGCGTTGAAATCGCTCCAAAATAGCGAAACAAGAAGTTAGAGTGGAACCAGGGAGAAAATCTCCCTCAGACCCAATGAGCACTGTGGTCGTACTCAATGGATCAGGCTCTCATTTCAACAACTATCTTCGGTGAGCGTTTGCTAAATGAACCGGTTGATATGATTCTCAAGCATTTCTTGGCGACCGCTTGTGTTCGGATCGGCTTCGCCCTTGTCCAGCATGTAGGTGCTGAGCGAGTTGAAATCGTGCTTGCCGCTTTCTATGTCGGCACCTAGGCCAGTATCCCAACTGGAGTATCGCTGGTCGACGAAATTCTGCAGCCCACCTTCAGCACGAATTGCCGCTGCAATTTTTAGACCACGAGCGAATGCGTCCATACCACCGACGTGAGCGTGGAACAAATCGATTGGGTCGATACTCTCTCTCCGAACCTTCGCATCGAAGTTCACGCCCCCGGCCCCCAAGCCACCATGCTTGAGGATCGCCATCATGCATTGGGTGGTTAAGTATATGTCGGTTGGGAATTGATCAGTATCCCAGCCCAGCAAGAGGTCGCCCGTATTGGCATCGATCGATCCAAGACAATCCTGAGCACCGGCGTAGTCGAGTTCGTGCATCATGGTGTGCCCCGCCAGTGTGGCATGATTGGTCTCGATGTTTAGCTTGAATCGATCCATCAAGCCGTAAGCACGCAAGAAATTGATGCACGCCGCGGCATCGCTGTCGTACTGATGCTTTGTGGGTTCTTTGGGTTTGGGTTCGATCAAGAACGTGCCTTTGAATCCAATTTCGTCAGCGTAGGCAACCGCCATGTTTAAGAACTGACCTAAGTGATCCATTTCTCGTTTCATGTC
>CAYTPS010000578.1:0-2293 GCA_964439245.1 uncultured Pirellulaceae bacterium | reverse complement strand
ATTCTGGGCTGGCATTCTCGTTATGGTGCGGGCGGAAGTTGTTGTCCGCATTCAATCAAGAAGACCAAATTGCCTGAGGCAGATGACGGGCTGGAAATCAATCCAACGTGAATCTGTTTTTTTGACTTGGTTGTTTGCGCTCCCATGGTCGACGCAAACCAGTGGTGGTCTATAATCTTCAGAAACACGCTCACTGACGGACAGAACTAACGGACACGAAATATGGAATCCTCGGAAAAACACCGCGTGCTGATTGCAGATGATGTTGCCGCCAACAGTGAATTGTTGGAAGCACATTTGTCGAACATCGACTGCGTTACTGAGATCGCCGTCGATGGCAATGAGGCGATGGAAAAGGTTGCTTCTTTCAAACCAGATTTGATTTTGTTGGACGTGATGATGCCCAAATTGAGTGGGTTTGAAGTGTGCAAGAAGATCAAAAGTGATCCGGCAACAGCCAATACAATGGTGCTGATGGTTACGGCACTCAACGAGCTTGGTGATATCGAGCGTGCCGTCGATGCGGGCACAAACGATTTTCTATCCAAGCCCGTGAACCGCGTTGAGTTGGTGAAACGCGTGGAGAACCTATTGAAGCTGAAAGGAGTCACTGACGAAAACGAACGTTTGCGTCAGTACATCCAACAGATGGAAGACGACCGCTAGAGTCACATAGCCGATCTTATGGGAGATTGGGAAAGTTTACTCAGGGGTCGCCGATGGCCCTAGCTCGCCGCTACTTCTGACCCAGCTGGCTCATTGGGCACGAATGCAATAGGCTTGATTGGGTCTGCACCAACGGTTCCAATCAATTCATCCAAATAATTTGATGAACTGACGCGTGCCAATTGCTCTTGGGCGTATTTCAGTCGCGCCGGTAAACGCATTTCTCGAGTGGCTTCGCTACGAAGAGGCGAATCGATGAATGATTCAAGGTAGCTAACACAATCACTCCAGCGTTTAACCTCGATCTCCTGCTTTTTGGCAAGTCTTTCTTGATACCAGTCGCTCGACAGCAGGTATTCACGGGTGAACAGTTTTCGAACAACAGGACTGTTGGCGTCGTGACCGTGCCAAGATCCCTCGGCCATGATCTTCAAAATCGCTTGAAGGGGAGGGCAGGCCAGTTCGAAACTTCCATCATCGATGTAACGCTGAGCCGCTTTTTGTTGGGCTTCGGCGATGTGCAAAATCCCATCCGCCCAAGAATCCATGTCTTGCAATTCGGGATTGAGAATCTCGCTGGTGAATACCTTGGACGGATTGTCAAACACGCGTGAGAGATAGTTCCGCAAGAATTTTTCATTGATTCGGTATCCTAGACGGCTGGCTGGAATCTTTTGGCCGTTATGCTCAAAGTCCTTTACCTGCTCTAGCATGCCTCTTTCGATCAGATTCTGAGGGTCACGCTCGTTAGGTCCCATGCGACACCAAACTTCTGGAATCAGCAAACTAATGTCGTGACCAACTTCGAGATTAGGCCCTACATGACCGGCTGGCGTGCTGTAGCCGTCGAGCCCCGTCAGGATTGATGCGACCAAGCAAGCGTTCAGATCAAGCGTTGGCATCAGCGAATTAAACGGTCCCTTGGTCAGCGCTCCCTCACTACCGGCACCGGTGGTACTGGGACTTTTCCCCGTCAAAGAGCTGATATAATCCATCATCAGTTCAGGCAGTTCTTGGTAATGCAGCGGGCCATAAACGGCCAGTGAACGGATGCCCGTTTCTTTATTGGGCGGATTGTTTCGGCGTCCAGATAGTATCGCACCTACCGGCATATGGACCGGTTGATCCATCGGCAGCGCCCGGTGAAAACGCGTGCCGACTTCGGCGATATATGTGTCGCGCGATCGTACCATGTCTGGGCGATCTTGAAGGTAGCGCGGGTTCTTCGAAGGGGCACCATTGATCTGACGCGGAACCGAGCTGCAAACGGCGAACCCGTCTTTCTTTTTCGAGGCTGCCTGACGCAAGAATTTTTTGACCGGTTTAGAGTACTGATCAAACTCGATCACGTCATCCACGATTGCGCGGATTTCGTCACGATCAAGGGCCTGGAAATTACTGATAAAGCTGCCTTTTTGAGACAGGTCGATTTCCGTTTGTTTGTCCAACCCGCGATGCACGGCGTCATCAGGACGCTGAAACAGACGGTACTCGCAATTAACGGCGAATTTGTAACTGTTTTTTTGTTGAACGCCGAGACCGACGTTGCCTAGCCCTTCAGATTTAAGAACCGTGCTGACGGTGATGTCGTCTTCGCGTTGAACTTTGGCGGCCGCCATAAAGTCCT
>CAYTPS010000577.1:0-2308 GCA_964439245.1 uncultured Pirellulaceae bacterium | reverse complement strand
AGCAGAACACCTTTTGAAATGGAGTCTAAAGTGAAACCTGAAGAACTACTTTTTGCCGAATCTCACGAGTGGATTCATGTGGCTGACGTCGATGGTGAAAAAATTGGCACCATCGGTATCTCGGCTCACGCCGTCGAGGCACTCAGCGATGTTGTCTACATGGAGTTGCCTGAGGTTGGAGCAACCGTCGAGCGCGAACAGTCTTTTGGTGAAGTCGAATCGGTTAAGGCGACCAGCGATCTTTTCAGCCCAGTCGATGGTGAAGTGGTCGAAATCAATGCGACTTTGCCAGACAATCTGGAAATTTTGAACTCTGATCCTTACGGAGCTGGATGGATCATCAAAGTTAAACTTACCGATGATCAAGGGCTGAGGAAATTGTTGGACCATGCCGCCTACGAGTCTCAATGCAGCTAACGCAAACGATAAAACTATGAACGAACCGATGACAGACAACACTCACGAACACTGCGAGGATCAAATGGCCTCACTCAGCCATTTGTTGCAAGAAGACGCGTTCATTGGGCGACATATTGGTCCCGGAGAAGACGAGATTCAGGGGATGCTGGAGGTCGTCGGAGCTGATTCGCTGGACGATTTGATGGAATCAACGGTCCCCAAAGAGTTGCTGTTTGAAGGTGAATTTGAGTTGCCCGAGCCTGAGTCAGAGACTGCGACTCTGGAAAGATTACGGGAATACGCCGACAACATCACGGTCGCAAATTCGTTCATTGGTGCCGGCTATTACGGTACACACGTGCCTGCGGTGATCGCCAGAAATGTACTGGAAAATCCCGGCTGGTACACAGCCTATACGCCCTATCAGGCAGAGATTGCTCAAGGGCGGTTGGAGACGTTGCTGGCGTTCCAACAAATGGTGATGGATTTAACGGGAATGGAGTTCGCCAACGCGTCGTTACTCGATGAGGCCACTGCTGCTGCCGAAGCGATGACGCTGTGTCGGCGATCCAATAAGAAGTCAAAGAGTCAAACGTTCTTTGTTGTCGATGATGTTCACCCGCAGTCTTTGGATGTGATTCGGACGCGAGGAAAACATCAGGGATTCGAGATTGTGGTCGGATCCTTGCAGCAATTGGCGGAAACGGACTGTTTCGGAGCATTACTTCAATATCCAGGTTCGACGGGACAGGTGCGCGACATTGAACCGGCGATCAAGGCAGCGCAGGCTGCTGGTGCTCTGGTAGCGGTGGCGGCAGACCTGCTGGCGCTGACGTTGCTCAAGCCGCCCGGAGAAATGGGGGCCGATGTGGTGCTGGGAAGTGCGCAACGTTTTGGCGTCCCGTTGGGATTTGGTGGTCCGCATGCAGCGTTTTTTGCGACGCGCGACAAATTCAAACGGGCTGCTCCCGGAAGAATCATTGGGGTTTCAAAAGATACCAGCGGCAAGACCGCATTACGGATGGCGATGCAGACGCGCGAACAACACATCCGCCGCGACAAAGCGACTTCGAACATTTGTACGGCCCAGGCGTTGCTGGCCAACATGGCAGCCATGTATGCAATATACCACGGCCCAGAGGGGCTCAAAACAATTGCACAGCGCGTCCACGTGCTGACTGAGATGTTGCGCGCCGGTTTGAAGCTGCAGGGATTTGACATCGTACACGACAATGTGTTCGATACTCTATTGGTGCAGTTACCATCAGCGGACAAACGCAATCAGATTATCGCTCAAGGACACTCGTCTGGAGTTAATTTTCGCGTTGTCGGTGAAGATCAGATCGGCATCAGTTTGGACGAAACGAAAACACTTGACGATCTGTTTGTGGTGCTTGATGTATTTCTCGGTAGCGATGGCAAGTCCGTTGGGATGGGCGAGGAAGATCTCGAAATCCAATTTAGTGCAGTCGATCTTGATGCGGTCAGCATTCCCTATGCGCTGACGCGCCAGTCGGAATTTTTGACGCACAGTATTTTTCACGCCCATCGCAGCGAGACAGAAATGTTGCGATTTCTTAAGCGGTTGGAGAATAAAGATTTTTCTTTGACGCACGGGATGATTCCACTGGGATCATGCACGATGAAGCTCAATGCGACCACGGAGATGATGCCGGTCAGTTGGCCTGAGTTTTCTAAAGTCCATCCTTTTGCTCCGAATTCTCAAACGGTTGGCTATCGAGAGATGGTTGATGAACTGGGGCGGTGGTTGGTGCAGATTACCGGATACGATGCGATTTCAATGCAGCCAAATTCGGGTGCTCAGGGAGAGTATGCTGGCTTGTTGGCGATCGTGCGATACCACGAAAGCTTGGGGCAAGGCCACCGAAAGGTATGCTTGATCCCCAGT
>CAYTPS010000576.1:0-2318 GCA_964439245.1 uncultured Pirellulaceae bacterium | reverse complement strand
AAACCAACTCAAATCGTTACCCTCGGGCTGGCGATAATTTTAAGGCCTTTATGGAGCTATTGGCCCGCACTGGGATGCGAATGAGCGAAGCGGCAAACCTTGAATGGGCGGATGTAGATATGAACGCTAAGACGTTCACAATTACTGCCGATCGCGCCAAGAACGGCGAGGCTTTAACGCTGCCAATGTCAGATCAAACTTTTGCATTAATGGAAGGCCTGAGAGAGCGCGCAGAAGGCCAACATTACGTTTGGGGAGAGAGACCATACGGCAACCCTCAAAAGACGCTTTCAGCCTTTAGAGTTGCTCTTGGTTGGAATGTGAATTTCCATGATTTGCGACGTTCGTTCGCTACAATTGCGACTGATTTGGATCTACAGCAATCCAAAATTATGAGGCTTTTGAATCACGCCAACAGAGGGAATGTGACGCTTGGATATCAGGTGTCCAAAAACCCCGAAAGTTTGCGAAATTCTGTGCAAACGGTATCGGATTATATTGACGAACAAAGAGGGGCTTGAATTCGGTTTAACGAAACTTTACCATACCCACTCCGCCACTAAAGGCGTAGCGTTTTTCCACGGAGGGAGCCTGCCACAGGCCTATTTGGGTCAGAAAACAGGCAGCGCGAAGCAAACGTAAACCCGCTACCGTACAGCATGTCTGTCGGTTGTGCTTCAATCCGTGGAAGACAATAATGGCCTACGATAACAAGACACCCCCTGAAATAATTGATTCGGAACAAGCGTCATCTTTGCTTGGCGTCTCTCGTCGTTTTCTTGACAAGGACCGGTACGAAGCCCGTCAGAACGGCACAGCTCCAAAAATTCCATATGTAACACTTGGACACCGAACGGTACGCTATCTTCGTTCTGATGTTTTGGCGTTTCTCGCAGAAAATCGGGTGGGCTGAGGCAATGCAAAAATCAAGAATGCTTCATCAAGTTCAAAGCCTGGAAAAAAAGATTTCGTTAGCTGCAAACTCCAGTAAACTGCGTGGTGAAATCCGAAACTATCTTAGGAGTTATGCTGCTCGGACACTTGCCGTAGAGGAGGCCAAACGAAAGAAACGTGTGAAACTGTCCAAAACTGAGGTGCAATCAATTGCACAAGAATTGAACGTGTGGGACCCTTGCGTAGAAGAAGTGATTTTGCACCCCAAACTAAAAGAAGGCAGCCAAGGGGATTTTCGCTGGCTATTGAGCTATGGGATAGAAAACGCTTCTCGGCAAATTTTGGTTCGGAACGCGTTGGCGGCAGTTGGTGGGTTAGCCCCTGAGCAAACAATATATCAAGGTGGCCGCGACGAGGCTATCAAAAGAGTAATACAGAATTACGAAGCAGGATACGATCATGTTTTTGAACTGGACGTATACAAGTGCTTCAAGAGTTTCGACAGAACGAAGATAGGCAACTATCTTGGTCTGCCCGAAAGAGTGGTCACTAATGTACTATCAGGAGTGAACCTCAAAATATCCTTATCTACTCAATATGGGGATAACGCACTAGCTTACGAACCAAGCGATGCTTCAACATCGTTAGACTTGATAACGATAATGGACAGCGATTGGGGACCGGCCCAGCAGGGTCTGAGCGAAGGTAGCATCGTGTCGCCCTTGGCGGCAGAAATGTTGTTAGCATGGATCGTTAAAAACGTTACGGATGGAGCGTGGCGAATTGTGGTTTATGCCGACAACTTTCTCTGCCAATGTCAGGATGAAAAAGCGGCGCATGCACTGAATATTGGACTTCGCGAGTTACTTCATAAACACCCTGCCGGGCCTCTTAAAGCTAATAGCGGTCTAAGCCTTATTTCTCCCGAAAACACATTCCATTTTCTCGGATATGCGTTTGATTCAAGCGACGGTACTGCAAAACCTTGCTTAGGTGAGGGCGGCAACCTAAAACTAAGGAGGCTAAGGAAGAATGCATACAAAATGCTAAACGCGCCGAATGTTCCAATAGCTAAGAAAACTTCAGTTTATAAACATACTTTGAAAAAGCAGCGTGAAATTGTCGGAGGCTACAAGGAGTGGAGCGACGCAAAGGACTACCTAAAAATTAAGGAGGCCAAATTGCGAATGCATGCCGAACTGGCGGGTGTTTCAGTTCAAAAAAAAGAAAAAAAAGGCCTGATAATAAATTTGCCGAAACACAGTTAATCTCTTATCGCGCTTTTCGAAACGATTCCTAAGCCCATATTGATCTTGGCATAGTGTATCGTAGAAGTATCAATAACCCCCAATGGACTAAAGTCTGCTCAGCGGACTTTCCCGACATTGGCCTTTGACCATGTCGCTGACGCAGCATTGTTTTGC
>CAYTPS010000575.1:1866-2321 GCA_964439245.1 uncultured Pirellulaceae bacterium | reverse complement strand
CCACCGTTGGTTCATTTTCGCGAAAATACGGATTGGGATGAAGTAGTTTCCATTGTGATCCAACCACCCAATAGCCTTCCTTTAATTCTTCATCTTCCAGGAAAGATTGTCCATCAAAGCCAACAACTCCCCAGCATTCAAAAGGCAATGGTGTATTGTAGAGGATAAAGACAGGTGATTTGTCGATGTTGTTCCTAGTCCAATCCTGAATAGTATAAAGGTCCTGCCCCCAATCAAGATTGCTATGGCTGAGGTATCGCCAACCTTCTTTGTGACCTCCAACTATTTCAGAAAAAAATGCATGGCTATGTGGAAAAATCGAAATGCTACTGCAAATGTACCAACCAGTTAGACAAAGCGCAATGAGTAATTCATGCCACGAAAATTTGGCAACAAGTTTTACGACGACAAGATAGAGGCAAGGAAAAATTGGCAAGACATATCTTAAATGGTGG
>CAYTPS010000575.1:0-1856 GCA_964439245.1 uncultured Pirellulaceae bacterium | reverse complement strand
ATTGGCCAAACCCCGATCTTTGATGAAATCTCACTACTGCGAATGCAACTAGAATCCACAAAGCCAAAGGTTCTTTTAAAAAGAGAGCAACAATGTAGTAGTACCACCAGCCTTTCCCGGCCCATGTCCCCATTAAATACGAATCGAATTTCCCTTCAAAATCCAGCTTTTGCAGGTCAATTCCGATCACATAGTCTGCTGGTAAAAGGCTTGGGACAGAGCCAAGAAGCGTACCTTCGAAGCGATTGCCAACGTCCAACGCCCCCTGACGGCCGGTGAGTGTTTGACTGACAAAGTTGAAATCTCCCAAGGGCCTCCCCACTCCTTGAAACTCGTAGCAGACATGTATCAGCAATAGGCAAACTACGCCCGCGAGGAAATAGTCTATCAGTCTGGATTTCCAATTCCACTTAGTCTGATTCACTATCCCGTAAATCGTAAACATGACTGTGAACATAGGTATCAGCAGCAATGCCGTCGATTTGGAAAGTAAAGCCAACGAAAATGCCACGCCAAACCAAATGGCCTGTGACCTCCTTCCCAAGACCAACCAAATGTAAAATCGCCACGCTGTCAGCAACATGAGGGCCGCCAAGGATACATCAGGATTAATGGTTGATCCGAAAGCAATGACTGTTGGCGAGAACACCCAAAACGCCGTTGCAAAAAACGCGGAAGCTGAGCCGTAATATCGATGGGCAATCGAGAAAATTAGCCAAGAAGCCAGAAGCGAGAACGGAACAATCGCGATTCGTGCCACAGTGAGCCAATAGGAAACGTGAACTCCATGCTGCTTCGCGTACAGTTTGCCCAAGAGAACCTCTGAACGAAAGTTCATAGTGTTCGCGGCATGCACTGGTTCGTATTTATCAACCCCTCCGCCCATCAAGAGAACCGGGAGAGCTGCGATCCGCCGAATAAGTGGTGGATTTACACAGTATGGGCTCATTTCAGCATACTGATTGTGGTATAGCCCACTAGGTAAGTGTTTCCATTCGTCCCAAGACCCTGATGTTCTGCAGCTGGCAACACTCAGGACGCACAGTTGAACAATCAAAAGCAACCCAAGGCACAGCTTGTCCGTTAGAGGCAGCCGACTTATTCTTGCGTGCAACTTCAAAGTCCTAGGACACCCCTTTCCGTTTCTTTGAGGCTATCCAAGCTCCGCCAACAAACAGCAAACCAACCAATAGCATCACGCCGCGCCGGAGCCAAACGGAAGATCTACTGACTTTATCGTCTCCCAATCCTTCGAGCTGGAATATCTCAATTGGCTGTGGGTTCAAATCAATATCTTTAGTTACGAATGAGAACTCAGAAGAAAACTCTTCGACATTGAACGGGCCTTTTCCCGAACTAAAACTTGAACGTATGCTCTCCATTGGAATACAACTATCTTGATTTTCAAAATATTTGTGAGTTGTTATATCTGAGAAAACCACTTCTCCTTCGAAGCGCCTTCTGACATTCACCGAGAGTGTTCGATTGAGCGTCGCATCGCTGTCAAATTTGAGCTCACTTATCTCGTCCACACCGTTCTCCCCTTTCATTTCAAGGCCAAACTCCAGCTTGCCGTCTGGTTTTCGAACTCCCTGATACGCGATGTCTTGCCAGTTTTCTTTACGCAACCTTCGCGACTCGACATACTCTTCGTAAAGTGTTGTCCCTGGTTCATAGAAAAGCTCTGGTTTGATGAAAGCATAGATCGCGTCTGTGAACATTCCGCCAAGTGCACGAGTAGAGGCCATGTAGAAAAAATAATTTTCCAACATTTCCATCGCAACTTCTCTGTCGGCGCCCCAATTAGTCATTAGAAGCCCTCCGTCAACGGGTTCAAAAACAGCAAAGCCTTCTGG
>CAYTPS010000574.1:0-2326 GCA_964439245.1 uncultured Pirellulaceae bacterium | reverse complement strand
CAGGTTTAATTGTTGCAATTGCCTGGCTTGGCTGGATAATTGCAGGGATTACTTCTTCACGGCGTCAAACGGTGCAGGCTCCAAACGCTCCTAATCGATAGTAGTCACGAACCCTCTAAACTTCGGCACCCCAAAGCCATTGATGCATCTACGACTCTTCATTGCTATTTCGCTAACACTCGCTGTTCTTTCTCAGGCCCTACAGACCAGTACCGTTCGGGCGGATCGAATCCAGCTTCGCGCGAGTCCAGATTCCGAAATGACTGGGGAAATTCTCGTGGAGGCACAAGACGGAGGTGTTCTGTTTCTGCGCAACGATGGCCAATTGCTGATCTTCCAACCTAATGAAATCGCCGATAAGGTTAAAGAGGATGATCCTTCACCTCCGATTTCGCAAAAAGAATTCTCGCAGCAACTTTTGGAGGAGCTTCCCGACGGATTCAAAATTCATTCGACGGATCACTACATCGTTGCCTACCAAACCGAACGCGCCTATGCGAAATGGATTGGCAACCTTTATGAAGGCAAGCTAAAGAAATCCTTTAAACGTTTTTGGAAAAACCGCAAGTTTCGCATCAAGGCTAAGGAGCCCGGCTTTCCGCTAGTGGCGATCATCTTTGCCAACAAGGCATCATTCACAGCGTGGATGCAGCGTGAACTAGGGCAACCACCGGGCGATACACTGGCCTACTATAATATATTGACCAATCGTGTGACGATGTATGATTTGACCGCCGGTCGCGGAAACGGAGCCAACCAAAACCGGGATTTCGATGCTATCGCCCGCGATCCCAGAAGTATCCCAATGGTCACCACCATCATCCATGAAGGCACGCACCAGTTGATGTTCAACACGGGTTTGCAGACACGTTTGGCCGATACGCCGTACTGGTTGAATGAAGGCATTGCAATGTTTTTCGAAACTCCTGACCTCAAGAAGAAACAAGGCTGGCGCGGCCCCGGCAAAACCAATTTTGAACGACTAGGACAAATGCTGCGATTCAAGAAGAGGCGTCCGGCAAACTCTCTGGAGACATTAATTGCGACAGACAAACGTCTCCAGGTCGGCGGCCTCGAATCAGCCAATGCTTACGCTGAATCATGGGCGTTGATTCACTTCCTAATCAATCGGAAGCCGGAAAAATTTACCGAATACCTCAAACATCTGACTGAGAAAAAGCGAGATGTCATCGTCGATCCTAATTTCATGAGCAACAGAGCCCAAACCAGAATTAACGATTTCAAGAAGTTCTTTGGGGAAGACCTTTCGAAGCTCGATACCGAGTTCCTTCTTTACATAAAGACACTAAAATAGGCCTCCAGTTTGCGTTCACCCAATCTTGCATCACTCTCCTTCTCGGCTTGATCCTTCATGTCAAAACCACTCGGCATTTACTACCCAGAGTATTTGCAACTGAACAAAATCCTCGACGCGCAGTCACCTGAGAGCGGCAAGCAAGGAACGCCTGCACATGACGAGATGCTGTTTATCATTACTCACCAAGCCTACGAATTATGGTTCAAGCAAATCGTCTACGAACTCGACGCGGTAATCGACGTTTTCGATGATCCCATCATCGAAGACAAGAAGATGGGACGAGTCTTGCATTTGCTGGCCCGTATCAAGACGATTCAACGTGTACTTGTTCAACAAATCGACATCATCGAGACAATCACGCCACACGACTTCTTGGAGTTTCGAGACTTGTTGATTCCCGCATCTGGCTTTCAAAGCACGATGTTTAAGGAGATTGAAATCAAGTTAGGAATCAGACGTGAACATCGAATCGCTGCGGATTGTGAATTCTTCAAATCACGCTTAAAGAAGGATGATCTAAAATCACTGGACACCCTTGAAACTAAAGAAACACTGCACGATTTGACCGATCGCTGGCTGACAGAAATGCCGTTTCTTCGGTACAAGGATTTCGATTTTTGGTTGAGCTATCAGAGTTCGGTCGATCAGATGTTGGATAAAGAGCAGGCCATTATTGAGGCCAATGTCACTCTAACCGATCGCGAGAAACAATTTCAGATCAACGATTTGACTATGACGCGTGCCAAGTTCGAATCAATCTTTGACGAAGAAAAATATGCCAAGCTACGACTTGAGGGTCAGTTTCGGTTCTCTCATCAGGGTTTCTTGGGGGCGTTGTTTGTCAATTTGTACCGAGACGAACCGATGATTTATACCGGTTTTCGATTCCTGACATTGCTTACCGAGATCGATGAATTGCTGACCAATTGGCGACAACGTCATGCCGTCATGGTGCAACGCATGTTGGGGACCAAGTTAGGTACCGGCGGATCGTCCGGTCACGACTAC
>CAYTPS010000573.1:0-2337 GCA_964439245.1 uncultured Pirellulaceae bacterium | reverse complement strand
GATGGAGGGCTTGACCCGCGAGTTAGCCACTCAATTTCACGAGTCTGTAACAAGAATGCCAGTTGCGTTTAGTTACAGTAACCGCTGGTAAATAGCAGTAATTTACAGTAATCAGATAAACTAAGAACAAGTTCAACTTATCCAATTGATCCTATGTCTATTCTCATTGTCCAACTTGGCGACATCCATTTCGAAAAGAATGACGACCCAGCAGTCTCTCGTTCGGGAACCATCGGGGCCGCAATAAGTGCCCAAATCACATCTGAAACGAAAAAGGTCGTAATTGCTGTTTGTGGCGATGCCGCTTATTCGGGCAAGAAAAGTGAATTCGAAATTGCTACTGAATTCTTAATTGCAATCGAAAATGAAATTCTCAGCCGAAATGAGAATGTCGATATCGTTCGAGCGACTATTCCCGGGAATCATGACTGTGATTTCTCCGGCGACCAAGCGGCGCGTGAGGGCCTTCTCACATTGATTAAGCCGGGCGAGAAGCCCCAGCCTTCCATCACCAATGTCATCCTCAAGCCGCTCAAGCAGTACTTCAAGTTTGCTAAAAACTATGCTGGCGAAAACAGTATTTCAGATTCATGTCAGTTCTACCAATTTGTAGATATTGAAGAAGGTGGCAAGACCATTCGCCTTCACCTTTTGAATACAGCTTGGATGTCGGAGATCAGAGAAGTCACTGGTAGCCTTTCATTCCCGCTGGCCGAAATTGAACCACCAGATTCTCCGGCTGATCTTGACGTTTCCTTGCTTCATCATCCAATCAATTGGTTTTCACAGCCACAAGTCATGCGGCAACTGCGCGATCGCCTTAGTGAAATTTCAACGGTGATTCTCGTAAATCACGAACATACTGTTGAAGCTCGGACTGAAACGCAGCTATTCGGCATGGAAGAGGATTCAGCGAACAAGACGTGCTACGTGTCGGGAGGGGTGATTCAAGAGTGGGGGCATAAGGAAATCTGCACGTTTGTTACGCTCGATCTTGACCTTCAAAAGCAGACCCTTCAGCTGTCAAAACTAGAGTTGCGGGAGAATGGATCAAATGCCCACTTTAAGACAACTGAATCCAAAGAAATTTCGGTTTCGAGAAACGAGTTGAGCAAAGGGGCTGCGGGGGTAACCATCTCGGCGGAGATGAAGGAATATTTGGAGGAACCCGGAGCGCCAATCAACCACCCATATCGCGATCCGCGCATTCCAATAAAGCTGTCAGATGTCTTTATGTTTCCCGATTTCTGGGAACTTGATGAAGATCACAATGGTGACGATCAACGTCGAGTAAAGAGTGACCGAGCCGCCGAAACAATCTTATCTTCAGACCGGATTTTGATCACTGGAGATGAAAAAAGCGGTCGGTCTGCCATTGCAAAGCAGCTTTTCTTGAGTGCGTTCAAAGTCGGAAAAATACCGCTTTTGTTCTCAGGTCAAAAGCTACCAAAAAAGATCGACAAATTAAAAAAGACGATTAGAAGTTTGGTCAAGGAGCAATACACCGACTTGACTCCTGATCAATTCGAGCAGTGCCAACGCGACAATCGCGTTGCAATTATCGATGACGTTCACTTGCTTCCTTTTTCCGCGTCGGCTCGTTGCGAGATTCTGGAAGAACTGGAGAGGTTGTTCAGAACGGTTGTCGTTTGTGGCAACAACTTGATCAAGGTTGACGAAATGAGTGGTCGGGAGCCGCGTGACTCAGGCCTTTGGGAATACAAGCATCTCGTCATTCTTGGCTTCAGTGAAAGCCTGAGAGAAGAATTCGTGAGAAGATGGTTGCTGCTTGGGTTTGATGTGGCAATAGATGACGATCATCTTAAGAATGAAACAGATCGAATCTGCGACCTACTCAATGTAGTTGTCAAGAAACAGCTACTGCCTGCTTATCCGCTCTACCTTCTAGTGCTCTTGCAACAATCGGATTTAGCCGATGCGAGTGTCCAAAGCGGCAACTTTGGAAAGCTCTTTGATGGGCTCGTAACTGCCATTCTAAATACTTCAACCTTCAATCGAATTACAATACAGGATAAGTACAGCTATCTCGCTTCGCTTTCGAGGAAAATGTATGACTCTGAGTCAATGGTCATTCCTGAAGAAGATGTAAAGAAATGGCATCGTGACTACTGGGATCAGATTGAACTCGAAATTGATTTCCAACGACTTGTTGAGGATCTTCATCAAATTGGGCTTGTAACTTGGACTAACGGATCTGTTCAGTTTCGCTACGCCTACTTCTTCTGTTTCTTTGTGGCACATCATATCCAAATCGGATTGGAAATTGGCGATAAGGGTGCCACAGATTTGATTGTGGCGCTGTCCAAACAACTGCAT
>CAYTPS010000572.1:0-2345 GCA_964439245.1 uncultured Pirellulaceae bacterium | reverse complement strand
TGCCCGGTGGTGTGGGAGGAGGGAAGTTGCGAAACTTCCCCCTATCCCGATCGCTACCGTCCGCCGCGCCAAAGCAGCCACGCAAGCAGCACCAGGGTTCCGAGGACCCCCTGAGGTGTCCAGCAAATAAAGATCCCCATTAGCACCTCGTCAAACGGCAGGCTCAGTCCTGAACCGACAGCAACCGCGACACCAATGGAAGAAACGGCAAGTACCGTCAAGGCTACCATTCTGAAGTTCAGCGACCATCGACGAGGCAGCATGGTGATGCCGATCATCACAGCGGGAGCAAAGAAGAAGATTGCACCCATAATTCTTGGGTCAGGCCGCAGCCGTGTCGCCAACCCGATGATCACAGCAATGACCACCGTGCCAACCATTAATCCTCCAAGGGAAAATTGGTTCCGTGACGTACCGCTTTGAGTTTTCAGTTGGAGATTCTGGTCTGATTTTGCCGAAGCCAATTCGGCTCGCAGTACGCGCTCGGCGATAAGGTTAAGTCTGGATTGGCACAGCAACCCGACGGTGCCCATGATCAGGCCTAATCCGATACCGACGGCCCCGTTTTTATAGAATGCGGGGAAATTGATCAGATTGCTACCGTAAGTTTTGCCACGCTGCCAGACCTCGAAGGGAAAACCAATTTTTTCCTTTTCGTCCGTGTTCCACCCAAGAAGATTTGAGCAGCCATCGGAAAGAACGAAGTACGAGATAGCATTGGTGGCACCTATGATCATCAACCCAACTAGGAAAGCTCGTCCAAACCAATGCCAAGCGCTGGTACCGATACCTAGTTGTTTAAGAAGAGGTGTGCTGGGCTGAGTCAAATTGGGCACCGGAGATGATTGGACGAGAGTGACACGGTGGTTTTACAATCTTAAACGAGTTTGTAAATGTGATTGGCATTGATCAACGGGGTAAGACGGACGCTACAATTTGGGGATCTTGTTCGAGGGGATTCTGGACGCAGACGGCGCCAGCCATTGTTAATTGTTGACGCAGCCCCTCAAGGCTAGTTCCATGCCGGAGTGAAAACGGGTAGAATAATGACGCCGAATGCGAGTTCAGCGGATTCGGGAAAGACGGAGTTTTATATTACATTGATCAAATCTGGCTCTCTACCGAGCCACCGGGAATACGTTGATGTCAGAAGCAGCGAAACTAAAACATGGCGACATAGAACTAGACCTGCCTATCGTAACGGGGTCGGAGAACGAGCAGGCGCTAGACATCGGTAAACTTCGCGGCACCACTGGAATGGTGACGATCGATCAAGGCTACGTGAACACGGGTTCCACTACTAGCGACATTACTTTTCTTAACGGTGAAGAGGGGGTCCTCCGTTACCGCGGTTATCCGATCGAACAATTGGCCGAAAACTGTGACTTCATCGAAGTCGCCTATCTGTTGATCTACGGTGAACTGCCCAACGCTGAAAAGCTGGAAGAATTTCGTACGAGCATCGGCAGCCACACGATGCTGCACGAGGATCTGAAGTCGTTTTATGATGGCTTTCCCCGAGACGCGCACCCGATGGCGATTCTGTCGAGTGTTGTCGGTGCTTTGTCTACGTTCTATCAGGATTCCCTAGACCCGCATGATCCCAAGCAGGTGGAAGTATCAATTCATCGATTGATTGCTAAGCTGCCGACGATCGCATCTTACGCATATAAAAAGTCATTGGGGCAGCCGTTTTCGTATCCTGACAACAAAGTTTCGTATTGCGAAAACTTCCTCCAGATGATGTTTTCGACTCCTTGTGAGGACTACGTAGCCGATCCGGTGTTCGTCAAAGCCCTCAATTTGTTGTTCATCGTGCATGCCGATCACGAGCAGAACTGCAGTACTTCGACAGTTCGTATGGTTGGTTCAGCTGACTCAAATCTGTTCGCGTCGATTTCCTCTGGAATCTGTGCGTTGTGGGGCCCGCTGCATGGAGGTGCGAATGAGGCGGTGGTCAGGATGCTGAACCAAATCAAAGACGACGGCGGCGACGTAGATAAATACGTGAAGATGGCCAAGGACAAAGAAAACGGATTCCGTTTGATGGGATTTGGCCACCGTGTTTATAAGAACTTTGATCCGCGCGCCACCATCATCAAGTCCGCCTGTGACCAACTGTTGGACAAGCTAGACATCGATGATCCTCTGTTTGAAATCGCCCAGAAGTTGGAGAGGGTTGCCCTCGAGGACGAGTATTTCGTCAAACGCCGGCTTTATCCGAACGTTGATTTCTACTCGGGCGTCATCTATCGAGCGATGGGGATTCCGGTCGAGATGTTTACGGTTCTATTTGCGATTGGACGCTTGCCAGGTTGGATCGCTCATTGGAAAGAGATGCAAGA
>CAYTPS010000571.1:1539-2357 GCA_964439245.1 uncultured Pirellulaceae bacterium | reverse complement strand
GGTTTGAAAGTCCCACGCTCGCAAGCTTTCGTTTTTGCTCAAGCATCATGACATCCGCCTGGACAACAAAGTTCTTCATTCCGGGAGGGCCAAGCGTAATTTGGTGGCTAGGCCGTCCTTTGGCTTTTGTTCCTCCCCCAACTCCCATGACGGTGTTGCCATCGAGATCGGTGGGTTTGATTTTAATGTGGGCACGAATCCAACCGACTGGCACTTGCAAGCCTTTGTAGCCTTCAAAGTCCCATTCCCAGCGTTTGGCTGGGTTGAACATTCGCAGGCGAGCGGTTCCAGTTTTGCCGTTCACCGTTGCCGAAATTGTCCCGGCAAAGTTCTTTTCGTCAGTTGGTGCGGTTACCGAACTTCCATCAGCGGTGAAACCTTCAAGTCCTTCGCCAATGCTGATGTCCTTTGCGGGTTCCGCCGAAATTAGCCGACCATTTTTGTCATAAGTCGCAACCATGAAATCGACTTTGCCACCAGCATCAACAATACTCTCGTAAGGGTAAAGTTGGACTGTATCTACCTCAGTTCCGGCTGCAGTTTCTTTGGGCATTGGTTTGGGAGTGCCGGCAGCAAACGACTTTGATTTGTCGTGAATACAAATCGTGCGGTCACGCGTTACCAGGTAAATTCTCCCATTGGCGGTTGCGGGAGAAGCATAAATTTCGTCCGGACCCGATCCAACCAAAGATGGCACAACGACTTTCGAGAGCGTTTCGCATTTTTCGCGAGAAGGCTTCAGAATCCACATGTGCCCGTTGACTTCTGTCAGGTAGATCTTGCCGTCCGCCCAAATTGGCGAACCCTTACCAACGGTG
>CAYTPS010000571.1:0-1529 GCA_964439245.1 uncultured Pirellulaceae bacterium | reverse complement strand
CATCTCACCCGTCTCGGTATCGAAAGCGTGCAAGTTGCCGATGTCCGACATTACGTACAAGATACCATCGTTTACAACTAAACCCGTGTAACCAGCTTTGATCCCTTCGACCCGCCAAACGCTGTGCGTCTCGGTGATGTCGCCAGTTCCCGTTGCATCGATACACTGAATTCGACCGAACTCCGGATTGTCGATGTTGTCTTCACCATGAGAGATGAAGACTTTGTCACCCTGAACAACAGGAGAAGCGTTCAATCCGCGAAGCGACATTCGGAACTGCCAAATCGGTTTACCAGTTCGTGCGTTGATCGCGTACATGTGTCCATCGCAGTTACCGCCGATCAGCATGCGTTGTCCGTTAATGACGGACACAATTGGAACGGAGTAGTTGGTGTCTTTCGGAGCGCCACCTGGAGCCGACTTCCAAAACAACTCTCCCGTTTTCTTGTCGAAAGCATAGTAATAGTGCTTGGGGCCGGGGCCTTTTTCATCGCCCCAGTTGGTTGCCATGAAGCTGACGATTACCCGACCTTGATCGATAATTGGCGTTTGGGTTCGACCACCGTAGCCAGAGATCTTGCCATATTCTTCCGCAAACGATCTTTCCCAAACAATATTTCCGTCTTTGTCATAGCACTTGAACAATCCTGAGACTGAGTGCATGTAAACGTAGCCGGTTTCTTCGTCGCCACACATCGAAGCCCATCCAACGCGTGGAGCCGGGATATCAGTTTGAAAGACGTTGAACACGTCTCGCCAGACTTCATCGCCTGATTCGGCGTCGAAACAGACAACTTGCTCGCGACTGTGGACTTTTTCAACCGGATCATTGACGTCGTCAATCGTTCGCGAGTTGATGTAGACCCGGCCGTTCATCACAATCGGTGTCGATCGGCCACCATCCTCTTTGATCCAGCCAACATTCTCCTGCGGCTCAAACGACCATGTATCGGCTAAACCGGTGTCGCGCGAAACGCCATTTTGTTCCGGGCCGCGCCAGTGTCCCCAATTTTGAGCCATCAAGTCACTTGAAATGATCAGCGTCAGAGCGATGACAGCGGCAGCGGTTGCGCCCCGCGACAGCCAATTCTTAACTTTTTTGTTGCTTAGCATTTTTATCTGGATCTTTGTGTATCTAAATTCCATGACGGGGGATCCCACGTCGAAAACTCGCCTTTAATTGACCTTCACAATGTAAACGGAGCAAGTGCGTTTTGCCATGGTCTGACAGGAATTCCAATTTTTTACGAGATTGAAGCGCTCGTGTAACGGTAAGGGAATTTGAAGCCGACCGATCACCGCCTGCTGAAATTTAGGCGGTTCAATACCATCATTTGTAGAATGTGACTTTCTTGACAAACCTTTGACAGTTCCAATTACGTCACCCCGTCAATCTGTGCTTTAATAGCCCTGCACAGACGCTCCCATCACACCTTACGTAAGCGACCTGAGATGAGTTCACCACAATATCCGACTACAAGAATGCGGCGAGTCCGCCAAAACGATTGGGCCCGGCGGTTGGTTTGCGA
>CAYTPS010000570.1:1243-2362 GCA_964439245.1 uncultured Pirellulaceae bacterium | reverse complement strand
TCGTTGGCGTTCCTGAGTCTGATGGCATTGGCGACCGTCGTCCAGCGCCGGCGCGGTTAACGGCACGCTTGAATTGTTACTATCCCAAAGCCCATACAAATAGTCTGCCGGGGGATATGTTCCCACACAGCCTAATCACTCGCTTGCGCTCTTGCGCTTCGGGATTGTATTTATCGCGCCGTGGCATAACTAACCGCAAAAAAGTTTTCTGACTTCCAGGGATTTTTTGCGTTCGAAACTCTCCTCTCAATGCATAGGAAAAGTATCTCAATCAAATGCTTGGCAGGAGAAATCCGTGAAAATCAAACTGTTGTTGTCTGTGCTATGCTGCTGCTTTTTTGCCGGCGACGCTTCAGCGGACGAAGTCTGGGGCAATTCCTTTCTCTTGGACATGTCCGACTCTTCATCGTCTGCTCTTGAGAACCCGCTTCTTCGAGTTGCATTCAACCCACAGCCAGAACCACCAGCACATGTACCGAAGATCAGCTTTAACGATCCGCAGAGACTTGAGTTAGAAGTCGATGACATCAGTGTTAGCGACGGGGGAATGCGAATTCTGTTTGCAGTCGCGGCTCCCTACGCGATCACGGCACTGGATTCGGAGAAAGACGGGCTGTATTCATTTAACATGGATGCCGCTGGCAGAGACAGCTATAGCATTCTGTTAGAGATGCAAACCAAAAACAGCGGCCTGCCCGTTCCCGGGAGCTGGCAGATGTTCAATCCGCAACCTGAACCTCCCGCGTTAGGACGAAACGCGGCCAGTGTTGGCTTCGACTTCGATTTTGCTTCCGAAGCAACTTCTGCGACTCTGAATTTCAGTGTCGCCAATCTTCGATCTGGGGAGGCGCAGACTTTTGCAATTTCGGCAGTTCCCGAACCGAGTGCGTTGGCTCTGCTGGTGTTTAGCGTAACTGCATTGAGTGTAAAACGAAGGAGGAACGTGCAATGAAATCTTCATACTTCGGAAGTCTAATTGCGACCTGCATTTTCGTAGCTTGCAGCAGCGTCTCAAATGCCCAATCATCCGTTTGGACTAATCCCAACAGCGGCCTTTGGCAAGACGATGCGAATTGGAGCAGTGGTGTCGTTCAGTCAGACGAAAGCGCGTTTTTCAAT
>CAYTPS010000570.1:0-1233 GCA_964439245.1 uncultured Pirellulaceae bacterium | reverse complement strand
GTTCACAACTGGCGATGTCGCGATCTTTAACACGAGTGACACAACGCGGTATTTTCTCGCTTTGACTGGGGCGAATGGATTGCCAAATTTGTCAGTGTCGGGCGCAGCAACCTTTCACAGGCTGCGCGTCACAAATTCAGGTGGCGGGTTCGTAAACTCCGGCGGACAACTTACACTCTCTGACGCCTCAATACTCACAAACGAAGAGTTCTTTCGCTATGACGGCACGACCAATGTCTTATCCAATACGCTCATCAATAATGGAGCAGATGCAGGAATTGGCTCTGGCTCTTTCGGTGGAGCAACAACGGCTACGATGACAGTTCACGACGATGCAACCATGCGCACTCAAGGAAACCTATACATTGGCCGGGACGTGGATGGATCCAGCACAAAAAGTGGAGTTTTGCATGTCCTGCGAGGAGGACTTGCTAACATCGGTTCAGTTAATCGCCGGTTGGGACTTGGCTTTTCGATGTCGGTCGACAGCGGTTCTCTGTATGCCGATAACTCGTCGAACATTTTCATTGAAGGCAGTTCTGTTGTTGGAGAAGTTAGCCGGGGATTTGTTGAGCTAAAGGATGGTGCAACGTGGACAACCACTGGCACACTGTCACTTGCTCCAACTGACAGATCAATTCCTCGCGGAATAGTTCACGTTCTTTCTGGTTCAGAATTGACTAGCGGTAGGACCGTTTTTGGAGAGCGTTTAGAAGCAAGAGGCGGAATAGGTGAGATCATAGTGGACGGTCAAGGATCGATTTTCAAAACTGGCGAAATTGACATTTTTGGTTTCGACAACGACCCCGGCAGTAGCAGAATCCAGATTAGCAATGGAGGAATCGTTGTTGTCGATGGAGATTTACTAATTCAAGCTGGCGGCGAAATCGACATCCAAAATGGAACGATTGAGTTCGATAGCATGGGATACGACAGCCTCCTTCGGATCAAAGGGGCCTCCGGCTCAGTATCTGGAACGGTTTCCACCTCATCTACTCGCGACATCAATGATTTTGGCGTGCTCAACAATTCAGCGTTTCATACGAGTGACGTAAGGGTACTAAATAGGGGAGAGATCAATGGAAACGGGGTACTGAGTGGAAGCGTGATCAATCTTGGAGTGTTGTCATCTCAGCGGGATAACACCTTGCGATTCATTGGAGGTGCGACCAACGAAGGCCGTATTGAAAACATGGATGGCAGATTTCAGTTTGATGGTGGCCTAATTAATGA
>CAYTPS010000569.1:0-2383 GCA_964439245.1 uncultured Pirellulaceae bacterium | reverse complement strand
GCTTCGTACTGCGTTATTTCAAATAGGCCCAATTGAAAACTTCAGTCGCAAATGCGAGGCTAAGCCAAATGATGCACATGAACAACATTGACTGACTGGGGCGTTTTGACGATGTCAGTATCATTGAAAATAAGACGGCCGTCGTGGGAATGAACCGAATTTGATTTAAGAGAATCTCAAGTCGCCAAGCTACATCAATCATGGAGAAGAACCAAGCTGCGAATGATGCAACTACCCCTAGAAGAATAACCCAGAAAATAATAACGACGAATGCCAACGACTCCAGTGTTTGCAAGTAATCGCAGGTAGTCCGATCCTCAGCAACCCGCGATGCGATCCTAAACATGGAGTTCAACGCCATAAGGCCGGGCAAATTAAAGAAGATCATCAAGTAACCAATGTCGTCGCCCAAGAAGCTCGCTGCATATATGAAATCAAGAAGCGCCAATACATTGCTGACAATTACAAGCCATACCATGTTGAAATATTAGCGGTTTTTATTCTGGGAATCAATCATGGGTTTTCGTCTGAAAATGGGTCTCACTTCATATCAGCACAAGTTCGTAAATCAATGATCATGAAGTATGGTCGCGACAAACCAAGCAATTGCAAGTGAATTTTTTTCAGCGATAGATGAGCTATGAAAACAAACTGCCCAAATTGCGACAAGTCCTTGAAAATCCCCCCCGACTTCATTGGAAAGAAAGGGCAGTGTAGTAAATGTGGTGTTAAGTTTCGTGTTAAGCGTAGCGAGCGGGAAGACTCTGTAACCCTGAATGTTATTCCTCAACAAAGGCCACCGACTACGGTTCAAACAGCCGACAGCGCACATCCTTCCTCGCCCAAGACTAGCGAGGAAGCTCAGGCCACTGCACTCAATTCAAACGAAGATGTTTCAGTTGGTGAAGAATCAACTACACGATATTCCCTAGTCGCCAAATTCGGGATTGGTTTATTGATAACTAGTCTTCTTGGTGGAGTTGGTTATCTCGGTTTATTGGCCAAATCGCAATTCGAACATACCCAGCTTGAGCCGATGGAAGGAGTTCAATTCGAAACTTCCGATCCTGCAGTTTCGAATGAGAGCTTTTCAGATTTTGAAAGTCAGATCAAATCCAGAGAGAAATCAGCGGACGAATCATTGCGGCCACAGAGACTAATTGAGCAACTGACTGACAACGTTGTGCAATCTATGGAGCGCTTAAATCAGAAGCTGGAATCCTATTTTGCAGAAATTAGTCTGGCGCCAAACCGAAAGCAATGCGAACAGTTTTTGGGTAAGAAACTTCTGACGGCCTTGATCGGACTCGAAAAATACCCTGATCTTGCACAACAGATTCGTGCAATTTCTAAAATGTCATCGAGCTCGTCCAAGAAGCTGGAAAATCTTCTCGCCATTCACACCTGTCGTGTTCTCATGGAGGACGCTTCTCAGCTTGAACATGCACTCGAACCGTTTGACCTTATTTCGAATGTGGAATCGAGACATGCAGTCGCATCGGATGCCGTAACTATTCTTAAGCAACACGAAAACAAGAATTTGTTGGAACAATGGGAGTCCAAATTCGACGACGAGCCATTAGTTCCGTTGGTTGGGCTCAAGGGATCATTGCGGGCAATATTGATCTCCGACTTTGACCAAGCGATAGCGTTGTCCAGTGACTTGAATCAGCAGGATCTTAGTCAGTTTATTGATTCGTATGTACGATCAACCGAGAACGCTGAAAATGAGGAAGCAGTCTCTTCACTGATTGATGCCATCGGTCGGGCAAAAGTGACTTCACTCATTTTAGCTCATGTATTGTTTCGGAAATCAGGCTTCACATCCGATAAGCTGAAATTGATTTCCGACAGACTAATTGAAAGAGTGAGTTCGGCAAGCGATCTGGACTTTCGCGAATATTTCCCAATCGTTGCTGGGTTTTTAGCTCAACATTCAAAACACGATTTGCAAACAAAATTGGAGGAGAGAGCATTAAAAACTGGCGTCTCTCCATTTAATGCAGCACTCGCATTTGCATTGGCTGGAAAATCAGAGCTTGTATTTCAGATTCTCGATGAATTGGAAAACAAACTCAAACAGCATGAATTGCTTCGAATTGGAGTCGCCCTTGCGAAAGAAAATGACTTAGTTGGCGTTGAACGCATAATGGATCTTCTTGAGGTAGAAAATCAACTTAAAGTCAAAGTCGAATTTCTTCGCGCAACCATGTTGAAGGATAACAACGACGAATTCTTATTGCAGGAGTTACTCGAGGACTCACCTCGTTCTCGGATAATGGCTATCCAAGTGTATTGCAAATCCAATGCTTCTCGCGGCAGATCGCCCGCAGCAATGAAGCTCTTAGAAACAATTAACGATCCGTTCAACAAAGCTCTGGGT
>CAYTPS010000568.1:1199-2384 GCA_964439245.1 uncultured Pirellulaceae bacterium | reverse complement strand
CACCAGCTCCGCATGACGCTGCTCCAGTTCCCCAAGCCGCGTCAGCGCTTCGTCAAGCTCCAGCAAGTCAACCTGATTGAACGCTTCCAGATCCTGCAGAACGATATCCAGATTCTTCCGAGCATACTCGCCACCGCGTCGCTGCGACTTTCGCTTCCTCGCGTGATCAACCAGCACGCAGCGCATCGCTTTCGCCGTGGCGGCGTAAAAGTGTTTGCTGTTAGCGATCTGCGATACCGATTCGGCACCGATCAGCCGCATTGTTGCTTCGTTTACCAGCGCCGTCGGCTGAAGCGTATGTCCCGATTTCTGACGGGACATCATCTGATTGGCCAGTCGTCGGAGTTCTTCGTAGGTGGTTTCAAAGAGCTTGGCACGGGCGGCCTCGGCATTCGGGTTACCATCGGCTGACTCTCGGAGCCAGACGGTAACGCTTTCCTTGTTCATGGCGACCATTTCGATTCTGCTTTTTGGAGATAGGAGCGACGTGGAGTGGAACGAGTCGGCATTTCGCGATGGAAAACCATCACCACTTATTCACTACCCAAGGGCACAATCGAGGGGCCAGGAAAACGAGAATTCTTGATTTCTCTTGTGTTTTCGAGGGAATTGGCGAATCGACAGTCTGTTGATCAAAACAGAGTCAAGAAATGATGGATTCGTGATCTGCGTTTTGCTTCGACGAGATTACTTCGAGAAACTGTGAATTGTCGAGCTCACGATCGCGCTCTACCAACGCGACAACCATCTGTTTCAGCGAATAGTCCCTGCCGCATCGATCGGACAGCAGCCGATCCATTTGGTTCTCGTCAAGCCCCAAGGCCTCCCAGAATAGTGACTCGACGAGCCTAAGTCGCTTTGTGTCCATGCTTAATTCTCCGCAATGCTCAGTCAAATGATCGTTAAGACCTCATCCCATTGTTCCGAACGTAAAACGGGTGACGAAAGCTTCATTGAGAGCGGCGAGCTTTTGAAATACGAGCCCGAAGCGCCAGCGAGTGGTTTATCCGCGCGTTGAGCGAACGCAAATTGCACCTAAACCTTATTTTTCTGCAGCGAGCATCATCGGTGGCTCTTTGGCGGACGGTAACTATTCGCTGACCGTTCTGGATACAATCACCGACGCCTCAGGCAACGTGCTTGATGGAGACGGAGACGATCAGCAGGCAGCAATGCGATCGATGA
>CAYTPS010000568.1:0-1189 GCA_964439245.1 uncultured Pirellulaceae bacterium | reverse complement strand
ACTCGCTTGCGCTTCGGGCTTGTACTGTCCGCTTCCCAGCTTTCAATTCAGAAGATTTAACCTTTCAAACCGTTTCTCCAAACGACACGGAAAATCCTGACGGGCTTTCCCTTCGTTTTACGTAAGGGTGTTTTCAAGGGCCACCAGGCTCTGAATTGCACACCGCCGCAAAACGAGGAACGAAGATGCCCCGGAAGCCGAAAAGAAAAAACCGCAGAAAGTCCTTCAGCTCAAATACATTTCAAGTCCTCGAAGACCGGCGAATGCTCGCGACTTTTGTGGTCAACAATCTTCTCGATGCGCCCGTCAGCAACCCCGGAGAAGTTCCCGGCTCATTGCGTCAGGCCATCTTCGATGCCAACGCGAATGCCGGTGCCGACACGATCGTGTTTGAGGGCTTTGCGACCAGCGGTGTGATTCCACTGAGTGCTGGAACGCTGGAGGTGACTGAGTCGGTGGATATCGTCGGACCAGGAGCAGAGGATTTGACGATCGATGCCGCTGGGAACTCGAGTATTTTTCACTTTGGTGACTCGGCTGGCGCGTCGACATTCGGGCTTTCAGGATTGACGCTAACTGGCGGCAACGGTCAAAACAACTCGGGCATCGGCAACTTTGGCGGTGCGGTGCTGTTCTTCGACCAGTTCGGCGGCGGCGGCGAGGACGCGCTGAATATCTCGGACTCGATCATCACCACCAACACGGCTTCTCTTGGAGGTGGTTTGCACGCGGTGATGGGGACGTTGAATGTCACGGACACAACTTTCGACAGTAATTCTGCAGCACTGAGCAGCGGAGAGTTCGGCGGTGGTGGACTTTCGTTACAGCAGGTCGATGCTGCTTTGGAGCGTGTCACGGTCACGAACAACACTTCAAATCGACTCGGTGGTGGGATCGCCAGTTTCGCCGCTGACGACCCTTCCAGCACCGGTGACGCCAGTCTAACGGTCATCGACAGCACAATTATGGGCAACAGGGCTGACGGTGGTGGCGGCATCTTAAATATAAGCCTGGTTGACTCAAGTCTTGCCGAAGCCAGCCTAAGTGTTTCGGGAACAACGTTCTCTGGGAATGTAGCCAATGGAACCAGCGGAGGCGGCATTCGAAGTGACGCGGGCGTGGTGACTGTTTCCAATTCTCTCTTTGAAGATAACACTGCAACGGCCGGTGGTGCCGACGGCGGAGGAAT
>CAYTPS010000567.1:1758-2432 GCA_964439245.1 uncultured Pirellulaceae bacterium | reverse complement strand
GAGGCGTCGTAGCCTTTTGCGGCAATGCTACCAGCCATGGAAATAACCGTTGCTGCTGACATCCAGTCGGCGGCGGTCGCCATGCCGTTAGTCAGCGAAGATACTCCGCCGCTGGCAACGTAATACTCCTTCGTCGTCGCCGCCCGGGTCTTCAACGCGATCCAGATGTAAATCGCGAATGTCGCTCCGATGAACAGGTAGTTCCAGAGATCTTGAGTCACTGGTCATTCTCCTTGTCGAAGCCATGCTTTTGATCCAGCCGATTCATTGCAAGCATGTACACGACCAGTAAAATTAGGAAACCGATGATGGCTCCCTGTTGTGCCATCCAGAATCCAAACGGGGCGTGGCCAACAGTTGGCATCGAAGCATCAAGCCAGTCTCGAAACACGATCCCGCAACCGAGCGAAATAAAAGCCCATATGGCAAGAATTACGTAAACAACGGTGAGGCTTTGCCGCCAGTAAGCATCTTTCCTCTTGGACGACTCTTTATCCGGTTGGTTCATGTTTTGGAGAGGGCTTTCGTGGACAGCGTTTTCATTAAACATTGTCGCACAAATTTCCCGGCCGTGCTAACGGGGCCATTGGTTCTGAAACAGTAGAAGTAGCTTGAACCCCCGACATCCCCAGATTTCGTTTTTGGTGTTACGATGTTCTCTGAACCTGCCACAA
>CAYTPS010000567.1:0-1748 GCA_964439245.1 uncultured Pirellulaceae bacterium | reverse complement strand
GCTTGGATGTTTGCCCGTTATCCACAGATCCCTTTTAAGGTGGTAACATGCATCCTCAGCTCTGCATGGCAGGGCGATCGCCGAACACGATTCTCAAATGGATTGCACGATGAGTCAAAATGTTGAATCAATGAGATTGCTTTCTCCGCTTCGGACTTCGACCAAAGCAGAGAGTGCTGATGAACTTGCGGCTGAACAGCTGAGCCATTTTGGAATCGATCCCAACAGCGACTACGGCGAATCGCTCACTGGAATTGTTCGTCGAATGTATGAGGCCCAATCAGATATCAATGGGCTTTGGCAAACGACGATGACGGAAATTTCCAACCTTCCGCAGTCGGATCGAATCAACCGTTTTAACTCGCTGAAGTTTCTTTCCTTCCAGCTGGCGAAGATGCTGGACACGGTGCAGAACCCATTTCGCAAATCGTATCAATCGTTGGGATATTCTGGTGAGACATCGTCTGCAAAAGGACCGTATGCAGTCTTCGATAACGTAACGGCAATCTTCAGCGCGACGCCTGTGATCTCGCGAACGGCAACGTATATCTACGCATGCGCCGAATGGATTGCGGATGCGTTCAAGGGCAAGGAGCTAATGCTGGAGATTTATTCCCGGCTCCTAAATCCGACCAGTATCTGTCTGGCGAATCATATCGTTGACTTGGAAGCTGGGCCTTACTCGGATCAGTACCTTGCCTGGAACTTCAACAGTGGAATGGCGGCGATCGATGCAACGCTTTCTCATGTGCTCGGGCGTGATGATGTCCTCATCACCAGCCGAAACATCTACGGAGGAGCCTATCAACTGATCAATGATTGGTACGCCAAGCCAGGTAACCTGGATATTGCAGTGGAGATGTTTGACGGTTTCACTGCAGATGAATTCAGCGAATGCCTTGCGAGGACCAAAGAAAAGTACGCGGATCGTCTGTCTCAGGGACGCAAGATCTACGTATACCTTGAATCGCCCTGTAACCCACACGGCTACATCGTTAACGTCGCCACGATTTGTAAAAGAGCTCATGAAGAGAACCTTGTCGTGATGCTTGACGCGACGGTTGGCACACCGATGCTTTATCGATCTCTTGGCCGTGAGGACGCTGCTGAGCGTCCGGACTATGTTATTCACGCATACACAAAGGACTTGAGCGGCTCTGGTGGTGCGATTGCCGGATGTGTGATCGGTCGCAACGAAAACATGTTCATGCCCAAAGGCATGGTTACTGAAGACCATTCGTGGGACCAAACCATGTTTTGGAATGTGTACTACGTTAAAGGTGCATTCCTGAATGCCGATGCTGCGTTTGAAGTCCTCCAAGGGATGAAAACGTTGACAGTCAGGATGCTGCGAAAGTGCATAAATACGGTGATCCTGTCGCGGTTTCTGAACGCTCATCCGAA
Organism: uncultured Pirellulaceae bacterium; assembly: GCA_964439245.1. Classification (GTDB taxonomy): domain Bacteria; phylum Planctomycetota; class Planctomycetia; order Pirellulales; family Pirellulaceae; genus Mariniblastus. The sequence goes on along the minus strand of CAYTPS010000567.1, from coordinate 344 downwards.
CATCGAAGTTACCTGCAGTGCGGTCGCAGGAAATTCGAATTCAGAGTTTCGTGAACGCTACATGTACCTTGGGTTGCCCGCACCGCTATTTACAATCAGCGTCAACGGCGTATCCAAAAAAGCGTTCCAGAGATTCTTTGACGCTCTTTCTCCCACGTTTTCGCATATGATTTCGCTGGGACAAACCAATACAATCGTCAGTTGTCCATCTTTGACGACGCATTCTGAGCTGGATGACGCAGCGTTGGCTCAGGCAGGCATGTCTCCGACTACAATCAGATTCGCCGTTGGCGATGAAAGTCCGACCGATTTGATCGCCCATTTGGTACATGCCGCAAAAGGGA
>CAYTPS010000566.1:0-2440 GCA_964439245.1 uncultured Pirellulaceae bacterium | reverse complement strand
CACTTGCGGAGATACCGTAAAGACCTCCTTTGGAGATCAGTCCAACCCAAACTCTTGATTCGTGGTTGTCCGCAGCAGTCGGCATTCCACTTGTGGTCCAGTGAATAAAGCTTCCGGTGATAGGGGTTGTGTTGACAGGCACCGATGAGCCTTGACTAACAAGGTACTGCTCAAGCGTGTTCGTAAGAATATAACACACATAGTCACCGATGAAGTGTTGGTCACCGGTTGTAGTAAGCCAAAATCTCGGCCCGCGTGATGGACAGGTCATCGTCGGCAGTTCTACTTGGTAAATGCCTTCTCCAGTAACAGGATCAATACCCTTTCCAAGCGTGCTTCGCATATTGTACACATTGTTGGCTTCCATGAAGGGAAGGATTTGATACAGGTAAGACCAGTTCTCTTGGCCGTTGACAGGGCCGAATGCTGCTCAAGCACCATCGTCTAGGTTAAAAGGGAGAAAACCCTGTCCCGCATGAGGAAAGCGCATGTAGGAGGACTCGTAGTTGAGCGCTGCGAGTCCCATCTGTCGCATGTTATTTAGGCACTGAGTTCGCCTAGCAGCTTCACGCACTTGCTGCACTGCAGGAAGTAGCATCCCAATTAGAATTCCGATGATTGCGATAACAACCAGCAGCTCCACCAGAGTAAATGCCGATCTTCGTAAAGACCGCTTTCTTCGCATCACAGTCATTGGAAATCTCCCATCAAAGGAAACGAACAAGGCCTTCCCGGATTATTCAGTCGGCGAAACCGTCACTGAAGAGAAGAATTGAAATAACAAATTGCAAACAATTTTGCTCTCAGGCTTACATGATTTAGCTACACAAACCTACAAAACTTACAAGTACTTCCCCAAAAAATAGACATTTGACGCGGCCACCTCCGACAACGGTAATGGGTTTCACTATTTCATTTCGGCATGCAAATTGCCTATTGTGACGAATTGGAGCGCCCAACGCGCCAGATTGGCAGTCGGTCACCGGCCGGTGGAAATCTGCAAATGCTCATTTTCAAGCAAAAGCACAGGTTTCCGTTGATTAATCCACAATTTGATCTGCGTTGACCCACTCTGTGAATCTATATAATCTTGTGTTGGTAGGGATTTGCGTGGGATGGATAAACCTTGGCGACTCCACTAATGTCTGCGCCAAACTTGCGCTTAATGTTAGGCTGGCTCGCAACGCCAGCATCATTTTGCTGAACTAATACATATATAGCTGGACGCATTTCCGGCTGGAAATTCATTATGGAATTCTTGGAAAAAGTCTGGGACAACACCACTCACGTTTGTGGGGGCCTAGTCCGTGGATTTGAACGTACGGTCACGAACCTGTTCGGTTCTTCTAACGCGCGGCAGGTCAAAAAATTTCAAGCCAAAGTCGATGCCATCACGCAACTCGAAGGCAAATACGAGGCGATGACGGACGACGAACTGGTTGCTCAGACCAAAGAGTTCCAAGACCGATTGGCCAATGGCGAAACGACCGACGATATTTTGGTCGAAGCATTTGCTGTCTGCCGTGAGGGTGGCAAGCGTTTCCTTCAAATGCGTCACTACGACGTGCAGATGATTGGTGGCATGGTTCTGCACAGCGGTGCAGTGGCTGAAATGGTCACCGGTGAAGGAAAAACTTTGGTAGCGACGCTACCGACGTATCTCAACGCGCTAGAGCGTCGAGGAGTGCACGTCATCACCGTCAACGATTACTTGGCCCGCCGCGATATGGAATGGATGGCTCCTCTCTACATGGGGCTTGGCCTGACTGTCGGCGCTATTCAAAGCAACATGCCGGCAGCCGATCGCCAGAAAGCTTACGAGTGCGACATCACTTACGGAACCAACAACGAATTTGGTTTTGACTACCTGCGTGACAACATGCGACCGGCCGCCCGCGGTGACGATCGCTTCCCGAAACAGGCTCAGCAAACTCAAGGCCCCCTTGCGTTTGCCATCATCGATGAAGTTGACAACATTCTGATCGATGAAGCGCGTACACCGTTGATCATCTCTGGTCCAGCGCATCAAAATCCTTCGAAATACGCCGACGCTGATCGCATCGCTCGACAACTCGAACGCTCCGTCGATTATATTGTCAACGAAAAAGATCATACCGCGACACTGACCGAAGAGGGGATCCGCAAAGCGGAAAAAATGGCGGGTGTCGAATCGTTTTATACTGCCGGCAATATGGACTGGCCGCACTTGATCGACAACGCGCTGAAGGCTCACGGCCTGTACGTCGCCGACGTGAATTACGTCGTCAAAGAAGGCGAAATCATTATCGTTGACGAATTCACCGGTCGTCTGATGGAAGGCCGTCAGTGGAGCGACGGTCTGCATCAAGCAGTTGAAGCCAAAGAAGGCGTCAAGATCAAGGAAGAAACGCAAACCCTCGCGACCATTACACTGCAGAACTACTTCAAACTGTACGACAAG
>CAYTPS010000565.1:0-2444 GCA_964439245.1 uncultured Pirellulaceae bacterium | reverse complement strand
AATTCAAGATAAGACTCTCGTAACACATGGATCACATTTTGGGGAGCACGCCACGCAGACCGAGACCGACGTGTCTCGAATCTGCCTCTATCACTGGACCTGATGATCTTTCCGAGGTGTGGGTGTTCCTGTCGCCTCGGCATCATCGAACAGCATTCTCTGGGCCGGTGTTTCAAGGTCGTCGTATTGACCCGTTCGAACTTGCACGACAAAGGCAACAATGGCAATGAATGCGATGATCAGCGCGAGCGGTATCGCGATGTAGAGCACGCTCATTGATTGGTCCTTCCTGTAAAACGCCCTGGCATTCCAGCTGTCATCGAAAGCCCAACTACGGTCAACGAGCTGAGCGGCATTAGGATCGCAGCGACCAACGGGTTGATGTAGCCACAGAAAGCCAGTGCCGCAAAAGTCACGTTGTAGGCAAGACTGACGATCAAGTTCCGACGCATGGTCCGATCGGTTGAACGGCTGGTGGCCAAAAGGGTAAGTATCGGTCGCAGACCAGGCTTTGCAAGGTAAACCGGCGCCGCGGCGAGACTCGCTTCGGCACCAGATTTCACGGCGATGCCTACGTCCGCTGCTGCAAGGGCAGCACTATCGTTCACTCCGTCGCCCACCATGACAACAGGAGTGATCGTTTCGCTTTGGATACAAGCCAGTTTCTCCTCAGGGGTAACCTGTCCCTTGGCATCCCTTAGGTCAATCCCCAAACGCATCGCAACGCGATCGACAATTTGCTGGTTGTCTCCGGACAGAATTCCAACTTGCCAGCCTTGACGTTTAAGTTCGGCAACCGCCTGAGAAGCGTCTTGGCGAATGGCGTCTGTCAGTTCCGCGATCCCCACCACGCGTCCGTCAACGGCAATCCAACAGGGAGCATTTGATCGGGCAACGATTTGGTCAGCGATTCGATCATGTTGGCGGCTAATGTTGTTGCCAAGCGCTACCATTAGTTCACGGTTTCCCACATCGACGTCGAAAATCCCGACGGCGCCAGAAACGCCAAGACCCGCATGTTGATTTGATTCAATGATCCACTCGCGTGATGCGATGAAAATCTTTTGTGATGGACTCGCCTCATCTCGGTTGAGAGTGTCGATATGCAAATGCGTTTGACTACGAAGTCTGACAATAGCTTTGGCAACCGGATGCGTGAATTGTTTCTCGAGTTGGGCAACGGGAGACAACCATCCCAAATCGCCGTGCCAGCGTTCAACAACGAGGTTGCCTTCGGTCAGCGTCCCCGTTTTGTCCAGCCAGATTTTCCCGGGTCGCTGCAGCAGTTGCAGAACGTCGCCACCTTTGACAATGATCTTTTGACTTGCCGATCGCCCCAACGCTACAGCGATCGCCAGCGGTGTCGCCAACGCCAACGCACAGGGACAGGCCACGATCAACAATGCGATCGATCTGTTGAGGGCTTCTTCCATGTCGATATGAGCCCACGACATAAATGTAATAATCGCCAATGTCAAAATCGCCACGACGAAATAACCACCCACACGATTGGCCCACAGTACAATTTTTGGCCTAGACTGTGACGCCGACTCAACCAGTTCGACGATTCCGTTGATCCGAGTTTTCGATCCCACCGCCTCAACCTTCATCGTGACTATCGGGCCCAGATTAGTCGAACCAGCAAAGACCTGTTCGCCGATTGTCTTTCTAACGGCAGTTGACTCCCCCGAAAGGATCGCTTCATCAACCGAGGTGCCGTGCTGGTTGAGTACTCCGTCGACGGGGAATAGATCTCCGGTTGCGATCTGCAAGATGTCGCCTGATTTGATCAGATCAACTAGGACTTCGACAGGCCGGCCATCGACCATCTTCCGAGCCTTTTGCGGCGTCAGTTGTTGTAGAAGTTCAATCGCATTGGCGGCTTTGGTTTGTTGGCGAAACTGTAACCACCGGCCCATCAACAGAAGAAAGATCAATACGGCCAGCGAATCAAAGTAAATCTCGCCGGCACCGCGCACAACGTTGACGATACCGGCGATCGTCCCCACCAGAAGCGCCAAAGCAATCGGCAAGTCCATGTGGGGAGTCTTGGTTCGTAGCGCCGTCAAAGCGCTAGAGAGAAAGACCCGCCCCGGCCAAAGCAACGTGACTAGTCCCACCGACGCGCTGGCGATCCGCATCAGCTGAGTCATGCTTGCCGACATGTGCGAGAACATGCCAAAGTAAAGCGCAGCCGAAATGATCATGTTGTTGCCGGCACAAGCCGCCGCAATTCCAATGCGAGTCAGATGGCGGCGTTGCTCCAAACGCCATCGTTGCAGATTTTCGTTGGGTAAATACGGCGTTGGCCGATAACCAAGCTGATGCAGTGTTGCTGAAATACACGAGAGGGTTGTGGCTGACTCATCCCAGTGAACCAATACCGACCGCCGCGTCCAGTTGACGCGCGACTGAGTAACGCCGGGGAGAATCTGAGGCAGTTT
>CAYTPS010000564.1:0-2461 GCA_964439245.1 uncultured Pirellulaceae bacterium | reverse complement strand
AAAACTCCGGACCCAACCGTTCCTTGTCTAAGGGGATTTGTCAGCGCGTTTTGCGCTGCTGAGTTGGGGGTGAGGAGCGTTGTGCTGCTGTTTGGCAGAAAGATGCGGTTGCCTGAAGGATCGATCGCCGGAAGGCGAATCTGAGCTACCGCCGCACCTACATATAAAGAAAGCATCAAACCCGAGAGACCAATGATGACTGCTGACCTAATCAGCAACCACATCTCTTGCGTCGTCCGTGATAGACTATAGTTTGAGAAATTCATAACATGCGATCCGTGCGTTTTTCCGAAAATACGGCGTTCAAGGGTAGCACGCCGTTAAGCCTCGGTTGGACGGACGTAGGAATTCCTACTGAATCGACATGATAAAACGCACTGGGAACACCGATCGCCCCGGTCAGGTAAGACTTCCTCGTTATTCGGGCAGTGTCCAATAAGGCAATGAAACTTTGGAGCTAAACAGATGAGATCAATTTTTGGCACGCTATCTTTCACCGTTGTTTTCTGCTGCGCCGCGGCAAACCAGTTGCCGGCAATTGCACAGAATGCTGTAGTGGCACAAGCCCCGCAGATCGAGGCGATTGCAACTCCGCCAGAGGCCGACAACATGGAAAGCCTGTTCAATGGAACCAATCTGGATGGCTGGGAGGGCGACGAGCGACTTTGGGCCGTCACCGACGGAGTAATTCGCGGCGAGACGACTGCCGAAAAGAAAAGCAAAGGCAACACGTTTCTAATCTGGAAGGACGAGGTAACGGATTTTGAATTGCGATTGAGCTTCCGAGTTTCTTCGATCAATAACTCAGGCATCCAATACCGCTCAGCGCACATCACCGATCCAGCGAAAAAACCCCGCAACGACTACGTCTTGCGTGGCTACCAACATGAGATTCGCAACTCGGGTGATTTGCCGGACGTTGCCGGATTCATCTACGACGAAGGCGGCAAGCGTAAACGCATGTGTCTTGTCGGCGACAAAGCAATTTGGAAAGACGGGAAGAAGATCATCCAATCTACTTTGATAAGTCCAGAGGACTTTAAGAAATTGTTTCGAGTGGACCAGTGGAACGACGTGGTCATCGTCGCCAAGGGAAACCGACTTCAGCATTACCTAAACGGACGACTCATTCTAGATTTCACTGACTCAGAAGACCAAGCTACTTTAACGGGAAGAATTGGATTGCAGCTGCACGGCGGGAAACCGATGTGGGCGGAATACAAGGATATTCGATTAAGCCATTTAAAGTAGAACTCAAGTTAAACATCAAGCTCCCAAACGAAAACTCCTGATACTGTCCTCGCGCGCGATAGGCTTAAACTCCTAGAAAATCGCAGATTGCGAGAATCTTTTTCTAACTGCGGCCGGCTTGCTGCGGCAGCGCTATCTTGTGTCGCAGGCCGAATCGACTATCGCTTGAAAGTTGAACTTACCTCATTTCTTTCTCTCCTCATGTTTCTACTTCCCGGACGATCCACTCATGTCTAAATTTCTCGACTTCATTCTCCAAAAGCACACCCAACAGTCCTCAAACGCAACTGACTCTCTTCAAGTTGAGAGCCTTGAATAGCGGCAGATGCTCTCAACCGTTTCTGTTTTTGCGCATGGATCAACCGGCGATGAAATGCTCGGGATTGATTTCCGCAGCCGCCGAGTCGCGGTCATCGATTCACTGCCCACAGATGGAATTCAAGAATTCCATCTCAACATTGAAACCACCGTCGCCCCCGGAGAGTTGAGGTTCAATTTCCTAAATGATCTTTACGATCCTGCCAACGGAATCGATCGCAACATTACGATCGACCGCATCGAGATTGATGGCAACATCTACCAGACCGAAGACTCTGCGACATTCTCAACGGGAACTTGGACGCAAGACGATCGAGTCCAAGCGGGCTTTGGGCGCGGTGAGACTCTCAACAGCAACGGCTACTTCAACAGCAACGGCTACTTTCAGTTTTCACAGGAGGGCTTTGGAGGCGTAGCAGAAACGACGTTGATCGAGATTGATGCTCAGGTCTAAGGCGACGTGGCCGATTTTGAGCTTCAGATTGGCGGTCAGACAGTCAGAGAGTATTCGCTCCTCTCACGTTGTATCGCGCGGCAAACGTATGTCTATCGCGCCCAAGGTAATTTGGATCCCTCAGAAATTCGGGTGGCATTCACAAACGACGCGTACTTCACCGATCCAACATCAGGTGAGATGATTGACCGAAATTTGATTTTACATTCGCTCACGGTCGATGGATTTTCCTACAGCGGATCTGATTCCAGTGTTTTTTCTACGGGAACCTATTTGGATGGTGAACTCGTTTCGGGCACGGGCCGTGGAAACACGCTGCACGTCAACGCCTACTTTGAATATGCCGGCGGAGCGACAACTGACATCATAGTGTCAGCAAAGGGCTTCGGCGATGTTGTTGATTTTGAAATACTCATTGATGGTCAAACGGTCCAAAAC
>CAYTPS010000563.1:0-2484 GCA_964439245.1 uncultured Pirellulaceae bacterium | reverse complement strand
GTCGAAAGACTCTATTTTAGCGTCACTTCAACAACCATCCCGTCCGCGAGCATAATGCGCGGTATTCGCCCGGTACTGTTTGTTAAATTCTCGAAAACGTGAATTTCATCCGCAATTCGACCATTGTAAGCAGTTACGTCGGATTCTGGATAGTAGGCAACCGCCATTTGTTCACGTGGCAGCAGAAATGGTATCAGTTGATCGAGTTCTTCGCGTCCAGAATGCGCGAGCGTGATTGGCGGAGTGCCACTCAGGTCAAGATGATCCGCATACGCTGCAAATCGCACAGTTTTCTGTTGGTGGGATTGGTGGTTTGGCATGTTCGACTATGTGTTTTGATTGAGCGGGATAACTAGTTGATGTGTCGGTTCACTGCATAAAACCTTTATGCCGTTACCGACAGTAATTTTATCCCAAATACAGCATTCTGTTGCAAGCCAACCAGCAAAAATGCTCTATATGGTATGTTATTGCTGTTACTGGAGGTGATAGCGCTCCATATGGCGCGCTATTACGTTGCCTGCATATCTTCGGAGATTTTTATCGTGAAGCTTGAAGAACAGCTGAAGCGCGAGATTAGGGGCTTTGGGTATGCCTACAACACAGAAAAAGCGTACTTGCAGAATTATAGGAAGTTTGTGGGATTCACAAAGAATAAGTACGGAAGTTACCGTCACCCCAAAGATCTGACAAAACACGACGTTGCCGATTTCTTAACCCATTTGGCCGCGGATAAAAATTTGGCCGCCGACACGCAGCGCGTGGCCTTATCGTCGATCAAGTTCCTGTACGACAAAGTACTTGAACTCGATATCGGCATCGTCGACTTCACCCGTTCAGCAAAAGCAAAAAAGCTTCCTGTGGTGATGACCTTCAGAGAAACCGAAGCAATGCTGGGGCAGTTTCGTGGAATACAGAGTTTACAGTCCTCAATTATGTATGGGTGCGGATTGAGGGTCTCGGACTGTTTACGCCTGCGCGTGAAGGACTTGGATTTCGATAGTAACACCATCCAGATCAATGACTCCAAAGGGAACAAGAATCGGCTGTTGATGATGCCGCAAGCAATCAAGCAAGACCTCCAGCATCACGTTGATTTTGTTCGCACTGTGTTTGACGAAGACCGGAGCAACGACCTTCCGGGAGTCTGGGTTCCCACCGCGATTGACGAGAAAGCCCCCTCTTGGGGAAAGTCGTGGGGATGGTTTTGGTTGTTTCCGGCAAAAAAAATCTCAAAGGATCCTCGTGCGGCAAAGCTTCGACGTCACCATCTCAAGCGCGATTCGTATGCCCCCGCGATGAAGGCGGCAAAGGATCGATTGGGAATCACGAAAGAAGTCGTGCCTCATACTTGGCGTCACAGTTTTGCAACGCACATGTTGTTGCAGGGTTGTGATCTCCGGACGCTTCAACGGTTGCTTGGGCATGCTTCACTGAAGACGACGGAAATTTATCTGCACGTGGTTGAAACCATGTCTGAACGACTTGTCAGCCCGTTGGACAGATTGGAGCAGTTTGTAAAAACGGAACACCAAACGGATAGCGATGTTGTCTCATGAGACCGCCGGCAAAATTCTGGCGGGCCGCGATTTATCGACGTCAATCCATGCATTGCGTTTGGCGCGATGGTGCTTCCCGATGCATTGTCAGCGACAGGGCGCCAGCGGGGCGGTATCGTTGTGTCGTTAGTATCGTTGTGTCGTTAGTACAGGCGGCTAGCGTCCTGCCGCTGAGTTGATTTAAGGACCTATCTCAGCACCCCGATTGATCCGTGGTGGGATTCGCCAGAATTCTCTGTTGTCTGTTCAAAAAGGACCTCTGGCGAAGTCCACTACGATTTTTGGGATAGGCTGTCGGCAATATTTGGTTAGAGCGGTTGCCAGTGGGATGCTTTGCGGCGAAATACGCCGATGGATCAATCTGCATAATTCTGCGATAATGGACGGTAGAGCCAGTTTTAGGATCCGTCGAACATTTTTCGAGTCTTCTGCCTTGCGACGCAAGCGATTACCTTTCTCTCCCTTTAAACGCACCCGAGGGCGGTTCGCGGCGATTGCCGAAGCGATCGTCGCTGGCTTGATTGTGTTGGCGGGGATCATTTTGTTGGCGGCCACGATCACGCTGAACGTGTTGCTTTCGACTCCCGGAGAGATGTACATTTCGGCCGGTTATCTTTCGTTGCGGATCGCGCTGGCGGTGGCCATGATCGCGATCGGTTGCTACTACATTATCGGGCTGCTCTGGAAAGTCAGCGTCTCGCGCGAGCGACGTGAAGCGCTGGTCAACCGCGCTGGCGAGATCGATCTGTTGAACGATTTCCGTCGTCGTCGAGATGACCTGCCGGCGGTCCCTGTGGAACCGCCACTTCAAGGAACTCGTTTTCCGTTTCGTTTGTCGTCATCCTCGAGAGACCTTTGGGGGTTGATCATCTCGGCTTCCATGAGCGTGATGTTGGTGGCGATTGCATCGATTTTGGTTCCTACA
>CAYTPS010000562.1:0-2484 GCA_964439245.1 uncultured Pirellulaceae bacterium | reverse complement strand
TGGAGACACTTCCTTCGGATGCTGAAATTTCACGTCGAGTCTTGAACATTCGTTCAAACTGGTCCGTTCAAGAACGCATTGCACGCCGTCGCGAAGCTGATAATCGCTTTGCCGACCTGATGTGCGCTCTAATCGATGCTGACACAGCAGCGTAGTAAACCTCGGCGGGTCGTGGCCTAGACGCTGCGACCTGCCAACAAGACAACAGCGGCGATCGCTTGGTTGCAACCAGTGCTACCGCTGTTGGTGACGATGATTCTGGTTTCCAATGCACCCTGAAGTGTCCGTTATTCAGAGTGCTCCATGACCGAACATCCTCAGCCCACCGAAGAACTACGTGCTGCGATCTCTGCACAAGATGCAGATGCGGCGGATCACTGCATTGAAGATCTGCCGTCGGCGGATTCAGTGCGTGCTGTGTTGCGACTTTCCGACGACGATCAGTCGCAACTGATGACGATGCTGCCCAATGACCATGCAGCCTCCTTGCTGGAGGAGTTGCCGGAGTCGGAAGCGGCCAGTTTGGTTTCGCACCTAGAAGCCGAGCAAGCTGCTGACATCCTGAATGAAGTCAACAGCGACGAGCAAGCCGACATTCTAAGTCGCTTGAGCACGGACGACGCCGAAGCCATTCTGCAAGAGATGGAGCCGGAAGAGGCCAATGATGCGCGGCGGCTGATGCAGTATGCCGGTGACGTGGCGGGTGGCTTGATGATTTCGGAGTACCTGCACTACACAGACGATTCTTGCGTCGAAGATGTCCTAACAGATCTGCGTCAAAACGCAGCCGACTACGCACGCTACCAAGTGCAATATGCTTACGTCACCGCCACTGGCGGCCAATTGGTTGGTGTGCTTCGACTGCGTGACCTATTGCTGTCCAGTCCCGGTATTTCAGTACGCGACTTGATGATCGCGGATCCAGTCTCGGTGACAATCGATACGCCACTACGTGACTTAGAACAGTTCTTTGATCGTCATCCCTACTTCGGCGTGCCTGTCGTCGACCTGGAAGGATCGTTGGTTGGTGTGGTTCGACAAAACGCGGTTTTGGAGGCGTCCGAAGAACTAGCCAGCCAAACGCTTTTGAAACTTACCGGTATTCTGGGCGGCGAAGAGCTTCGCACCATGCCAACGAAATTGCGTAGCTTTCGAAGACTCTCGTGGCTAAGCATCAACATTGTTCTGAACATCGCAGCGGCAAGCGTGATCGCGATGTATCAAGACACGCTGGAAGCCGTGATTGCGCTGGCTGTCTTCTTGCCTATCATTTCTGACATGAGCGGATGCAGCGGCAATCAAGCCGTAGCGGTCAGCATGAGAGAATTGTCGCTCGGCTTGGTTAAACCAACCGAAGCACTTCGAGTCCTTGGAAAAGAAGCGTCTGTTGGACTGATCAACGGCGTGACGCTGGGCCTCTTACTTGGCGCGATTGCGTTTTTGTGGAAAGGGCAAATCGCGTTAGGCATCGTTGTTGCAACAGCGTTGGCGGCCAACACAGTCATCGCGGTTTGCATCGGCGGTTGCGTACCGCTGCTCTTAAGCGGATTGAAACAGGATCCCGCATTGGCTTCCGGCCCCATTCTCACCACCATCACCGACATGTGCGGATTCTTGTTGGTGCTGTCACTGGCAACAGCAATGTTGCAGTGGTTGGTTTGAGGATGAGATCAGTTTGACGTTCGTCCATACAATAGAATGCAGCATTCGCAGTCCCGACTCGGTAAATTCGCTCATTACTATCCGATGTGCTTTCACCACTGCAAGAAAGTCCTTTGAAAGTCTCCATTTTTACTCTTCTGATTTTCACTGCGATGGTTGCATTGCAGATTCGATTGGTTCAATTGCGTTCGATAGGCACCGCGATCAGTTTGCTTTGCGTGCCCGTCTCATTCCTCATCATGATGTTTTCCGCGATTACAAGTGAATCAGAGAATGGATATTTGGCCGTCCACAAGAACAGTCTGTTTCGGTTTTGCAAACGGGTTTTGTTGCTCAGTTTGTTGAACATGTTGGTCGTTTTCAGTCTTTTTGTGATGAAGATCCACGAGATCTTTTAGTGTTTTGTTCCATCTGGTTGCCCCATTTCCCAACTTCCTGTTGCCTGCGCATAGAATCGATAAAGTGATCAGCTAGCAGTTCGATCGATTCAACGACAGAGAGCACAGGGGAACACAGAGGTGCCGACCCTAGTTTCTCTGTGCTCCCCCGCGTCCTCTGTGGTGAAATCTATTGGTGACAGCACTTGCGCTGGCTTTGCACTTTGACGTGACCCAAGTACGTTCGCTCCTTGTGCCCCGTCAACAAAAATTGGGAAGTGTTGTATGAAGCAACGTGTTAGAACTTTTAGCGTGCGTTTCTTACTTGCACTGACACTTGTTTGTGCCGTTTTAGCTGCGTTCTATGTGAGGCATCGACGAATGAATACGCCGCATCCCTTGATTGTGAAGCATCGAATTAGCCACGAGCGCGATCCGGTAACGC
>CAYTPS010000561.1:1659-2492 GCA_964439245.1 uncultured Pirellulaceae bacterium | reverse complement strand
CCGAGCACACGGAGGTGTGCGCTGGCGCTTGAAGAGACAAATAATCGAATGGCACTTGTAGCTCCTGCGTCTAAAAGAGCGGGAGCAGCTATACGATTGAGAGCGTGTAGGAAAATGTGGTGTTGCGGATAGCTCTAAGCTCATTTCACTCTTTTTCGCATAGTGACCGCTAGGTCCGCATATTGTGACGACTTAAAGGAGTTGAAATCGACTTTGCCAATATCACTGAGATCAGGGAGCTTGTCAGCACTCTTTATCAAGCCATCTTCAATCAGCTTACGCAACAGTATGATAAGCCCATTAACCGTCGTTACCGACAATATTCCCCCCTCTTTAACCAGCTTCCACTTTGCCGGTCCAATTTGATCACGACACTCCTTCAGGAACGAGCCAATCGCCGACAAACAAAAAGCAATGTAGTTCTCTAGGTCCCCATCTGTCGCTTTGCCACCTTCAAACCTCGCTTTGGCGCCTAAATCCGTCCAAATAGCGAACAACGAGTCAGAACCACTTCGTTTGGTAAGTGGCATCAGGCCATAGGAAACGACCGACGCCGTCCTGATTTTCCCCGCATCAAGACTCGTTCTAGCGAGATAACCAGCGAGCGGCGCTGCTTCTGCAAGCCCGTTTAGTACAACCCTAGACACCGCAATTGGCCGGAACGGGTCAAGCAACACCCAAATTGCTTGAATAATATCCGACCCAGCTTTGTTCTGTGTAGAATTTATTTCAAGAAAAAGACCTGCCTCAAACTTCTCTCTTTGCTTCTTACTGTAGTTCGCCGGATATACGATCCCAGTCGCCAGTAAGTTCTGCTGCAGACGGTATTTGTC
>CAYTPS010000561.1:805-1649 GCA_964439245.1 uncultured Pirellulaceae bacterium | reverse complement strand
AGTTTGCAGATTTTGTAAGGCGCAAATTAATCGGAGTTGGCTTTACAGCGTCCTCTGAAAGCACTTCTCCGTCCAACGCCTCAATTTTTGTATCATTGGGTAAGGTGACGACGATGTTATTGGCAAAAACGCGCCTCTTCGCTTTTAGATGTCCGCGAATGGCCTTTATCTTAGAAGGAATGATCAAACGCTGATATAATCCCAGCGAGTCTCGCCATCCGTTGCGTCGCAATACATACACCCGCCGAAGAAGAGCATCTGGATCAACGTAGAACGAAACAATCTTAAATCCGGTGGGAAAATGCGATTGCTCCTTTGGCAATAGGAGTGCCTTATAATCGTCATGGGAGACACTGGTGCTAACAACGCCAGAATCGCCGACTTCATTTGGATCGATGCCAAGATACTCAAGCAACTCATGCCGGGCAGACCTTCGAATTGATCTTGTCAGCGAATAGAAATAGCCCCTTTCAGCATCAGACATAAAAACGCTTTTATTGAATAGCGCCTTGTGATGATCTTCGAGCGCGGAACGAGATGTGTAGATCAACTTTGGAATCAACTGGTTATCGGTATATTCGGATTTGTCGAACCATTCATCTAGTCCAGATGACTTCGATCTAAAAAATTTTAGGAATTTTATTGGGTCTTCGGCAATCTTATTGTGGACAGCGTCTTTGCCTTTTGCATGCTTGCCAAGGTTAGCACCCTTGCTTTCAGTGTACTCGGCGAGAACGACGACGTTTTCGAAAACGAAGATATCATCTAGTTCGCTTTTGAGGCCTTCATACTCGAAATGGATCCCGTCCACTTGAGCAATTCTCGAAAAGCCAGCTCGGTCAAA
>CAYTPS010000561.1:0-795 GCA_964439245.1 uncultured Pirellulaceae bacterium | reverse complement strand
TTACCCGCGACCATCAGCTTGCCTTTCTCTTTCCTCTAACCATTCGAGTGGCACGCTCGACACTTTCTCTGTCGGTTTTGGCTGGCGAGGCTCTTTCCCCGATTTTCTGATAGGAAGCTTGCCAACCTTCGCTCTTTTCAAACGGTTGGCCGCATTCGCTGCATATGACTCGTCAATCTCTATTCCAATGCCGCTCCTTTTGTGTAGGTCAGCACAAATTACCGTGGTGCCCGTCCCTGCAAACGGGTCAAGGACAACATCTCCAGGGTCCGAAAGAGCTAGTATGCAACGCTCAACCAACTCATTAGGAAACTGGCACGGATGATCAGCTTCTTTTTCGAGGTGATTTGCTTTGACGTTTGGGATATTCCAAACAGGCTCACCAAAAAACGCAGTGTGGCCATTAAATTCCCAATAGTCAGAAGGGTTTTTGCCTTTTGGATTGCCACTAGGCAGTCCTGCTTTTTTGCCCTTTGAAGCAGCGTGACGCTTGCCGGGATACAGTTGGGCTACTCTTATAGGGTCCAAATTGAATTTGTAATCGTCTCCCTTCGTAAACCAAAGAACCACTTCATACCGGCCCGACAATCGCTTCACGGCGTTGAGTCCAAAATTGTAGCGCCAAATAATGCGATTGCGGAATGTCAGCCCCAAATTCTGCAAAATCGGAAAAAAAATGTAGTCAAGAGGCAGTAGCTTACCATTCTGCACATGGGAGCCCACCTGAAGGCAAAGGCTGCCACCATCTGAGAGCTTAGCTTCAATCAACCTTAGCGACGAGGTGATCCACTCAAC
>CAYTPS010000560.1:0-2492 GCA_964439245.1 uncultured Pirellulaceae bacterium | reverse complement strand
TCCCTTGCGACTGGCCATTGACTTGAGCGATTCAGGCTTGGAGCAGTTTGCTGAAGTTTGCGAGAAAGCTAAGGAAGCTTCGTTGGTAAATCTGATCAACCGAGTTGCCGATGAGTTGGGACGCGAGCGGCACATGGATTACAACCAGTTTGTGGCAGCTGTCAAAGCTGATGCCAAGGAACACAAGCTGAAGTTGACAGCGAAGCGATTGAAGTTCATTCAAACCAACTTGGCCGAGACGGATGAAAACGCTGAACCGGTTGTTCGCAAGAAAACGAAACTCAGGAAAGGGGAGTCGTTCGATGCTGGATCAGAGTTTTACGGTAAGTATCCGCTTGAGGAAGGCGGCAACCAGTTTGTTGTTGAATATGAAAGTAATAGTTATCTTCGGGATACGGAACAAATTCCGTTGCTGGAAGAAGGCGGAATTGAGACATTTTTCGAGCGTGAAGTTCTACCCCACGTGCCAGAAGCGTGGATTGATGCAGCGAAAATCGTTGTTGGATACGAGATCCCAATTAAGAGATACTTCTATGAGTTTGAACCGCAGCGGAGCTTGAAAGTAATCACCAATGACATAAGACGTCTCGAACAAGAAACTGAGGGATTACTAGAGCAGATTACCGCAGGTGTCGTATGAGCTTAGTTACTCCAAATCACGAAAAGAAAAGTAGCGGCATTCGCGGTGTTGGGGTGATACCTTCACATTGGGAAACTAAGCGCAACCGGTTTTTGTTTAGAGAAGTTGATGTTCGCTCCGAAAACGGATCTGAAACTCATCTTTCAATGAGCCAGAAGAAGGGGCTCGTTCCAAGCAATGAAATTGATGAATGGCGTCGCGCCTCAGAAAGTTATGCTGGCGGAAAACTATGCAAAGAAAATGACCTCGTGCTCAATCGTCTCAAGGCACACTTGGGAGTTTTTGCACGTGCATCCCAAAGTGGAGTGATTAGCCCCGACTACACAGTTCTGCGTCCGCTCGGCGAAATATCAGTCCGTTACTTCGAGTTTTTGTTCAAGACCCCCGTCTTCATTTCTCACTTCAGAAATGCCACAAAAGGTATTGTTGAAGGTTTTTGGCGGCTTTACACAGATGACTTTTACAACGTCAGGGCGATAGTTCCTCCGCCACACGAACAGCAAAAAATCGTTGAATACCTTGAAGATAAGTTGGTCGATGTAGGCCGGTTCATTTCGAACAAACGCCAACTAATAGGATTGCTGAAGAAAGAAAAAAACGAAATCCGAAGAATATGTGTAACAAGAGGCATCAAAAATTCTTCGATGAAACCGTCCAATATCTTTTGGCTATCTGAGATTCCCAAAGACTGGAAATCTGGTCGAATCAAATCTGAATTTGAAAACTTAAACACTCGTCGCATTCCTCTAAATTCTGTTGATAGGGGAGAAATGAAAAATCGAGAGTTTGATTACTACGGAGCGTCTGGAGTTATCGACAAAGTTGACGACTACCTCTTCGACGAAACTACGATTCTGATCGCCGAGGATGGGGCTAACCTCGTCTTGCGCAATCTGCGACTATCCATAATCGCAAAGGGCAAGTACTGGGTTAACAATCATGCACATATTCTAAAACCAAAACGCGGTTGCCTTTTTTATCTTGCCGAGATGCTGGAAGCAATCGACTACAACCCGTGGATTACAGGAGCTGCCCAGCCGAAGCTTACCAAAGACCGTCTCATGGGAATTGAAATCCCAGTCCCTCCAATTCCAGAACAAGAATCAATAGCTGAGCACCTAAAATCTGAATACTCCCGAATAGATAAGCTAATTGATTCAATTTCGCAAGAAATCAGACTTATGACCGAGTTTCGTTCCGCGCTAATAGCAGAAGCAGTGACAGGTAAACTCGATCTATCAAACTCACTTTCACCGCAATTGGCTTAAACGAAAGACAAGTGGTAAAATTGCACTATATTTTTCTTGAGTCGTAAAACGAGAAACCAATTATGAGCTCCAACTTATCGCCACAAAACGAATCTTACATTCAAGGCAAGATCGCCAGCGGGCTTTTCTCGTCTCGCGACGAAGCTGTTGAAGCTGGCATTGAAATGCTTCGCAAACGCGATGAACTATCGTCGATAGTACAGGAGAGCCGTCGCCAGCTGGACAGCGGCGAATTCACCGAATACGACGACGAATCACTTACCGAACGGTTTGATGCGCTTAAGCAACGTGCTCAACAGAAAGGTCAAACTGATTCGTGAAACGTCGTTATCGAATATCCCACCAAGCTAACGACGACCTTGATTTGATTGCTGACACTATCGGAGCCGATAGTCCCGCCTCGGCCAATAACGTCCTCGACGAGCTTCTCAAAGCATTTCAGCTACTCGCCAATCATTCCGAACTGGGGACACTTCGCGAAGATATTGCAAAAGGCGTTCGAACCTTTACACCCTCCAAGCCGGCCTCCAACTACGTTATCTTGTATTACCCAATTGAAAACGGCATCGAAGTATCGAACGTTA
>CAYTPS010000559.1:0-2503 GCA_964439245.1 uncultured Pirellulaceae bacterium | reverse complement strand
GCCAAGTCGCCCAGCCACGAATCCGCGACTCCAGCGTTTTGATCTGCCGATTGGTTTGAGCACGGATCTTACGAACCTCGTCGTTCTTCCGTTGTTCGATCTGAGCCTCCGCGAGACTGAAACGTTGCTGTTCGGCTTGCTGAGCCGCTTTGAGCATCTGGGCTTTCGCGATCGGATCCAGAGCATCGTTTTCACGAATCTCTTTCACGCGTTTGCCCAACTCCTCACGGCGCCTGGCAAGTTCTGCCGTCGCTTCAGCATCAGACTTCGCCTCCGCTCGATTAGCTTCTTCCAGGAAGACACGCTTCTGAGACTCAACGCGTGTCAACGTCCGATGCTTGGCTCGGCGACTACGCAATTCGATGAACGAATCGTCTCCGACCAGCGAGTCGACAGCATTGAGCACGAACGAGACGTTATCAAACTCGATGTCCAAGTTCCCCAGATTCCGCTCGTTGAAAAAGAAGTCGGAGATCATGTCGATGTCTGCAACGTAGATCGCGTTGAGCTTGTCATCTTCTTTTTCCGATTTGACTTGAGCGGCAATCACGTGTGCCAAGCCGTCCATCCGGCGAACTGGGTTCCGCTTTGGATTAGCAGTCGGCTGCATGCTAAACATGTTGAAGCCTCCTTCGTCCACGAACTCATTCCAACGCAGGATGCCGGATTCGGCGGACGTTGTAATCAGTGGTGTGAACTCGACCGCGCGATCTTCGTCCAAGCTGTTTTTGGCAACCGTGCCCGAGTAAAGCGTAATGATTTCCTGCAGTCCGCTTGTCGCCACGTGTTCCGATGAGAACGCATCTTTGTTGTTGTCACGTGTCGCGAAAACGTACTCGTAAGGCAAGTTCGCAAACTCGGGATGCGGATTGTTGGCATCAAAGACGACTTGGTCGTAATTCCAACTGATGCCCAACGCACGCGTCAAGCGTGAGGCTCGGCCGCCATCGGCCTTTGCTTCGCCGGGAGCCCCGCGTCCCATCATGCCCATGCCCATTCCACCGCCGGAGCTTTTCGATTGGCGCGGAGCGTTGGTGATACCAAACCCATTGTTAAGCGTCATCGGAAACGGGTCGTCGAAAATGAGCGTCGGATTCCCGCCTTTGACGTAGTCGACGAGGTTGTCCATCTCCGGAGCCGTCAACGAAGAAGGCAACACTGCCATCAAGACATCGAACTCGTCTCCGTCGATCTCGGACGAAGGCGAAACTTCCTTGACTTTGTATTGTTTCTTTAGCTCCGAAACAATTTGCCACTCGCGCGAACCGGTTAGACCCGTATCGCTGCTGAGAACACCAACGGTGTGTCGTTCTTTTTCAGCAACCGTTTGCACGCTGCGAGTCAGTTCGTATTCGATCGGCAGCCCTTTCCCGAAGAACGGAACGGTAACTTTGTCATAGCTGCTGATGACCACCGCACCAAGGTACACGTCAGCTTCACTGCGCCGACCATCACGCTCGGTAACTACCCGCTGCGGTTCGATCCCAAAGTGCTCGGCCTCTTCGGCCTGCTCGCTGAATGGTTCAACATCGACATAGCGGACTTGAAGTTTGTTGCCGCCAAGTTCGTCGAATTGCCGCAGCATCCCGACCAGTTGTTTACGTGTGTCAACATACTCGCGCGGTACTTCCGGGCTGAGAAATGCTTGAATCTCGATTGGCCTTTCGGGTTCGAGTTCGTCCAAGATGTTGCGTGTTGTATCTGTGAGGCTGAACAATTGTTCGGATGTTGCATCAACTCGTACAGCGGTGTAGCTGGCCCAACTCGTTGCACAAGACAGCATGACCGCCACACAAACCGCGCGGATCGCAAACTGAAGCGACGTGCTACTACGTTGAGACGATCGCCAGTGACGTTTGCCGATCATGATCATGTTGACGAACAACATGAATACCGAGAAACATAAGAAGTACGCCACGCCAGAAAGAGGAACGATGCCCAAACTAAAGTCACGGAGCTGCTCGCTCAAGCTCAGTTCCTCGAATAGTTCGCGGAAACCCAACAGGCCTCCAAGCTGGCCAATGAAAACTGGCAGACCACAGAACAAAACGCCCAGCACGAATGCGACGGCGGCGTTGCTGGTGAGCACTGAAGCCAACATGCCGGCTGCGCAAAGAGCTGCTCCAGCCATCCAGTATCCAACGTAGGTCGTCGCGATCAGGCCCCAATCGGGATTGCCAAGGAAAGCCAAAACGAACACGTGACTCAATGAAAACAGCAACGCGACGGTGTAAACGGCCAGCACAGAGAAGTACTTGCCCAACAGAATTTCCGCGTCGGTCGCCGGCATCGTGAACAGCAGTTCATCCGTTCCTGCTTTCTTTTCATCTGCCCAGATGCTCATGGTGATCGCCGGAATGATGAACAGCAGCAACAGTGGGTACCATGCCGACAGCTGATCGAGGTTGGGTTCGTTGGATGTAAAGAAGCGGCCGTTAAATGCCAGTGCTGCTCCAGCGACGACGAAGGCGATGATGCACAGGTAGCCAATCACGCCAGAGAA
>CAYTPS010000558.1:0-2545 GCA_964439245.1 uncultured Pirellulaceae bacterium | reverse complement strand
GCACGGTTCTGTTTCGTCGATGATGACGATGTCGCTGAATTCAACAGCTTTCATATGCCAATTTCTAAAGCTCTTCGGCAATCCACTTGGGCGATTCGCATCGCTCATGAACTGAACAGATATTTACCCATCCTAATGAACAATCGCCTGAGTTTTACCTTCCTTTTTCCTTAAGGCGATGTTCAACAACTCGACCAGCAATGCAAAAAACATTGCGAAGTACACGTATCCTTTGTCAATATGTGCACCCACTCCTTCAGCAATCAAAAGGACCCCAATCAGAATCATAAAGCTCAGGGCGAGCATCTTGATTGTAGGGTGGGCACTTACAAATGTGCTAACCGGTTCAGCAAAAATCAACATGACGATGACCGCAATCACGATCGCTGCAACCATCACCCATAGATTATCAGCCATTCCGACGGCAGTGAAAATTGAGTCCAGCGAAAACACGATATCCATGATAGCGATTTGAATGATCGCCGATGTGAAATTGGCTTGAGGTTTCGTGTGCTGGGAACTCCCGGAACCGATTTCATCGTGAATTTCGTACACGCTTTTGAAGATCAGAAACAACCCGCCCAAAAACAGCAATATGTCCTTAACCGATACACCATTGGCTTCTTCGAAATGCTTTTCATGGATTGCCTCGACAACTTTTGCATCCAATTTTTCGGCTATGTCATGGCTGATGTTGGGTCGAGTAATTTTTTCGACAGCAAATGAAGGGACACCTGCGTCAGTTAGCGAAAACACTGGAGTCTTGAACGTTTCTCCATGCACAAGGAAAAACAAAAGCCCCAAAAGAAGCAATCTGGAAATGAGAGCGACTCCCAAACCCAACTTGCGAGCTAGTGGTTGATGCGAAGGCTTAAGCCGGCTAGTCACAATGGTAATAAAAACGAGGTTATCGATCCCCAGCACAATCTCCATCGATGCAAGTGCAATTAATGGGACAATCAAATCCATCTTGGGCTATTCAGGTCAAACGTGGAAACAAATAAGTTCGGGTTAATACGATGCCAGTGCACCTATTTTACGAATATCCTAAGCGACTTGTCGTCCGCTTGGTACGCCAGCGGGCTACCGTCAATACACGCGTCAAGTGTTGCTTCTAATGTCGCCCTCTCAAGTTTCACTCTGATTTTTTCGTCAAGCGATCTAGCCGCGATATCGCTCAGAATGAGCTCCCTTCCAGTTTGTTTTGCAATCTCAGCCAAAATATCACGACGGCGACCCTCCGCGGTCATTGTTAGTGTTTTTTCTGTGGCCGGCACAACGCTCGCGTTTTGAGCACTTACCATCAACGCATCGAATTCCAACAACGAAACTACATCGCCAGTAATCGAAACCATTTTCCCGCCGCGACGAACTTTTAGGGTCGAGATCTTTTGTGCAATTTCCGCAGGGTCCACGCTTCCATCGCGCGGGCTTCGAATTTTGATGGTTTGATCCTTAATGCGTTTTAATGCGAGCAACTTCACAGTCCTGCCATCAGCCGCAATCTCAAAATCAGTGTCAAATCCAATCAAGAATAGGCTCATCTGCTCGAGTAGCGTCAAGCGGGGCCAGTCTCCCGCTGGCCAAACATCGTGCGGAATTGCCTCATGAAAATTTACGCCCTTTGATTTGAACCAGTTTGCAATCTGTAACGTGGTTGTCGCTTGCTCCCATCGCAGCTCCGTTTTCGAGTTCCAAAACTTGCGATCCTTTGAAGACAGCGATTTTCTGACTCGCTTAATTACCCAGGGAAGCCTCGCGGCTGACTCTTTCGGGCCCACATAGAGCAAATCCCCGACGCGAACGACACCTAGCCCCTGCGAGCTAGCCGTCGCCCAAGCGATTTGGTCCGTGGTTTGGTTGGAGAATTGCAGAGTGAGCTGGGTCGTTGGATCAACGCGACGATCAAGAAAAATTGGTCGTTTTCGTTGGATTGAAAACTGCGAAAGCTGCTCGCGAATAGGCGATTGAGTCCACGAAGCCGAAACTGGAGCGGCTTGATTCTTGGCTAACTGACGGCCCTGCAGCCATTGCGTTGAAGACCCCATTGTGACCTGCGCGTGCGTGGCCTGAAAACCACTCCAAATCACCGAAGCCGCACAAACCAACGCGAAAATCTTATTCACGAACAGTTGACTTTGTATGACTGCGACTCGCTTCAGCAGCATCAACCCTTCCCAATTTGTATATTCGTTAAGGCTTGAAATGAGTGGCTTCATATTGATGTAAAATGAGCGTCTTCTGTTTGCTCATTGCGTCTTCATTGTTGTGAGACTCAACGGCTGCAACTAAACTCGGCTGCTTAGACGTTGCGGGTTATCAACGTAGCGAAAAGTTTACACCTATTGCCGCCTTCGCGGGTCGCCAGTCGAGGATTTTTAGTTCATGTCGGATCAACCGCTCCGATATCCGTTGCTGGACAAAATCTACCAGCAATACCTCGACGACGAGAATTCAGCCGAATTCATTCGCAGCGTTTCCGCGTCATACAATATCGGCTCGCTCTGCCGCTTGGCGACCTACGGTCAGGTAATTAGCAGAAGGG
>CAYTPS010000557.1:0-2549 GCA_964439245.1 uncultured Pirellulaceae bacterium | reverse complement strand
AGTGCGTGTCTGTTTCCCAGATACTTGCAGGAGCACAGTTGGCACACTTATTTTCGGAAGAAACATTGTCGACCCAGCGGTTCAAGTCGCGCGAGAAAATATCCATCGGCAGAAGATTGAACCGCGAACCATTGACTGATAGGGCGTTCATGGGAACCTCCATTACAAAATGAAATGTTAGATTGACAAAGTGACAGTCGTTTGACTGACGCTGAGCTCAAAATGCAAGGAGCGTGCCAAAGAAGAAATTTCTCATTGAAAGCGGCAGAGGCATTCAACATCTGAACGTGTTTGTTCCTACAAAAAAATGTAGACGACTTCGCAAAGCGTCGTTCATTCCGCCAAGTCAAAATCCTTGATTTTGCGTTGCAGCGTGCGGAGGCCGATCTGGAGAATCTCGGCAGCCTTCGTTCGGTTGCCGCCGGTGTGTTGCAGCGTGCGGCGGATCGCTTCCTGTTCGATCTCCGACATGGTCATCCCCGGCTTGATGATCGCCTGCGATTCGGAGTGATCGGAAATGTGCGGCGGAAGATCGCCGATCTCGATCGTTGCTTTCATCGACAGAACAATCATGCCTTCGAGCGTGTTCCGTAACTCGCGCACGTTGCCGGGCCAAGAATAAGTCTTTAGCAAGTCAAGAGCATCGGTTTCAATGTCTAGACAAGGCCGCTGCTCCTCGGTAGCGATGTCGGTAATAAAACGACGGATCAGCAACGGGATGTCTTCCTTGCGATCTCGAAGCGGCGGAAGTTTTAACTCAACAACTTTCAAGCGATAGAACAAGTCTTCTCGGAACTCACCGTTTTTGACTTGGGTTGCCAAGTCGCGATTGGTTGCCGCGACCAGCCGCACATCGACCGGCGTCTCAGTCGTGCTACCGACTCGCATGATGGTGCGGTTTTCAATCGCTCGCAATAATTTACTTTGCAAGCCCAACTCCATCTCGCCAATCTCGTCGATGAAAAGCGTGCCGTTCTTTGCGGACTCGAAAAAGCCAAGCTTACGATTGGTGGCACCGGTAAACGAACCCTTCTCATGCCCAAAAAGCTCGCTTTCCACCAGCGATTCGGGGATCGCGGCACAGTTGATCGGCACAAAAGCTTCGTTCTTGCGTTTGCTGAGATTGTGGATCGAGCGGGCAACCAGTTCTTTGCCAGTTCCACTTTCGCCGGTTACCAACACGGTGCTGCGTGTACCGGCAACAAGTTTGATTTTTTCGTAGAGCGAACGCATCGGCGGGCTGTTGCCAACCATGTTCTCCAGACTCTGTTTCTCCTGAAGCTGAATGTGCAAGGACGCGATCTCTGCGGCCAAGCGTCGGCGCGAGATGGCGAGTTCGATCCGCCGAACCAATTCGTCAGGATTGACCGGCTTAGTCAGATAGTCAAAAGCTCCTTCTCGTACTGCTTCGACCGCTAGAGCGATATCTGGATCCGTCGAGACGACGATCACGATTGCGTGAGGGGCGTGTTGTTTTGCAAATCGAACAACATCGACGCCTTTGGTCTTGGGCATATTCAGATCAGTGACGACCACTGCCACGCCATCATCAAGATGTTGCCAAGCGTTTTCGGCGTTGTCGACAGCGATCGGCGTGTACCCTTCGGCATCGAGCCGGTCGGCCATCGCCGAAAGAGTGACCGGATCATCGTCGATTAAGAGGACTTTGAATTTGGGTAACGCTTCTGTCATTTTCTATCTGGTGGTTTTATTTGCCAGAATTCCATCGAGTCTAAAGTTCATTGATTGAGCTTACGTTACGCAGATTGGGACAAAAGAGTTTTTTCGCCAAACCCGATACCGATTGTTGATTTACTCAGCCACAATCCGTTCGCATCCGATTCCAACGCAGCAACCGTGTGTTAGCGCACGGCGGCCGACTGCTAATTTAGGATTCAAGCATAAATTAAAAACTGGCCGCGTCATTTTGCCGTAGCGGCGACAAATCATCCACGTCAATTTGACGTACCGGTTTGGTTTTCTTGACCTATGAATCCGATTTTTGCGAGTGGTAAATTTTCTAAGGATTGGCACGGCCGTTGCAATCCATCGTCGACCGTAACAAACCCGTTTCGGTTTTGGATTCGCCATGATCTCGAAAGATCACAAATCAACTCGTCAGTCGCCTAATGAGCTTCGGCGCGAGATCGCCATTGACGACAACCGTACGCAGCACGTTCGGTTGGTGTTTGCGGTGCATCGTCTCGAAGCTTGCTTAGGCCAAGCGGCACCGGGTCGGGAGTCTTTTTGGCAGGAAGAGGTCAACAAGGCTCTGGACTTGCTGCTGGCTGCGATGAAGGAGTCGCGCGACTGTGTCTGTAAAGACGATGGTTTGATCGCCGAGATCCAAGCCGAAAAACCATTCCTGATGAGGAGAGTCAAAAATCTTCGCGCCGAGTTCGATGGCTTGCTCAATCAAGCCTTAGCGTTGCAGGACCAGATCAAAGACGCTGCTGACACTCAGCAGATCGGCTTTGCGGACTTGCGGCAGCGGATGGACTGGTTGATTTCCGGGCTCAAACTTCATCAGGCAAAAGAAGCGGATTTGG
>CAYTPS010000556.1:0-2575 GCA_964439245.1 uncultured Pirellulaceae bacterium | reverse complement strand
CGTCACTGCGATGCTTGGATTGATAAAGTTGACCGTCAGCGTGTCGGTGCCGGTGGCATCCGAACCCGATGGCGGCGTTCCCGTGGCGGTGGCGATATTAGTCAGCACGCCGCTGTTGAACTCAGTTGTTGTGACGGTGTGAACCGAGGTCGCCGATGCGGTTTCGTTCGGATTCAACGTCGTGCTGCTGAGCGTCAGGGTTCCCTCAACATCGTCGACCAAGGTGATCGATGACAGGGCGACATCGCCAGTGTTCGTAACGGTGTAGCTGTAGGTGATCTGATCGTTAGGGTCCAGTCGCCCGTTGTTGTTCGCATCCAAGGTGACCGCCGACGTTTTGTCGACGGTGATCGTGGCCGACTGAAAGTTCACAGTCGCACTGTCGGAGCCCGATACATTATTGCCCTGCGACGGCGTGCCTACTGCAGTCGCGGTGTTCGTGAGGCTGCCGGCGGCAAACTCAGCGGCTGTAACCGTGTGTACTGCCGTTCCTGATTCGCTTGCGCCCGGAGCGAGCACTCCGACTCCGTCGCCAGCGCTATCACCAATCGTGATGACACCTTCAATGTCGTCCGTCAGCGTCACGCCGGTCAGCGTGTCATTCCCATCGTTGGTCACTTGAAACGAATAAGTCACCTCATCTCCGACGTCGGCTCGACCATTCTGATTAACGTCATTAGTTAACGTAGCTGACTTGGTTGTGCTGATGCTGGGTTGAGGAAACTGCAGCGTCAGAGTGTCCGTCGCCGTGGCCACAGGACCTTCGGCTGGCGTTCCACTGGCCGTCGCAATGTTGGTCAGTGAGCCGGCGGCGATTTCCGCAGCGGTGAATGTGTGAACCGACGCAGCGGTGGTCGACTCTGTAGGTGCCAGCGAGGTTTCGAGAATCGTTAACGCGCCTTCGACATCGTCGACCAACGTGAGTGATGAAAGCGAGACATTGCCATTATTCGTAAGCGTGTACCGGTACGTCACTCGATCGCCCGCATCGATGCGTCCGTTGTTATTGGCGTCGAGCGAAATCTCTGACGTTTTGTCGACCGTCAACGAAGAAAAGAGAAAAGTGACGGTGGCAGAATCTGTGCCGGTGACCGCAGTTCCTTGAGTTGGAGTGCCGACGACTGTGGCAATGTTCGTCAAGCTGCCGGCTGCGAACTCCGCCGCAGTAATCGTGTGGGTGGAGGTCGCCGTCTCGACCGCTCCTGCGGCGAGAATGCCAACGCCATCGCCGCCGCCGTCAGTCAGTGTAAGCGTCCCTTCCACATCGTCAGTCAGCTGAACGCTACTGAGCCGGTCGTTTCCGTTATTGGTCACCGTGTACTGGTAAACAATGGTCTCGCCCGTGTCACCACGACCGTTGTTGTTTTCATCCCCCAATGTGAATGACTTGGAAACCTGAATCGACGGACTCGTAATGACGAGCGGCGTCGTATTGCCGGTAGGCCCTGTCGTCAGCGTTGGACCACTTGGGGTATTAGCGGTGACTTCAGGATTCGGAGTCACAGTTCCATTGGTTTGGTCGGTTGCTGTGATTACACGCGTTGAAGTTGTCGTCTCGGATTCGCCCGGATCCAACACTCCCGGGCCATTGCCACCGTTGTCAGTCAGGACCAGCGTCCCGTTGATGTCATCGCTGACGGTTACGTTGGTAAGTTGTGTGCTCCCAGTGTTGGTCACCGTATTAGTAAACGTGATCGTTTCGCCAACATCGGGACGCCCGTTGCTGTTGTCATCTTGGAACGTGAACGATTCGACAAGCTGAATTCCGTCAGCGACTTCTACGCTGATATTGCTCTTGCCGTAATTGATTTCGACTTGTGTGAGATCGAACCCGTCAATCTTTCCATCGAGGTCGCTGTCCATTTCTTCGCGATGCTGGTCTTGTGAAAAGTTAATTCCCTTCGTCCAGTAGAACTCGTCGGTCACCGCGTTTCCGGTGCCCAAGTATTGCGTCACGGCAGCAGTCGTTGCCAACATTTCCAAATCGCTAATGACGCCATCACCGTTTTGGTCGCCCATCAAAAACACATCCAGTTGATAGCCACCTGATGTGCCATTCTCGCCAGCGACCGCAAACTGGTAGTCGGTCTGGCCACCGACCGCCAATTGCGCGACGGTCAGACTTTGTGATGTATCCACATCGTGGATCGACCTGAGCGCAGTGACATCGCTGCCGTTCTGAGAGATCGTCGCTGCAGCAGGGTCTAGTCCATTGGTCGACGTGACAAGGAAGCCGACCACAGCAGTGTCTTCGCCACCAGTAAAACGAAGCGCGACATCACTTTGTGTTCCCGTGTCAACGTTTCCTGCGGTGCTAAAGAGCGATTGCAGTCCGTCGAATGCCAGTAGATAACGCCCTTCCAGTGACTCATGAATCAATCGTCGAGCTTGCTTGTTCTTACGTTTGGCTGTGCGTTGTTTGCGAGTTCTTGATGTTGGCATGATGGGGTAGTGATCTTTGTTCGGTGTTAACGATGCAGTCTGAAATTGATCAAGAAAGTGCCCCGGTTGTTTTGCAAAAACTCAGGTTGTCGCCTGGGTCTCAATTTTCGACATTCGTACAGTAGTTAAACGC
>CAYTPS010000555.1:0-2577 GCA_964439245.1 uncultured Pirellulaceae bacterium | reverse complement strand
AGGTACGACCATCCGACGACTGGCCAACCCTAGCGATTAGGACGCTTCGGTTCAATGATAAGTTCAGTAACAGGACAGTCGATACAAAGAAGTTCTCCACAACGAGACCTGTTATCGAATCTGTCATGGAGAACTTACAATGCGACCCGTTTTTTACCTTGGAATTGATCAGCACGCAAACCAGTTGACGGTCAGTCTTCGCGATTCAGAAGGCAACGTGGTGCTACGGCGGCAAGTCAGCACTCGGCCGGAGAAAGTGCTTGCGTTTTTCGAGAAGCTGACGGCACGCTGTGCAGCGCGGGGCGGCACGTTCTGGGCGACCGTCGAAGTCTGTGGCTTCAACGACTGGCTGATTGAGATGCTGAAAAACTTTCGCTGCGGCCGCATCGTGCTGGTGCAACCGGAAACGCGCGGCAAAGGACGATTCAAAAAAACGGATCGGCGTGACGCCGCCAAGCTCAGCGAGCAACTCTGGCAGTTCCGGAATCGCATCGAACAGGGCAAGCCGATCGAGCAGCTTAAGATCGTCAAGTTCCCCTCGGCTCAAGTGCGAGCCAAACGACGCTTTACCGAACTCCGCAAGCAAACCCGTGCCGCGCGTACTCGCAGCATCAACCAGATCAAGCACATTCTTCGCCGCCACAACATTCAGCACGACCTGCCAACGAAAACCTTCCCCTGCATCAAGGCCATTAGCTGGTGCAAAAGCCTCAAGCTGCCGCGAGTCGATCGCTTCGAGATGGATCAGGCACTCGCTGACCTGCAGCACCATGACCTGCGAGTCAAACAACTCGACACCGAGATCAACCGGCTCTCCAAAGATGACGCCGATGCTCATCTGCTGATGCAGACGCCCGGCATCGCCCAGTTCAGTGCCGTAGCCCTCTCATCACGGATCGACGGCATCGATCGCTTCAAGCGTCCTCGCTCCCTGGCCAACTACTTCGGGCTGACTCCCGGTTGTCGCAACTCTGGGGAGAAAGAACGCATCGGAAAGATTACCAAAGCAGGTTCCTGCATGGCTCGGTGGGTGCTCGGCCAAGCCAGCAAGCACATCCTGCGCGTCGATGATGCGATGCGAGCGTGGTTCAAGAGGCTCAAACGAAAACGTGGAGCCAAAGTCGCTCGCGTGGCTGTCATGCGGAGGATCGCCACGATCATCTGGCACATGCTCACCAAACGAAAGACCTATGCGGAGATACGACAACTTGGAATCGGCCTTGAGGCACCTTGAAGATGAATCGACAAGTGACACACGACGGTTCGTCGTCACGCCGGTCGATGCTCGGTGAGCGACCGACGGTGACTCGAACCTGCCTTTGAACCAAAACAATGAAGTGACAGACCAACACAAACAAGAGGAACACTGACGAAACTATTGAATGCTTGATGGGGCTTGCGTTGCAAGCTTCATCCCTCGCCCCCTCGGGAGGCACGGAACAATGCGTGGATTGGGCGATTCGTTGAAACGCCTTACGGTTCAATGATTGGTGCGCCCTTGGGTGAGCGAGGATGTCGAATGACTTGCATGGTGTCTGCCGAATTCAGGCAGAGGGGCCGCCTTGAATTACTCAGGCCGTCGGACCCACGAAGGAATGTTTGGGAGCATCATTCGTTGAAGCGATTGCTGCACAAACCCGTTTGATACGACTTAAGAATTCAAAACATCGTCGAACCAAAACAACAAACAGCCAAACCAAAACGGAATGAAAATGAAAGCTTGAGAAGTCGAGACGCTACCGCTGCGCTCGCAAGCGAATGGAGAACTTAATCAGTTGACAAACTGTTACAGGAACGCTTTGTTATCCAGCCGGGTGCATGTAGTACCAAGCAGCTACCTGACAGCACAGCGCTGTAAAGTTCCCAATGCTGTGAAGAAGTAGCGGCAGCAGAATTGTTTCGCTCTTGAGGTAAACCCATGCCAGAAAGAACCCTCCCACTAGATTCTCTGGGCTGGGGTTGCCGTAAACAAAGTGAAGTGCTGCGAAAAGGATACCATTGATCGCAATTGTCTTCCAACATCCGATTACGCTAACCAACGGAAGGCAGACGATGACACGATATATTGTCTCTTCCAATACTGGAGCCACAACGCACATATGCAAAAAATGATGCGTAACATATGCAGGATCAATGTTGTAAACCTTAAGATTGTTTCCCATCAAATGCCACGCGCCCAATCCGGCAATAATACAAGCAGCGACGATGCAAAAGATTTTGGCCGAGATCCAAATCCAAGGAACCCAACCCTGTTTTGGGCGTGAGCGAATTCCTAGCGACTGCAAGTCCCCGCCTGTGAGATGGACAAAAATTGCGAAGGCGACCAGCGCCAATGACAACCGTGCGCTCTCGGCATGCCGCGACGTGTATATGAGCAAGTCAGCCGCTACAACAGCGATTCCTACACCCAAAGCGATGCGCCGCTTCGCTGGGGTACGGTCGAAATGCTGTCCAATCGCTGATTGCAAGAAATTCTCTTTGCTGGATAACGTCAACGTTAACCGAGACGCGACGATAAGCAAAAATTTGAGTGGAGCGGATGATAAAATTGCGAAGCAATCATCCGCGAAGCGATCT
>CAYTPS010000554.1:0-2581 GCA_964439245.1 uncultured Pirellulaceae bacterium | reverse complement strand
GGCTTGGCGCGTGTAAATGCCTGGCTGCATGCGTTTGACGTTATAGATGCGCTTAAACAGATCGTGCTGGAGAGTTGTGTCATTTCGCGGATCAAAAGCTGGGTAGCCTATGACCGCGATTTCTTTCTGGAACAGGTCGGAGGGCTCCAGTTGCGAGAGCTCCAAAATACGCGTTCCTTTCAGGCCATCGACGTCCAAAAGTGCCATGTCCCAATAGGGGTGGATCATCCGGACCCCCACAACTTGAATGCGATTTCGCCTAAACGATCCATGTTCGGCCAAGAAATCCATGTTCACTGATGCGCCAGGCTTCAGGCCAACACCATTTTGCCCCAGCCCATTGGCAAAGATCTCTGCGACATGACGGTTGGTCATCAACAGGTTTTCGCCAACCACAAATCCGGTACCTGCATAAGGTACACGCCAGTCGCTTGGCACATTGATCCGACCTACTGAAGGTATTGCTCCCAGAATATGCCCGCGGGCACTCTGATTGTCATCGTTCAGATGTTGCCAGTTTGGATGAACAGTACTGTACGAGTCCCCTTTTACTAAAACAGCAGGTCGTTTCTTTGGCAGGATAATTGCTTCTGCGAATATCGCGTCGTCCAACGTCAACTCTTCGCCACGTTCAAATCGCTGCATAACTTCAGAAAATCGTTTCACATCACCGCTTCGATCCCTAATATCAGGCTGAGTGATCGCTTCCGGTGCACCCATCATCATCGGAGTTTCGGTCGCGTTGGCTGCATCATCCACTTGATACAGGGCCAAGTCGTCCGCGGGATCTTTTACGAATTTCACCGGATCATCGCGCATTTGAACAAGATCATCATTGGACAACAACGATCGGAGCTGCCCAAGGCGGTCTCTAGGTGAAGTCATGACGATTTCCTTTCTCAAAATTTGCCTGCCGGAGAGCTAGCCTTCTATCAAATCCGTGGCAGGGAGGGCGAGTTTGCCGACCATGTGAGACATGGCCCAATTCATAATCTCAACGTCGTTATCGATATTTCCATGTGCGGTTGGTTCGAACGTAGAAACACCTCCATGCCGTTGAACTTCGACATTTGGTGCAACGTGTCGAAAGTAAGGGATGGCGTGCTCATTCGCGAAATTGCGCCATGCAATAACCTCTTGGATTCCATCACTTTTCGTCAGTCGTCTAAAATCCAAACGTTGTAGCACGTCCTTCAAATGGTCAGTCTCTTCTAAGTCGGTCAGGCCGTGTAGCGCGGCCATGACATCAACCGATCCGCCCGTTGCCGGACTAGTAGAGATGACAAAATCTGAGTTTTGTTTTTGTCCTGTTAACGCATAATAGGGGCCAAGCTTGACAACGAGGAGGGCCCGGTGCAGGTGTTCATCCGAAATGGCTAGACTAATCCTACTATTGTTCGAATGACTTGTTTTGTCTGGTAGCTCAACGTCAAGAATCCAGCTGTCATCAAGCCCAAGTAGCGGCGTTTTGCGCGGCACTTCAAAGGCGCGACTAACGAGATAAAGTAAGGATTTGTTATAGGGTCCAACACGGTCTGCGCGTTCGTTGTAACGACCGAGGTTTGCGATATAGAACTTGTCGGCGCTTAGTTTGCCATCCTCGACCAAGGGGACAAAACATGTGTTGGCAAATTTCAAGGTGCATGCGGGGGCTAGAAGTCCGAGCGAGGCGATTTGTGTAAACTGCGCTATATCACGGGCAAAGTGCCCTAAAATGATCGACCCAGCCGAGTGTCCCAAAAGGTGCAGCCGGAGACCGCTTTTCTTCTTCAGCGTTTTGCGGAGGTAGTTAGCAAATTCCCGCATGCCACCGGTTAGTCCTGTTGTCGAATTCCTCTTGTTGGCAGCCTCCGCATTCTGTTTCATTTGAGACCAAACGGCCTTGCCCATGACCTTTTCGGCAAGCACTTCAAAGCCGCGGTCAGCGCGTTCTTTGAGTTGGCCTGAAAGCCGACCAAAGAACTCGTCCAAGCTCCCGCTCTCGGCTCTTTCCAAGGTGGGGAATGTGTCGTTGATGAAGTCTCTGCCGATATTGGCTAGACTTTCTCCAAATCCCGTGCGCCAAATAATGAAGATAGGAAGAACCCCGTTAGCGGCAAACCAAGGACCGAGCATTTGCGCGCGTCGGATTGCGCTATCCCGATTATTCAAGCCGCCATAGGCGAATATCATCACATCTTGTCCGCTATAACTGTCCAAGAGCTCTGTTATGGATCGATGCAAATCGTCTTTTGCAGACTTTGTATCAATCCGGCCTTTGATTAGTTTGCCGTCATTCCCCATCTCGATACAGTGTCTACGCGCTTCGCTTTCGGACCAGCGACCAGGGCTTTGAGAGCCTTGGCCTGCGCGCAATTGGCGCTCTACCCCGTTTTGCGCCGATTGCTCCAGGAGGCTGAGTTCGGTTTGCGTAGCAGGCGAATCTAGCTCCCCTGACACGAGCATAGGCGCCGCTAACGCCGCAACCCAAGCGTCATGCGCATTCTGTACCCAATCTTCATATGTGAGCAGCGCAAAACCCCCAGCTGCGTCTTCGATCGCTGTGTTTTGCGCGCCCCAAGAGGTCGCCCAATTCGAGCCC
>CAYTPS010000553.1:0-2596 GCA_964439245.1 uncultured Pirellulaceae bacterium | reverse complement strand
CACATGTACATCGACAACGCCTGTATGCAGTTGGTCCGCGCCCCAAAACAATTTGACGTGATTGTGACAACCAATATGTTTGGCGACATTCTTTCCGATGCCGCGTCGATGTTGACCGGGTCGATTGGAATGCTGCCCTCGGCGTCATTGGACTCCAACGGTAAAGGCATGTACGAACCAGTTCACGGTTCGGCGCCGGACATTGCTGGAGAAGGCAAAGCGAATCCTTTGGCGACAATTTTGTCCGTTGCCATGATGATGCGTAGCACGTTTGGCAAGGAGGAATACGCCGGCAAAATTGAAGCGGCGGTCAAGCAGACGTTGGCCGATGGATTACGCACAGGTGATATTGCCGGTGAAGGACAAGCGATCGTCTCAACGGCAGAGATGGGGTCGGCCGTAGTTGAACGCATGGCCTAATGGTTGCCGGCCCGAAGGATTGATGGATAACAAACCTTTACGGGAGCAGAGATGAACTTTTTCACCGAAGAATTGGATTCTGAAAACCGGAAGTTTGGGACCGGGTGGTTGAGCGGTTTTCTCGGATTAGTCCTGGCCTTAGTGGGTTTGGCAATCGTACTGTGCTTCTGGTTTCCGGGCATACTGCCGGTCGAAAACACGCGAGGTTTCTATGGCGAAAACGTCCACCTCGTGCGAGGCTTGTTGCACTTGGTGCTTATTTCGGCATTTCTTTTGGGACTACTCAGTTCCGTCCTACGGCCACGTAAAATTCTCGGCTTTACGACCATCGCGATTGTGCTTGCTGCAACGCTTATGGGAGGTTCGCAAGCCACCGCCAAAACGCAGCTGACCAGCGACGCCTATTTTGGCCTCGACTTTTTTCTGTTGAATCTGACGTTTCTGGGCGCTCTTTTTATCCCGATCGAACGCCTATTCAAAAAAGTAGACCAGCCGATTCTGCGTTACGAGTGGCGAGAAGATCTGTTGTACTTTTTGGTCAGCACTCTGTTTGTGCAATCTCTGACCTATCTGTCGCTTGCGCCATCGCTGGCAACGATAGCAGCAACAGGTTGGGCCAATGGCTTGCGGGAGACCGTCGCATCGCAGCCATTGGTGTTGCAATTTTTCGAGATCATGTTTCTGACGGATTTCGTACAGTATTGGTTTCATCGGACATTTCACAAAGTCCCCAGTCTATGGAACTTTCACGCTGTTCATCATTCGGCTCAGGCGATGGATTGGATCGCGGGATCTCGAATGCATGTGGTTGAGGTGATCTTACTCAGATCGTTTACCACGCTACCGATGTACGTGATGGGGTTTGCGGAGGCTCCTTTGTATGCTTACGTGTTTTTCGTCTACATGATTTCCGTATTCATTCATGCGAACATTCGCATCCCATTTGGGTTCTTGCAATACATTATTGCCACGCCGCGCTTTCACCATTGGCATCACGGCGTTGAAGAAGAAGCAATCGACAAGAATTTCGCCATTCACTTTCCGGTGATCGATATGGTCTTCGGCACCTTTCACATGCCAGGCGATCGATGGCCGGACGGTTATGGAATCGAAGGCCATCCAGTACCCAAGGGATACTTCCGGCAGTTACTCTATCCGTTTCAAAAAAAGAACTAGAGGTGTTTGGTAACGAGCAACGTGCCACGGAGATCGAAGCTGAAGTAAAGCAAACCTTGGGCATCCTTGAATTTGTTGCTAAAGCAGGTAGGTTCTCTGGTGTTTGGGTCCGGAAAGGGTGCCATGTTCACGCCTTGTCGAGCAAAGTAACAATCTAGACATTGCAAGCATGCTCAGGCTTTTGGTTGGCCCGTGGAAAGCTTAGGCGTGAGCATGCCATCACGGAAACGGCAGTGACTATTTCCCCTTTTCTGGCCTTAGGTCTATTTACTTTTTGTATCTCGTTTTTTCGTTGGTTACATTGGAATGAATCAGCGCCGTTTCTTCTGTTTGCTTGGCTATGCTTTCCTTTCAGCCCTTTTGCCTATCGCCTAAAACGAAAGACAGTGAAATGAACAGCTTCCGGGTCAAAATGTTTCGTCCAGTCACTTCAATCGTAAATACGAGCATTTGTTTACTCCTATCGGCTATCGCCTCCTTTCCGAACATGGCCTTTGGGCAATGTGCTCTTTGCAATCGTAGGGTGTGTAACTCCGAGGTGGCCGATGACTTTTTTGCAAACTTGAGAGACGCCATTGAAGCCGCAAACCCAAACGCCAATACTCCTTCGAGTTCCGCGTCTACGACCCAGATGGTGTATCTTGATTTTGAAATCGGTGAAGACCGAACTTTAGAAAACGACTACACGCCAGCTCAAAGGATAGAGATCAAAGAGATACTGGAAGAACAATTCAAGCGGTTCGATGTCAGCTTTTCACTGGACTTCCCTAGCGGCGAATTTGCAACACTGGTCTTCAACGAGGATTTATCCAGTGGACTAAATAACAGCCCTGTTAGGACTGGACGTAGTGGACTTGCTGAGGCTATTGACTTTCGAAATTTGAACCAATCGGACATCGGAGTTGTGTTTGTGAACTTACCTGGCTTAAGTGGTCCGCAATTGGTTACCTTAACCGCAAATATTGCAGCGCATGAACTGGGACATCTACTCGGTCTGCGT
>CAYTPS010000552.1:380-2617 GCA_964439245.1 uncultured Pirellulaceae bacterium | reverse complement strand
CACGCCGGTCGCATCGCTTGGGCCGTCGTTGCGAATCGTCACGGTGAAGATGACCGTGATGGTATCACCCACCGCCAGATCATCACCGGTGTGGGTGATCATGGAAGCCATGGTGTCTCCAGCGGTTCCTTCCCAAGCTGTGTTCTCGGTAACGGTTGCTGTTCCGCTGGTAACAACACTGTTGATCTGTGCATCGACGAACTGGGCACCGAACTGGGTCTGGATGTCATCGAACATCTCGACACCATCAAGAGCAACCGTTCCCGTGTTCTCCCACTGAAGCGTAAACGTCACATCGAAGTTATCACCATTGGCCACCGCAGTTCCCGCTTCTTTGGCCAGACCTATCGTAGGAATGTAAAGCGGGGTCGGGTCATCGGATCCACCCATCCCATCGTCGCCAGGAGCGCCGCTGTTGTTGGTTGATGGATCGGAACCTGAATCTGAATCATCCTCCGCCGTGATCTCCATGCCATTGGAGTCGAGGATCGGAATACCATTTTCATCAACCGCCGTGGCCTCGGCTTCAACCGTGTTGGTCATAACACCCGTTGCTTGCGCCACATCAACTTCGACGGTGAACTGAAGGATGAACACGTCGCCGATCGCCAGCAAGGAAGGCGTGGTCGTGTTGATCATCTCGGTCACCCCGTCGCCATCGAAGCCAGATGTGTTGAGAACCACATTGCTGTCAGCGTTGAATGGAGGTGTGACCATTGTCAGGCCGTAAGCATCTACATAGGCCGTGCCGAATTGAGTGGCCAAGTCTTCTGCGAGAGACAGATTCGCCAGATCAACCGTTCCATTGTTCTCAACGACGACCTGGTAAGTGACTTCAAAGTTGCCGCTTGCCAGCTGCGTTGGAGAACCCACCACCTGTTTGGCTACAGCGACATCGGCAATCACGATCGGCGTCGGGTCGTTAGCAAACGTTCCGTCGCCGTCATCTTCACCGTTCTCGTTTCTCGTGTCCGTTCCATTGTCCGATTGGTCAGAAGCTGTCAACGTCGGGTTGCCAACGGCACTGCCAGAAGCAACGCCTTTATTTTCGAGCGATTGGGAAACGGAATCGATGCCGTCAGGGTCAACTGTGACGACGAATGTGACTTCAAAAGAGTCCCCGATGTTAAGTTGGCCGTTTCCGTCGAGGATGTTCTGAGTCGTATCCGTTGCCCAACTCGAGTTCGTCCCGGGCGCGACTCCCGATCCACTGAAATTCTGAACAGTAAGCCCACTGATTGCAACAAACGCGTTGCCAAATTCAGTGGCAACATCATCAGCCAGCGTCAAGTTGTCAAGGTTGACCGTGCCCGTGTTCTCATAGAAGAAGGTGAAAGTTACATCCCAGTTGTCACCGTTGGCAACCGCGTCGCTAGCTTGTTTGGCTAGTCCAATCGCAGGGATATTAAGTGGAGTTGGATCGTCACTTCCACCAGTGTCACCATCGGCGGCGGGGTTGACTCCGTTTGGATCGCTGCCGCTATCGGAAGTGTCGGTCGTGGTGATCGGGTTGCCACTTGAATCGTTGATCGCATTTCCAGTCGAATCAACTGCGTCGCCACCAGCGACCACCTGGTTCGTCAAAGCTCCCGGCGCCGCAACGGCATCGGGATCCACTTCGACCGCAAACTGAACCACAAATGAATCTCCAGCGGCAAGCGATGTCGACGCCACTTGGCTTAACATCTCGATTGAGCTGGTGCCGTTCCAACCACTGTCGAGAACGACATTGCTTGCTCCGTTGCCCGGGGGTGTCGTCAGCGCAAGACTTCCGGCACTCACCAATGCCGATCCGAAGTGAGCCGAAAGGTTTTCAAACAAAGTCAAGTCAGCCAAATCAACATTACCCGTGTTCTCGACAACTACCTCGTAAGTCACGGAGTAATTTCCGGTGGGTAGTAGAGTTGGCGTTCCGACAACCTGTTTGGCTGCCGAAATGTCCGCAATGATGATCGGAGTCGGGTCATTGGCAAACATGCCGTCGGTTGTGTCTTCACTTCCGTTTTCAGTCGTTGTGCTGGTGCCGTTGTCGGACGTGTCTGTCGCCTGAATGCCGAGCGGGCTGCCGTTTTCATCTAACGCGTCGCCAGTGGCCGTTGCTTGATTGGTCAATCCTGCCGAAGCCGTTCCTGTCACATCCGGATCAAGCGTCACGGTAAAGACGACTTCAAACGTGTCATCGACGTCTGCTGTGCCTCCTGTGATCAGCGACTGTGATGTATCGGTCAGCCATGCGG
>CAYTPS010000552.1:0-370 GCA_964439245.1 uncultured Pirellulaceae bacterium | reverse complement strand
ATTGAGGGAGCGATCCCTGTTCCCGTGAAATTCTGGACAGAAAGCCCCGTCACGCCAATCAACTGAGAACCGAACTGAGTTCCAATGTTGTCGAGGATCGTTGGGTTCGTCAGATCAACCGTCCCGGTGTTCTCGAAGAACAGTGTAAACGTCACATCGAAGTTGTCGCCATTGGGCACCGCATCGCTGGCCAGTTTGGCCAAACCAATGTTTGGAACGTAAAGCGGAGTAGGATCATCACTTCCCCCTGAGTCCCCCGGTTGGCCGGTGTTCGTTGTCGAGGGATCGTTGCCGCTGTCGGAATTATCCGTGGCCGTGATGGGAATACCACCAGCGTTATTGATTGGGTTGCCCGCTGAATCAACGGCTC
>CAYTPS010000551.1:0-2644 GCA_964439245.1 uncultured Pirellulaceae bacterium | reverse complement strand
TCGAGCATAATTTGGATGTGATCAAGACGGCGGATTGGATCGTCGACTTGGGGCCGGACGGCGGCGTTCGCGGCGGCGATATTGTTGCGGAAGGTACGCCCGAGGATGTGGCTAAGGTGGCGCGGAGTTACACTGGGGGGTATCTTAAGTCCATGCTCAAACGTCAGAAAGAGACGGCTAAGTGAGGCTTGGCGCTACGCAAGAGCGCGCAGACATAGGGGGCAGAAGATTTTCTGTGAATTTTGGAAGACGTTTTAAGTGTTGGACGTGATCGAATCTCTGAACTTCTCCTGCATTTCTGAGATCAATTTTGACGAACGACGTAGCCCTGCCGCGTTGAGGGTAGCTTGGTTACGAAGCCAAGCATCGTTTAATAGATCTTTCCATTGAACCACATTAATTGTTCCGCGGTGATCGCCTTCCAACAAACGGTATTTGCCTTCGCCATCAGGGGTCATTGTCCAACCACTGATTTGATCTTTTAGGTCACCGATAATATCCGCCACGACGAAGCAGTGAAAAATGCAATCTTCTTTCACTCTAATTCGATCGCGCGAAAAGCCTTCGATTTCACCACCTTTTAGTTGGCGTATGTACTTCAATATCTGTTGTTCAATGTTGTCCTCTACTTTGCCATAGTTCTTTCGCATGGGTTTTTTCAGTTCAACAATCAGCATCTCGCTGATTGGTTTTGATACGTCTGGATCAACATCTAGCTCCTCTCCGACAGTTGCTAAGCCATACGCTAAATCCCAGACTATCAGATCGGGCCGCAATGCGCTTTCACTGTTCGCAAGAACCTTTGATAAGCGCTTATCCGATGCGAAGGCCCGACTGTATGTTAGCCGTTCATCAACTACCCACAAGTCGTGTAATCTGGACTCAAGCTCATGCTCGTTCGTCGAACTCACTTGGGTGGGGCATAAGACTGAATGGACGGTGTTTTCCAAGTAGTGATCGTCTCGATCTCCTACTTCGCGATAACGCTTGAGAAGAACATCGAGTAACTCAAGGACCAACTTTCTGCGGGTTACATGTTGTGCGAGGCTAAGCTCTTCCGACCTTTGGACTTGCTGCGCTACTTTGACTATTGTGTCTGCAAACGATGCATTGGCAAAGTCAGCGGTATCAATTTCCTCGACAATTTTCTGAATTTGCTGGAATCTCTCCTCTTCACGTCGAACCTGATACTTCACCAGACCCGCTGCAAATTCCTCGGGTTCGTTGGCGCCAAAGGGCATGCGCTCCAATTGCGCTTCGGGTTCATCGAAATCGTAGATTGGATACCGTTCGATGAAACCCTTGTAGTTTTCGGCCCGTTCAATCTGATATTTGGCAATCTGGCTTTTGAGCAAGGTCTCTTTGATTTTGTCGGCAATTTCTCGAACTAGTTTCTTAAGTGTTGATTCGGGTATGGTGAAAGCGGTCCTGCCTTCGTTCACCCTAGAATCTAAGAATTGTGAATCGACGCAAATGTGAACGCAAAGATCGCTCCTGTCTTTATGTTCGATTGCGCCAACGCCCAGTAGGCCATCGACTTTCCTAGTCTCTACCGTACGACCATCACCTAACAAATGGACTTGGTTGCGGCCCTCAAGACCTGCGCTAGTTTCGGGATCACAAACAAAGCCAGTCGCTGATATTAGACCAAAATTATCACTCTCCCACTCAATTGAATCAAACTGTTTCACGACTAGGTTGCGCACTAACTCCGGAAAGACAGATTCCTCGCCATTCAGAGAGAGGTGGATTTCGGGGCTAACTCCCATCAAAAAGTCAGAAATAAAGTGAGAAGAAAAGTAGCGCAAAAAATTATTAGTCTTTTTTGGAAAAAACTTATTGTATTCGTTCTGCCGCACACCCTTGAAACTAACTAAAGTTCCAATTCCGTCAAAACTAACTATCGGATTTTTTAATTCTTCGATTTGTTCGTCGGCGCGCAATATAAAAGAGAACTGCCTTTCATCTGGTTCGCTTGCATCAAATCTGCTTTCAACTCCAATTTTCTCGAACGAGTCTAGCCAGAAAAGTCTTCCAACGCCTTTGCCGCCTTTATCTTTTTTGTAATCGGTATCGACCACGCAAAATGCATCAAAGCGTTTTTGATCCATCCCAATTCCATTGTCTCGAACTTGGATGGTCATTTTTGACGGTTCGGACAGATGCGCTACGTCAATGGTGATTTTGCCCTTTGCCACGGCATCATCTTCGAACCGATCGAAGATAGCATACTTTGCATTGCTAATAGCTTCGAAGAGCGGTTGTAGCGCCTGAGCAGAAGTGCTTGGTTTTGGGAGTTTTTCGACACGATTTTCAATATTTTCGGATAGTGTCGTCATCAATCTCGACTCCCCAAGTTTTGTTTACGGCACCATTCTCGATTGAAGCAAGCAGCGCCCCAATTCACTATATGCGTATTGAGCCCGCGCCAAGTCTCAAACCATTTCTCCTCAAAAATCGCACCAATAACCGAGAGGCGCTATGCGGCGGGGTAGGGCGCGTGTGGATAGGGAAATTTGTTTGTTTTAGAACCTCAGGCGGCGGGCGGGATGCGTCCGCATCCCTTGCCTGCCTCGCATAAGCTCGGGCGCGCAGTCGCGCTTGCGGACCCTGACGGGTCCGA
Organism: uncultured Pirellulaceae bacterium; assembly: GCA_964439245.1. Lineage (GTDB taxonomy): Bacteria > Planctomycetota > Planctomycetia > Pirellulales > Pirellulaceae > Mariniblastus. The sequence goes on along the minus strand of CAYTPS010000551.1, from coordinate 21 downwards.
ACCATTCCAAGCCATCGGCGT
>CAYTPS010000550.1:341-2650 GCA_964439245.1 uncultured Pirellulaceae bacterium | reverse complement strand
TGGTTACGTAAGCTTCTAGGTCACGGTCGCGAGCCAATTGCAGCTCAAGCAATTCTAACTTTTGTGATGTGAGATTAAACTTTTGGTCGACATCAATCGCCTCAAGTTGAACTCGAAGAAATGTATTGGTGGCTTGGAGCAGCAACAACTCTGAATCTTTTTCCAGCTTCCAAAGCTCTTGGGAGCCGTCGGGAACCGAGGTAAGGCTTGCCAGTTCAGCCTGGATTTCGCCCATCGTCTTATTGTTCTTTTCTAGACTTTCTTGAAACTGAGTCTTCGAATCGGCGCGCTGCTTTCGCTCATTTTCCAAATTTTTGAATTGGGAAGTATCGCGTTCAATTTGACCGCGAATTTCTCGCAGCATTGTCTCCAATTCAGTTTCCGCGATCTTTGCGAATTTGGAATAGTCAGCCTTACTGTCGCGAAGCTTATCTATCTTGGATTTCAGTTCGAGCGAATTGGATTGTGCATCTTCAATTTCCGAATTTAGTGTCGTGATTTGTTGTTTTAGCCTTCCGAGTTGGGATAAATTGCTTTCTATCTTGGAGCGAGTTTCGTTATTTCCTCGATTCGGTTCATAGTCATTCGTGTTTGTTAATTGCTCAAAACGCTGTTCCAGATTTGCAACTTGCCTCTCCAATTCTTCCTGAGAGAAACGCCCTGATTGCCCAAAACTTAATGGGGTAGTGACAGGCAGGATTAACAGCAGTATTTGGGCGAGTGTTGGCATATCAGTTGGTTCTAGTGTTTCAAAAAATAATAAGTCTCACAGCTAATACTGTGAGACTCATTTGGCAATTGGTTTAAAATGCAAGAAATAATTTTAACAGATTAGAAACGTGGGCGGGCGATGCCGTGAAGGTGTCGTCCTGCATGTAGCAAATGCCCCTCAATATCCAACGAATCTAAGGCCATCCCTGCCTGGTGTTCCGCCCGACTTGGGTCTGTGACCATTGTTTTGATTCCGTTTGGGTAGCATTTGATCAACCATTCGAGAAAAGAGATGTCGTCAACCGATGCTACCGAATGCTCTTCGTTCCAGCCGGCTTCGTCGATGTAGGCTTGGGCGTTATTGGGACTTGTGCTCAGTTGCTGAAAGTAAAACCGCTACCGCCATTGCCGAAGAAAATCCGACGATCAAACCAGCTGCTACGGCTGAAAGCAATAAGGACGCAATTTGCCTGTTCAGCTGTTCTAAACCTTCTTCGATTCCATTGGATAAAGCATCATCTGGGTGTCGTCGAGTAGTGTTGCTTCGCTTAAAGATGACTGGAATAATTTTTTCATCTTCCGAAAAATGACTTTTCGTACGGCGGTTGTTCTCATCATTCTCCAAACTGGATACGTTTGGGAGCAGAAGTTTCTTGTTTGTATTATCGCTGTTCTCAACTGGTGAGCTATCTTGTTCGATTGGTTAATTAGGCAATAGCAATCTCCAGCTCGTCTAGTTGCACTCGAGCTTCCTCGTCGACATACAGGTCAAGTTTATCGCTGACTTGACGAACAACACGGATTTGCTCTGCGCTAGGTTTTCTTCCCAGACCAAAAGTGCCGCTCGCGGTCGAGTCCACGATTGACTTCATGGTGGTAGCAATAAATACGCGCACTTCATGAGCCACGTGCGGGTCACATTTGGTTAGAAACTGCCTTATTGTTTCGATCGCATATTCGTAAATGATGCCATCAACATCACGGCGATTGATCAAAAGTGATCGAAGATGAGATTCGTCAACAGGATTGAGAGTAAGGGTTTCGGTTTGATCTTCAATCACTCTTGAGCCACTCAGCGAATGAACCCCGAAAATGTCGTTGATCAACGACTCCTTAACCTCTTCATCCTTATTCAGCTCGTGTGTTACCGCTACATAAAGCATCGGCATACAAATGAGTGCATTGATTGGAACTTGTTTCACATCGAATCTAAGTTCGTCGGGGCAATGCAAACCAAGTTTGATGATACGCGTCCGAATCGCTTCACTATCCGTTTGATTTTTCATCTCGACTTGGTTGATCATAGTGTGGGGACCTTTTTTGTGATTCACTCAGCGACCACTTGGCAAGATTAACAGCTTGAGTTGGAGCCGCCGGAAGAGGCAACGAGGGCGTCGAGGAGAAATGCTCGGCACTGTACTCGTTATACTTCTACGCAGCTTCTACCAGATTGGAGATGTGTAGAGAGTCGTTTTGGTCGACACGATCTTCGCCCCAAGCTAGTTCACCTCGAAGAATCCGTATGTCCTCGGGCGCGTTTATCCCAAGTTTGACAGTGCCTCCGGAACACTTGAGCACTTCAACGGTAACGCCGAGTC
>CAYTPS010000550.1:0-331 GCA_964439245.1 uncultured Pirellulaceae bacterium | reverse complement strand
ACTAACATCTGAAAACTCCATTTTGTTTAGCTGGTACACTTCAAAACAGTGACGCCGACAAGTAGCAATTGGCGTGCCAGTCGACGGCTCAGCCTGAGAAGTGTAGTCTTGTTCCAAGAAAAACAGGTCTTTCTGTAGGATGAATCAAAGGTGGGTCTGCTAGCTGGTCGATTTCCGACCAGCCTAGGGTCGTTGTGGAACCAGGGCGATCAGGTGGTTGAAGTTTGAGCATCTTCTAAATTGACATCATTCAAGTGAGTCGTCGTTCTATTAATCTGTTGACTTGAATAGTTGATTACCGAGTCAGCTTCAGAGTCAGCGGTCAGACATT
>CAYTPS010000549.1:0-2663 GCA_964439245.1 uncultured Pirellulaceae bacterium | reverse complement strand
CGAATGTTAAATTGACGCGGTTGAATTGTCACAGACACCTCACCGCAGCAAACAGCTCCGCTCGGATCTCCAGTAACAACCGCTACGCTGTCAAAGCCAACCCAACACCCCCAAATCGAGCTATTACTGGGGGATAACCCCTCATTTCAGCCCCATCCGTACCGACTCTGAGGATTTTGTCGTTGGCTCGCCCACGGAGAGGCATTGGGCGCTAACTCAGAAAAGCGGAAAAGGTACCAATCGCACCGGTCGTGCGGCTTAGAAGTAGACCTTTAAAAGTTGGCTTGCCTTATTCCGATGCTACTCTTCAGGGCGTTTCGAGTCGTTCCTTTCTTCTCACTCGGCCCCACCCCAAAAGTAAACGGTTTCGTGGAAATCCCTTCTTCCGAATAAGAGCTAGTTTCATGCAGACGCAGCAACCGGTCATCAATACTCACGCGGCAACCCCAACTCACACTCGTCCTCACACCCACGCACACACGACCACTCACCCGAAGAAGCACTGTAGGAACTGTTGGCGGGAAGACGTACATAAGCCGGCCCGGATTTCACCGATGGTGTACGGTGGGTTGGTTGTGATTTCCTTCGGCTTGATCCTCGCACTGAAACCGTCCCGATGCGTTTGCTGCGGAACGATGCGGGTTCTATAGACCGCCCATAAATTTTAGTTGACGTGATCATTGAAAGCCCACTGCAGGAAACCGCGGTGGGCTTTTTTTATGCGCTGACTCATTCGTTAGCCTAACGTACACATCTCCACAGCGCGTTTCAACGACTGCATAGGGGACTTCGAGACGGGTATAAACTCTTGAGCAACGTAGCCACGGTACCCGGTGTTCTCGATGGCTGCAATAATCGCTGGGTAGTTCAACTCTTGACTGACATCGATCTCATTACGTCCGGGTACGCCGCCGGTGTGGTAATGGCTAAACCACTGATGGTGTTTTTCAATCGTCGCGATCACGTCGCCTTCCATAATCTGCATATGATAAATGTCATACAGCAACTTAAAACGTTCTGAACCAATCAACTCGCACAAATCGACTCCCCACTGGGTGTGGTCACACATGTAGTCGGGATGATCGACTTTACTGTTAAGTAGTTCCATTGAAAGCGTGAGATCAAGCTCGTCTAACAATGGAAGAAGTCGCCTAATACCGGTCGCACAATTTTCCATGCCCGTCCGGTCGTCCATCCCAGCTCGGTTGCCGGAAAAGCAAATCACGTTGTCGGCGCCAACCTCTTTGCAGGCTTTAAGGTACTGCGTGTAAAGCTCTACCAACGCGTCGTGATGCTCAAGTCGATTGAAGGCGGCTTCGATTACTCCAACGGCAGTACCATCTTCAAGATAAGTCACCGGGTTGGCCATAATGGGGCAGTCCAATGCGTAGCGATCGGCAACCGCCATCTGATCCGGCGTAAGCAAGTCAACCGCATCCAGCCCAAGCGATTTCCCTTCTCTACAGAAATCCTCCAGTGATATCGAATCGGCATAGCACCAATGACATGCAGAATGTTTAATCGCCATCGCGTGGTCTCCGTTAGGCACAAGCGCCTTATGAGTGAAGTTCTTCCGGGTTGATTTGGCCGGCATTGATTGCATCGAAAAACTTCTGATTGCTCACAAGTACGTCTTCCAACTTGTTGATTTCCTCCATCTCCAGCCACTGAAACGAGGCGACTTCACTGGGATTTGGAAAGATTCGATCAAGTTGATTCGACGTTGCCGTCCACCAGTGCAAACGTGTCCCCTTGGGAGTACGACTGGACCAAACACTCTTCAAGGGAGTCACGTCGATATTCAACTCCTCACTCATCTCTCTTACAAGCGCTGTTTGAGGCGTCTCGCCGACTTCGATCATTCCACCGGGAAAACAAAATTGGTTTGGCGATCGCACGGTTGCCGACCGCTTAATCACCAGAAACTTTCGCTCTAGCGTAATGATCGCGACAACCGCGGCAGGAGGGTATGCATTCTTGGGCATGGAGCCAGGACCAATCAGTGTGATTTTTGGGGCGAGTGTTTAGGCATTTTTAAAACAAGCACTTTCATACACCAAGCTAAAGCTGCTCTCCGCAATACTTGCAAAACTTCGCGTCACGATCATGCCCCTCACTTACACAGGAAGAACACGCTCGTGCGCTCAACAGTCTTCTTTTTGACTCGATCACTTCAGCCGAAATAAATCCTGTCGGAACAATAATCAGACTATATCCCAACATGATAAGACAAGACGACAGAAACTTCCCAGCAAACGATTTAGGCACAATGTCACCAAAGCCAACCGTTGTCATTGTGACAATCGCCCAATAGATTCCTTCGGGAATGGAATTGAACATGCTTTGGTCGCCCAAGGCTGCTTTCTCAATTTCGTACATCATTGATCCCGTCACGGTCACGATGATCAACACTGCGGTAAGAAAGACGACGATCTTCGCGCGGGCTCGCCAAATCGCATTACCCAAGTCATCGGCTTCCGCCTGGAACCAACCTAACTTAAAAATTCGAAACACGCGCAACAAGCGAAGCGTTCGAATCACAGCAAACACGCTTCCACGGGCGCCTAGACCACCTTGCATCAGGAGAAAATAATCCGGCAAAAACGAGATTAGGTCAATGATCCCCCAGAAACTAAAGATGTAGGAGACGGGCCGCTTAACGC
>CAYTPS010000548.1:0-2678 GCA_964439245.1 uncultured Pirellulaceae bacterium | reverse complement strand
AGTGAGAGGGTCGTCTTGCGTGACTTAACTCTCACCGGAGCCGCGACATCTGGCGAAGGTGCCGCAGTCTCAGCTGTCAACTCAAACGTGTTCCTCAATAACATCTCATTTGTTGGCAACGTATCAACCGGCGACGGAGGTGGTGCGATCTTTGTTGATGGCATAGGAAGTTCCGTGTCCGCGATCAATTCTTCGTTCGATCAGAACGTGGCGAGCGGCGCGTCTGGAAGCGGCGGAGCCATTCTGATCAACGATGGCTTTATGTTCCTTGGAAACACTGACTTTACTCGCAACATCGCAAACCGCGCAGGAGGTGCGATTGAAATCGTCGACGGAGGCCTGACGATTTCTGGATCACGATTCGGCGGAGCCTCTCTGATGGAAGCCAACGTCGCTGGTCCGGAAGGGACAGCCGCCCCTGGAAACGGCGGTGCACTCCATGTCACCGGAATGTCTGGGACGCGGGTCGTAATTCAGGACTCAACGATCACCTACAACATCGCAGCAAGCGAAGGAGGCGGCCTTTGGAATCAGGCAGGAAGCCAGATGTTTGTTTCCAATTCAACGATCAGCAACAACGTTGCGGAAGGAGACGAGGCGGATACCGGTGGCGGAGGAATTTTCAACAACGGTGGGACGACTCGTGTCACAGGTTCGATCATCGATGCCAACGTTGCCAATGGAGTCGCAGGCAGCGGCGGTGGATTCTTTTCGACCGATGGCTTGCTCTCAATCATTGGCTCCACGGTCACTGCCAACACAGCTAACCGAGCCGGTGGGGGAATCGAAATCATCGACGGCGAACTGTTTGTCGCGACCTCAACTCTTGCCAACAACATCGCCGGTGTTGAAGGAATGGCTAGCCCGGGCAACGGCGGTGCGCTTCACGTTTCTGGTACGGACCTCACCCGTTCCGTCTTCGTTGAATCGACAATCGTCGATAACTTTGCAGCCAAAGAGGGTGGAGGACTTTGGAATCAAACCGGAAGCTCATTGTTTGTGCGTGATTCAATGATCGCTCGAAACGAAGCTGCCGGAGATGATGCAGATGATGGTGGAGGCGGCATCTTTAACAACCGTGGTCTCGTGCGCGTCGCCGATTCTGTGATTCGCGAGAACCTTGCGACTGGAACCGCAGGTAGCGGTGGCGGAATTTTCTCGCTGGGCGGAACGGCTTCAGCGATGGATTCGGTGATCGCAGCGAACGTTGCCAATCGAGCCGGTGGTGGCGTCGAAGTCGTTGACGGTCGACTCACGCTGGTCGATACGATCCTCGGTGGTACTTTTGAGTCCGAAGGAAACGTTACTGGGCCGGGTGGAAGCGCGTCGCCTGGAAACGGTGGAGGTGTTCACGTGTCTGGCACTGACGGGACGACGACTACGATCATCGGCGGGCTCGTTGGTTACAACTCGGCGGCCAGCGAGGGTGGCGGACTCTGGAATCAAACTGGAAGCTTCATGTCGCTGCAGGGCGATGTCGTCGTTGAGAACAATTCAGCTCTTGGAGATTCAGCTGACAACGGCGGCGGCGGAATTTTCAACAACGGAGGACGATTGACAATCGCTGATTCCATCATACGCGGCAACGATGCTTCGGGAACGAGCGGCAGTGGCGGCGGAATCTTCTCAACTGATGGCTTGGTCACAGTCAGTGATACGACGATCTCAAGCAACATCGCGAATCGTGCTGGCGGCGGCGTGGAGCTGATCGACGGGACTCTATTGATGTTCGATTCAACACTCGGAGGAATCAACACAGGAAACGTTGCTGGCCCTGTGGGTTCTGCTTCGCCAGGCAATGGAGGTGGAATTCACGTGTCTGGAATGGACAACACCTATGTTGGTCTCAGTCGAACCGTTGTCTCATACAACATTGCCGGGAACGAGGGCGGAGGCCTCTGGAATCAATCAGGAAGTACTCTTGCACTACGCAATGGTTCTACCGTGCAGTTTAACGTCGCAGGCGTCGGTGGCGGAGGTGGCCTATTCAATAACGGCGGCTTTATGAACGTTTTTGATTCGACCGTTGAACGGAATCGCACGACTGGAAACGGTGGCGGTATCGCTTCTGTAGCGGGCAGTGACACGCTCGTAAGTGAAACAACGATTAGTGACAACGAGGGCGTCAACGGCGGCGGGCTCTATAACGACGGGGATACAGTGATCCGTGATTCGTTTTTTGCCTTCAACACCGCATCCGGAAGCGGAGGCGGGACTTTCACTGACGTCAATGGCACGACCAATACTCGGAATGTCGGATTCTTCGAGAATCAGCCCAACAACCAATCGATGTAAGTCAGGCATTCAGTTCGCTGCACTTAAGGGGGCTCATTTGAGTTCCCTTTTTGTTTTGATCGAGCAACCGAGGCCAATCTTCGAACGATTCGGCAAAATATTTGGATGTAACAAATCCATTTCGACCACGCTTTCTTTTCCATGAGTCCAATTCTGAAAGGAAAAGCACGATGAAATCTGTTCTCAAACTTGCCGTCGCCATGGTGCTGATCACCAGCACGTTCTCAATACAAGCCGTGGCTGACGGGAACGTCACGACAATGGTTGAACCTGGCGGAACGACGCTTTACATCACTGGAGACAACTCCAGCAACGAGTTCAGAATCTCTTCGCTCAATGGCGGTGAGTCTCTTTTGATCGAGTGTCTCAACGGAACCACATTT
>CAYTPS010000547.1:0-2690 GCA_964439245.1 uncultured Pirellulaceae bacterium | reverse complement strand
GCTACAATGTTCGCCAATGGGGCTACAGGAGTTTTGGCCATCGGATCGAAACCCACGCCGAACGCTTGGCGGAAGACCTGGTTGCGATGGACGCCAATATTTCTAAAGGCAAAATTCACTTGGTCACCCACAGCATGGGTGGAATCATTGCTCGTACAATGCTTGCAAACCACTCTATCAAGAATCTTGGGCGGATCGTGATGCTCGCGCCTCCGCATCAGGGGTCTCACATGGCTCGCAAACTGGTCCCGTACCTCGGTTGGCTCACGCCAAGTTTGAAACAGCTGTCCGACGCCGAAGATAGCTTCGTCAATCAACTGCCAAACTCGCTGCGACCGGAAGTCGAATTCGGTATCGTTGAAGCAACCAAGGATCGCGTAATCGCTCAGGGGTGCGTTCTGCTTGATGGCTATCGAGATTACGCACGGGTCACAGGCCACCATGGCGTCCTGGCATGGTATCCGCAAACCGTTCGTTTAGCAGAGAACTTTTTGGTGCACGGAAGTTTCCAATAGGGGGACCACGCATTGCAAGACAAACCATAAAAAAGCAGAAGCACAACAGCGAGTTTTTGCTCACCATCGTGCTTCCGCCTCTCAAACACTTACTTCAATGTATTAAAGCAAACCACCTTGTGTGTGGTCGTCGTCTGGGTTCCAACCCTCGTCCCCCCAGCTTTCGTCGTTTTGGCTTTCGTTCTCAAAACTGTCGTTATGAGATTCCCTTCGCTGGTTGCCATCTAGTCCTAGATCCGTTCGAAGTTCTTCAAAACGTTTCGCATATCGATCCGTGGAAGAGTGAATGTGCTCGGCTTCGGTGATGAACTTCATCTCCGGACGCTCCGATACGCCGCTCTGCTCCAACATGAATTCGAATTGCTCTAAGGGACTGCCATAAACGATTAGTAATTTATGCTCCTCGAATTGAATTTCTTGTGGAGTGTTCGGGTTAAGAACTGCGATGCCTGTGCAGCCATCGTTGGTCAAAATGTCTTCGTATTCGTACAGGATACTGGTCAAAACAGGCATGTCGATGTGCTCGCGATAGAGATCGACATGGCCGTGATCAGAATCCGCATGACTCGACTCGAGCACGACGTCGACCACCGGTCCAAGTCGTTGGATCATCTTAATGAAGGTTGAGAACAGCTTGTCTTTGGAAACGGCTGCCATCACAACTGGAACTTTCCCACCGGATTCGTCGTCGACATAGACGTCGTGACGGTATCCCTCAACTGGTTTCACTTTCAGATCTAACGCGGGACGAACTGCTTGAGTCAACTGAAACGCTTCGTACTGATCGACGTCTAGGTGCGCGGCAACTTGCTCGTCTGAGGCTTGCTCAAAACTGTTGGCAGATTGTGCCTGAGCTTTCTGGTCTGAATTGAAAGCGTCTTGAAAAAATCGATCTAAGTAGTTGCTCATGGCGGTGGTCTCTGATCACTTGTCAAAATTGAGCGCCAAATACAAGGTCACTGTCAATTGCCTGTTTACTTTTCAGGCAACTGACGGCAATCCGGTACTCGGTGCGACCAGAAAAGGTAGGTTACGTTAAGGGGCGAACCTTGTTCGTGTCCCCGGTGACCATGATTCTGAAGAATTAAGGCTTGCCTAATCGTCATAACCGGACCTCAAATAGGCAGTACGGCCTGACATGATCTCAGCCAAGCCACTTTTCCCTGCGAAAATCCCACGTAACGGAGTTTCTTGAATGAATCGCACTTCTGCCCCAACCTCCGATGGACCGATCGATCAGCCCATTTTGCGGACCAAAAGATTGATTCTTCGCGCATTTTCTTTCGACGATGCGGCAGCAGTTAACGAATTACTGGCTGAGAAAGAGATCGCCGCCAACACGCAACTGATCCCGTATCCTTACACGACCGAGATGGCGAGACAGTGGATCGAACCCCAAAAGAAAACGTGGCAGGAGGGCAGGGCGGCGGTGTTCGCCATTTGTCTTGCCGGCAAATCGAAGCAGGGGACCTTGGTCGGTGCGGTGGGACTGGAGATTAATTCGGCACACGAGCGCGCGGAGATGGGTTACTGGGTGGGAAAAACGTTCTGGGGCAGCGGCTACTGTACTGAGGCGGCGGAAGCCGTGATTGACTTTGGATTCAAACAACTCGGGCTCAACCGGGTCATTGCCTATCACATGCTCAGGAACCCAGCCTCAGGCCGTGTGATGGAAAAGCTGGGCATGAAACAGGAGGGTGTACTGAAGCAGCACGTAAAGAAATGGGGAACGTTTGAAGACGTGGCATTGTACGGAATCCTACGTCGATCAAAAAAGTCAAAGCTATAGCTGCCGGCAGGTTGTCGATTAACCGGCATCAACTGCGCGCTGTCGTTGGCTGCCGCTACTGATCCCTCCAATGATCGGCCAATTGCTCTAGCAGCGGGTCGATAGTGTTTTTCTGAATTTTGTGCGGTGGCGTCCACGGAATCCAAGAATATCCCTGATGCTCGGTGGGCTTAATCTTCACCGGCGACGTTAGCTCGGCCAAGTAGATGATCAGAGTTTTCTTCTTCTTGATGCCGGGCTCTTTTTTGTAGCTGACTTTGTATTTTGATTTAAACTTAAATTGTTTGTCGATACGGATGTCTTCGGCTTTTATTCCAGTCTCTTCTTCGAGTTCGCGCAGTGCGCATTCTCGATTGGTTTCTCCGGGATCGACATGGCCCTTAGGC
>CAYTPS010000546.1:0-2691 GCA_964439245.1 uncultured Pirellulaceae bacterium | reverse complement strand
ATGTATTGTAGGCGGTGTTGCAAACGGCCAAGAACTCGATCCAACTCAAGGCGATTGGATTCCGAAGTATCTGAAGAACGAAAACGCCCCTAAACCAAGTGAGATGCTGCTAAACACTGATGATGAACCAGATTTGTCTGAAGGTTTTGAGTCGCTGTTTAACGGGAAAGATCTTTCGGGCTGGGAAGCCAGAGGCGGGACTTGTAAATTCGAGATCAGAGATGGGTTAATTGTTGGAACTTGTGTGAAAGGGTCCAACAGTACGTATTTGTGCACCAAGAAGTCCGATTATAAGAACTTCGTTTTCACTTGCGATTTGAAACTTGAAATTGACGGCAATACAGGAGTCCAGTTTCGTTCTCAGGCAAAAGCTGGCAAAGAAGAAGGCTTGGAATCTGAAGTGGTCTTCGGTCCTCAGGTGGAAATCGAAGGTCAAGGCAAGAAGGGGCGGAATTGGTCCGGTGGCATTTATGGTCAAAGTTGCGGCGGCTACTTTTATCCGTTGTGGCTCAAGGAACACAAAGCAGCCCGTGCCGCTGAGAAAAAAACTGATTGGAACCGGGTAACAATTTCTTGCAAAGACAATGTATCCAAGACTTGGATCAATGGAGTTCCGGTAGCTCATTGGGAAGGCGATGGTACCTACTCAGAAGGCTTCTTTGCACTTCAAGTCCATAAGGGAAAAGCTGGAACCATTCTCTTCAAGAATGTTCGTGTCAAAGAACTCACAGAGTAGGCGGTTTGGCGGCAATCGCGATGATGGCTATCCCTTTGACGTTGGGCGTTTTGATCCCGACGCAAGACTATTTGATTGAAGTCTTTGACATAACGCTAACAAATTAGTGGTCGATCAAACCTGAAATACACAGTCGAGGGGTGCCATGCTTCACGCGAGCGCAAACATGCTTACGCGAGCGTAAAGATTGCACCTGTCGATTTAGCTTTGAGGAACCATGAGAGTAATTGCATTGGTAGCGACTGCGACTGGGAATCCTGATCAGCTTGGCTTGGGTGATCGCAGAATTTGGCTGGTCGGCCCTGTCAAAGCGTGAGTTTTAACAGAAGAATAACAAATTGATGATTGGCGTAAAGGATCGCAAATTTTGTCTTTTACTCTCTTTTTGAATCTGTAAACTGATGCTTTACAACTCAAACTGTGTTGAAAATATGAGCAAATCTACACGCCAAAAAAAGCTGTCTGCGGCGACAGCAGTTTGTCTTGGAATTCTAAGTGACTATCCGGAAGGAATGACTTTGGACGATGCGGTAGCCGGATACGAGCAAATGAATCTGGCATGCGAACGTCGTGCTGTTTGCACTTACTTGCACCGCGTGAAAAAGCTCGGCTACATTAAGACAAATGGGGTCAATGCAAATACTACGTACCACATGACCAAGGCCGGTGAAAGCGAACTTGCATGGTGGAGAGCCCTTGTCGGCTAGAAAACGGTGATAATGCTGCGGTCGCATTAGCTTTGACGTGGAACCTGTTCGGCCAGTCAATGATCAAGCTGGGCTCACATCGCGTTTCGATCTTGCCTGCGCTTCAACGAATTAGATATCAGCGTTGTCCCATTGACCCCAGGCTGATCTCCGATGAGTGCAAGTTGACCAGGCCTCGGTAATTCCGGCGGCGTCTAATTCGATGCGTTTGAAATTGCCAAAAGTAACCGCATCGTCCCAACTTCAAGTTTGTGCGGTTGTTACTGGACCGTTTGTCTGAAAACAGATCGCGATAATGACTAACGAAACCAAGTAGATTTTCATCAGAAGTCTCCCATGCCGGAATTGAGCGTGGACAATGTCGCGTCGGGCCCTTGCCGGCATCATCGAATCATTGCCAAGACGTAAGGCAAGATTCAGGAGAAAATTGCTCGGGATGTTTTTGCGTCCAATTCACGTGATGCAAAGCTCAAAGGAGAACGACATGCTCATGGATTGCCGGTCAAATCAAGGATAGGCAGGGTTCTCAAAGCGTCCAGTCGCGAGTTCATTTGTTTAACAAATGCTGAAATAACCTGATCGAATGACTGACCCAACATTAGCTCACTTGGTGTCGAATGTCTGCATTGCAGATTAGGTTGGAGTCGCCGGAACTGATACAATTTTAGATTGTGCTGCAGTCGTCCCCATTACATTTTTTAGGTTAAAACATGCGTTTCACCTTAGTCGTCGCGCTCTGGCTTTTGTTTCCGGCGATGGGAAATTGTCAAACGGAGAGTTTTACCAAATCTGATTTACACGTCGTCTATCTGGGTCGTGAAACAGATGACGAACGGCAAGCTGCCTATACGGAGTTTTTGGAACAGCATTTTTCTACGGTAACCTCCATAAAAAGAAGTGACTTCGACCATAACAAAAAACTTGATGCAGATGTTCTGCTTCTTGATTGGTCGCAGCAGGAAGACCGTGAAGAAAACTATCCTTCGCCGTTGGGCAAGCTGGAAACATGGTCAACCCCTACGGTCTTGTTGGGAAGCGCAGGTCTACTTATTTCGGGCCCTTGGAAAATCCCGGGCGGTGCCGGCTGAACGTGTTTAGCGCCACTTGCGTACGGGTTACGCGAACATGAAATTTCCAAAGGTCCTATCCCTGTCAAAACTCACCTTACAAAAATGGTTCCTACGCCAACGGCTTGGAAGTCAAAAATAGACACAGCTCGAGTTCAAGTGTTGCCTTTGACAGATGGCG
>CAYTPS010000545.1:0-2701 GCA_964439245.1 uncultured Pirellulaceae bacterium | reverse complement strand
CCTCTGTTTCATGTCGCTCAGATGCTAAGACAAGCTCTATTGCTGGCTTGTTGCCGTAACCCGATAGATTTCACCTTCATCAACAGCGACATAGAGTGAGTTATCAGGCGCCATCACCAAACCGCGGAAACGCTTTGAAAAGCCAAGCGGCATTCGGGCAATCCCATTGATGGCCAGTCCATCCGGTGTAATTGAGATCATATCGATCCGCTGGCCAATTGGTGTGCCCCCAAAGCCTATGCCAAGGACGCCAGTTGCAAGCCGACCTTCATAGATCCCCCAGTTTTCACCCTTCAGAAATGCGGCAGACGATGTGCCTTGTGACCAACCGTTGTTGTTCCAAGTCGGCGGCATGAGGTCATCAAAACGCGTGTCGCTCATCGGCATATAGGATGCGCGGACGGCTGGATCCATGCCATCCATTTGCACTGGCTCATATCCGCAATACTGATCCGGGCACGCGCCTCTTCCAGCCGTATTTTCCTGAGGATCCCATCCAGCGTTACCGCCGTTTACAAGAGCGGTAATTTCATCGCTGTGCCATGGCCCGTGCTCAGCTGTAAAGGCCTTTCCATCGCTGGGACGGAAGTCAATTCCCTGCACATTTCGGTGACCATAGGTGTAAATGCGCTGATCAAATCCGTCCGGCGGATTGTTATCAGGATGGGCGTTTCCATCTGTATCAACACGCAAGACTTTGCCACACAGTAACTCTGGAGATTGCGGGCAAACGCCTCGGTGACGGTCACCACCAGCGATCCAAAGATACCCACCTGGACCAACGCGCAAACGCCCTCCGTTGTGTGCACCAGGGCCGCCAAAGGGTTGGTCGGACTCGAATGGCTTGTATTGGATGTCAGTAACAATATCAGTCCTGTCAGCCACACTGCTCAGATCCTCACTAAGAGTGAGACGCATCACGATGTTACCGTCACAGCGTTCGAAATTACTTTTGCACCCTTCGCCGTGATACTTGTCAGATGTCGATGCGACATACAGACGGCGGTTCTGGTCAAAGTCACGATCTGCGGCCACGCCCATCATACCCGCTTGACCTTCACAGAAAAGGTCTTCGCCAGCGCCTGAATATCCTTCAGAGCCTTTCATCCCGTAAATATTCGTCACCGCACCATCTGCGGAACGCATTGACAGACCTTTACATTTTTCTGTGAAAAACATCGTACCGTCAGCGCGAACTGACATGTCCCAAGGCGATTCAAGGCCTTCAAGAACGGGCGTTACTTCTATAACAGGTACGTCCATTCCTTGCGCTGAAGCAATAGACCCCCCCAAAAACAATGCCGATGTCGCAGATGCGACTAGCAACTTACATATTGAAAGCTTCATTTTAGGCTCCTCCCTTTAATGAGTTTCTTATTCGGTTACTAGTACGGAAGTTTACTCGTATTTCGCGTCCTTCAGATAAACTGCTAAGTTTTCAATTTCTTCGTCAGACAATGGTTTGGCCATCATGATCATAAGTGCAGAATTCGGGCCAAACTTCTGCCCGGACCTGTAAGCCTTTAGTTTTTCGCGCGTGTATTCGACCGGGTTGCCAGAGACTTTGGGATAGCTTGAGGCCCCTTTGCCAGCCGGCCCATGACAGGCGTGACACGACTCGTGATAACGGACATCACCCGCGGCCGATTCACCCTCCGCGGCTGCACTCGAATACGCGAACGCTCCAGCAATTGATATCGCAGCAATAAGTTTTGACATATTATCCTTCTTCCTAAGAGAGGGTAGGGAAACACCAGTTTTGAGTCAAATAGGGGTGTAACGAGAGCAAAACGCGCACCTGACTAGGACGATATTTCCCCATGGCGACCGCAAACAAGACTACGAGTTCAGTCCCGGAATCTTGCGAATCGGATTGGCATAAAACTTCCCTCAAACCGGACGTTCGAGCATGTTGCGACGTCCATCATCAAGGGTTCAAAACCGCCATTGGGGCTGACGCAGCATTTCGGATTCGGCCCAAATTACGCCGATGTAAATGGCCCGTAGCAGACCTTGAACATGGGCTTTGAATGCTGCGCCAGCAGCTTGAATTTTAGACATTTGCTGCAAGCCGGAAAGTGCGCGCTATCCGAACTAGGAATCTACTGGGCCAAAAGAGACCGGAACATAACCCGTGTAACCAGCCCCGGGCTAGCTGGACGAAACGAACATCTCTCAGAACTCACTCACCTTTTGGGAACGTAGCGACTTGCATGGTTTTGCACTCAAAGTTGCCTTTGACGCCATCGGCCAAAGCCGTCTGAGGATAGTATTCTGGTATGCTTTCATCGGTGCACCCTGCCCGGAAGCTACTCAGCATTTCTTGCGCGATTTCGGGGTCCAGTGGGCCGTGATTGTGGATTGGAAGATGATACTCTGCGGCTTCCGGGCTATGGAAGGTTGTATTGAAGAAGTTCCCTTCAACGTCTCCCTTGGGCAGATAACTGGCCAAAGAGATCGTCCCATCCTCTGCAACAATACCACTTGCGGCGAGTGCCACGACGGAATCGCTGAGTTCGCCATCCACCATCGTTTCCACAGGTGTGCATGTCTCGCCCTCGCAGACGTCGGGGTTCTGGATCACGACCCACCATACCGTGACAACATCTCCGGGCGTGAGACCGGACGATTTTATCGCCATTGCAGCGCCAAAGGAACCCTTTTCTAGAACCGCCGTTGTTCCATCGACAGGCCCAGACTG
>CAYTPS010000544.1:0-2702 GCA_964439245.1 uncultured Pirellulaceae bacterium | reverse complement strand
ATCTATATTAATGCGTTTGCGATGTATGGGCTGGCTGCAAACTGCAGCACAACCGTAAGCGTCCGGCGAAGTGCATGTTGACGTGAGTTTTATGCTTCAGATTTTGGAGCATGTTATGTCGACGCGTTACACGAGAGCTGAATGGCAATTTTGGCTGGAGGAATATCGTCAAAGCGGCCTTTCGGTTAAACAATTCTGCGAACTGATCGAGGTTTCTGTTGCTACGTTTTACAACTGGCAAAGAAAGCTCAAACAGCCCGCCTCTGCTGCAGGGGATGCCCCGCCAGCAGGCGTGAGCGAAACGGCGCTCGCACCGTCAGTCAACTTCGTGGAAGCCTTCGTTCCGCTGGCCGCTGTCAGTGAGCATGTCGAAATTCGGCTGCCAGCGGGCGCAACGATCTCGCTTGCCAACGAAGCCAGTTCGCTCAAGCCGATCTTGCAGGTGCTTACAGAGATCGAGGCAGAATCATGATCGCGGCGTTCTCGGGAATCAAAATCCATCTTTGCACACAGCCAACCGACATGCGACGTGGCTTCGACGGGCTCAGTGGGATGGTCACGACGATGCTGGAGCAAGATCCGCTTTCGGGTCACCTGTTTGTGTTTCGAAATCGCAACCGGGACAAGCTGAAAATTCTTTACTGGGACACCGATGGCCTGGCGATCTGGTACAAGCGGCTGGAGCAGGGAACGTTTCAGTTTCCCACCGACGGGGCCAAGTCCAAAGAAGAACTTTCGGCCGGCGTCGAAATCACTCATTCGCAGTTGTCGTTGTTGCTTGGTGGCATCGATCTTTCAAGTGCCCGCAAGCGAAAACGGTACTCAAAAGAAAATCCCAAAAAGGTGTGAAGCGGTTTGCAAAAGCGCGGTCCAATAGAGCATGGACGCGGAAGAACTGCCAACGGATGTCGAAGCACTCAAAGCCATGGTGCGAAAGCTGGTGGCCAGCAACGCGCAGCTGACTTCGGCCAACACGCAGCTCAAGTCCAGCAACACGCAGCTCTGCGAAACGGTCAGCGATCAACGCGACAAACTCGCCGCCAAAGACCAGCAGATACTTGAGCTCCTCAAAGCCCTCCGCGGCAAGCAACGAGAGCGTGTCGACCCGGATCAGCTTTTATTGTTCGAGATCGGCGAGCTGGAAAAGCTCATCGAAGAGCAGCTTGAGGATAACTCGAAGCGAAAGGCGAAAAAGAAACGTAAACGCCATGGCCGGGTGATTCCCGACGGGCTCCCAGAAGAAATTATCGATTACGAGATTCCTGAGGAAGAACGCCTGTGCCCTGTCGATGGCAAAGCGATGCCTCGTATCCGCTGGGAAATCAGCAAACAGCTGGACTATATCCCGGCGAAGATGAAAGTCATCGTTCACCGCCGAGCCGTCTATGCTTGTTCGGGGAAACACGACGAGGCAACGTTACTGATCGCCAACAAGCCACCGCAGCCGATTGAAAAAGGGCTCGCCGCGGCAGGGCTGTTATCACAAGTCATTGTGAGCAAGTTCGGAGATCACCTTCCCGGTTACCGTCTCGAAGACATCTTCTCACGGCACGGCGTCAACATCAGGCGTAGCACGATCTACGACTGGCTGGCTCAAAGTGCAGAGCTTTGCAGGCCGCTGTTTGAGTTGATGCGGGAAAGAGTTCTTTCGTCGAACGTGATCCACACCGACGACACGAAAGTGAAATTGATCGACAAGGCCCTGAAGCACACTCGCACGGCCCGCTTCTGGGCTTACCTTGGCGACGCGAGTAATCCTTACACGGTTTACGACTTTACTGAAGACCGCTCTCGCGATGGCCCGGCGAAGTTCCTCACGGGTTACAGAGGATACTTGCAGGCCGATGCCTACAGCAGTTACGACGGAATTTATCTTGAATCCGATGGCCAGATCGTTGAGGTGGCTTGCTGGGCTCATTGCCGTCGCTACTGGCACAAGGCAAAGGAACAGGATCCAGAGAATGCCCATCATGCGTTGTCGTTCATTGGCCGTTTGTATGAGATCGAGCGTGCCACTGGTGATGCCGATGCGCGTTCACGCCACGCCGCACGTCAGGAGCATGCGTTGCCCTTGCTGGCCGAGTTCAGCGATTGGCTTGACGAACAATCGTTTCTGCCCAAGAGCCTGATTGGCAAGGCGTTGACGTACACGCGGAATCAGTGGTCGGCTTTGAATCGTTATGTGGAGTCGGGCGAGTTGTCGATCGACAACAACCCGGCCGAGCGAGCGATGCGTCCGGTGGCAATTGGTCGCAAGAACTGGTTATTCGTCGGAAGTCCCGCAGCGGGTGATCGTGCTGCGATTCTGATGAGCTTGATTGCGAGTTGCAAACGCAACGGCGTCGAACCATGGGCTTACATGAAGGACGTGCTGCAGAAGCTTGCCGGCAAGCCAGACAAAGGTGCGATTGTAGCGTTGTTGCCAGACAAGTGGCTCATCGCAAAACCGCAGCATCGTTGGAACATCGACGACATCCGAAGAAACGAAAGAAATGCCAAGACGTAGTTCACCGTGCGCTTACATTCTACCGAAGTCGGGAACAATGTGCGATCTTTTTGCCACAAAAAATCTTAGCCTAACCCAGCATCGTTTTGGTCCTCATGTCATTCTGATTCTTTTGCAGCAAATGCATGCTCTTGGTCTGATGAGTAGAACGAGTCCGAGTGTGAGGATGGTCAATGGTACGAGGATAGTCCAATGG
>CAYTPS010000543.1:2178-2721 GCA_964439245.1 uncultured Pirellulaceae bacterium | reverse complement strand
AACTCATTTTGAGTTGTCCCAGCACCACGACCCAAACCGTGGCCGCCGTTGGGCCAAAAGCGACTTTCGTAAGGCTTGTTATTTTTGTCCAGCGCGTCGATCAATTGAAATGCATTGTTTGGATGAACATTGTCATCGAGCATCCCATGCATGATCAGTAGTTTGCCTTTGAAGTCTTTCACGTAAGTCATGGCCGCACCAGCATCGTATCCTTTTTTATTGAGCTGCGGCGTACTCATGTATCGCTCGGTGTAGATCGTATCGTAGTTTCGCCAGTCCGTTGGCCCCGCTCGATCGACGGCAGCGGTGTAAACGTCGGGGTGTTTGAATATTCCCATCGCAGCCATAAAACCGCCGTAGGAATGGCCAACGATTCCGACACGATCTCCGTCAACGTAAGCGCGTTTTCGAAGCTCGCGAATGGCGTCTGCATGGTCTTGAATGTCAACGTCCCCTAGCCGCAGATATGTCGCGCCAAGAAACGCTTTGCCTCGCCCTCCGGTTCCACGATTGTTTACTTTCACGACCAGATAACCGCGTGCA
>CAYTPS010000543.1:247-2168 GCA_964439245.1 uncultured Pirellulaceae bacterium | reverse complement strand
CACATTCGGGTCGAGTTCGGCTCACATAAGATGCACTAATCTCTCGCGATCCGGGACCGGCGTAAAGTGAATTGATGATTGGATACGACTTCGAATCGTCAAAGTCTTCCGGTTTATAGAGAACACCGTAGATGTCGAACTTTCCATCGTCCGACTTGAATGTGAACATCTCAGCCAAATTCGCCGCTGTCGAAGCATCGGACTCGGCAAGGTTCGCCACGAATGTTCCGTCTGTGCTGTAGAGCGCCGTGCTGGGCGGAACGTTGACTTCTTCGTACTGTGCGATCAACCATTTTCGATCAGGGGAAAGTTGAAAATTCGAATGGTGATGCTCCAGCGTGGTGACTCTGCGCTGGTTGCTGCCGTCCAAATTGACAAGATGGTATTGCATAAAATACGGGTTCTCAGAAGAACTGTTGGCAACAAAACTCATTAAGTTGTCGTCTTCGAGGATCTCAAAACTGTTGATTTGGAAATCACCTTTAGTGACCGTTTGGAATTTGCCACCATCGAGATCACGAACCTCGTAGTGCGTGAATCCAGTCTTATCCGTCGGCCATAGGAACCGTTTCTTGTCGTTGAGAAAAGTCATCGTTGGGGAATTTGCTTGCCAGGTCTCCTGTTTCTCTTCGATGATGGTTTTGCATTTGCCGGTATCGAGATCAATTGACATCACTTTGAGGTGCTGCTGCAGTCGATCCGTCCAGTTGACCAGCATCACATCTCCCAAAGGCGACAAGCGAACTCCGTAGATATACTCGTCGCCCGATCCGCCTACGTCGATACGGGTCGTTTCTTTTGATTCGAGGTCATAGACAAACAGTTCGGCGATAGGGTTGTTGGCTCCTGCTTTGGCGTAGTACTCCGGGTAGAGCCGAGTGTTGACCTCAGACCATCCGCGAATGAGATAAAACTTCTCGACATTAGTATCGTCAAATTTGTAGTAGACGATTTTCTTTGAATCCGCCGACCACCACATGGCTTTGTTTTGATTCAGCTCCTCGCCATAAACCCAGCTGGCCGTGCCGTAGTGAATGTTTTCGTCGCCACCGGTTGTCACGGGCACAACAGCTTTGGACTCTTTGTTCTCAAGGACTAAATTCCAGTCTTTGTATTGAGCCAGCCATTTCCCATCTGGCGATTCAACTTTTGTGTACTGTCGGCCTCGGGACGGTCGGCCAATGTACTTGCCCGTATTGCCTTGTTCCTGTCTCGCACGGCGTCGACGGCTCGGACGCGCTGGAGAGCTATCCCCCTGTTCGACTTTTTTACCTGTAACAACGGTCTTTTCTTTGGTTGCAAATTCGAATCTGTATCGCTTGCCCTGATTTGTAAATTCAACCGAATTGCCGTCTTCGTTCCAAACAACTTTGGAAACCGTTCCGGAGCTTTGAATTGGACGAGCTCGTTGAGCGTCTGCGACCGACAGACCGGCGCAAGACAGGCTGGCCAGAACAATTACGCACACCCCATTTCGAAGCCATTCAGAAAGTTTCACTGCAGTTCCCCTTGTAAGTCGAATCGAGAATTGGAATTGTAACCCAAATAAAACCTGCTCGCTGTCGACGTTAAATTCCTAGGCCGCGTTGTGGACGGAAGCATGTTGTGGACGGAAGCACATTCTAGTCCCAGTGAACCAAGACTTTTTGGGCACTGGTCGCAATCGTGAAACATCTTGATCGGTTCTGCGAGTTGTCGCATAAGTCAGGAATACTGATTTGATTTCCGCCCCCGCCTTGCTGACGCGACGGGTTGCCAGTGTGAGTACCGCATTCACCAAGGGAGTGTTGATTGCGTAAATGCGAGTCTCCAAGAACGTCGCACCGTGATCGTTTCCGCCGTAATCAACAAGACGACGTGCGAAGCTGGAAGCCGCATCGCAGCGAGGGAAAGAAGTTGAAATGGAGGTCGAGTGAACACT
>CAYTPS010000543.1:0-237 GCA_964439245.1 uncultured Pirellulaceae bacterium | reverse complement strand
TCGGTAACCCGAAACGTAAGTCAGGATGAACTGATTTGATCTCCGCCCGCGCCTCGCTGACGCGGCGCACGCGTCGGGTTGCCAGTGTGAGTACCGGATTCACGAGGGGAGTCCGCTTTCTTTCTTCCGGACAACGGCCGTGGATCAAACACGTAATTATGCAATCTTAGTTCGAATCATTCTTCCAGTTTCGGCATGCCTGTTAATTGATTGACATCGAAAGTGACATTGGAATTC
>CAYTPS010000542.1:0-2723 GCA_964439245.1 uncultured Pirellulaceae bacterium | reverse complement strand
GACAAGCTTTGGGCCAAATGAATTTCTGCAACTGTCCGTGATCACCGGCTTGTTAATGTTGTGGATCATGCCGCTGGACTTTCTTGGTGGATTTGTCCTGCCAACTAAATTCAACAAGTTGAACGAAACGTTTGGAGCTCGGTTTCGTAGATATGTTGTCGCAGCATTTTCAAAGGCGTTGCTGTTCCTGCTATTTGGATCGCTGATCATCGTTTTGAGCCAGTTTTTTGGAAAGATCGGCGGAGTCGCGGCTATCACACTTTCCATTATTGCTTGCTTCGTGGTCCGCAACAGATCGTTGTTAAATCGAAAAGCATACTCTTCCTGCGACGAGAAATTACTCGATGCCCTCGGCCTGATCGAGTCTTGGCAAGTCTCCGTTCCGAAAACGGTCGCGGTCCAGCACAAAGACATTGGCTTCACCGGCGGTGTCGTCGGGGTCGGAAAATATGCTCAGATCGTGATTCCAAACGCTTGGCTATCGTTTAGTCGTGAGCAGCTTGCGACAGCGATAGCTAGACGCGCAGTTGCGGTCAACAGCGGCAGCTACTCTCGTGGGCTGCTGCTGGCGTTCGCCTGGAACGTTTGCGGCTTCGCGTTTTGCTCTTTGCTTCCGGCAGCCGGTGTGACCACCGTTGCCGGACTCGTGACCACCATTTGTGCTTTTACGCTTTGGACGATGTCGCCCACGGACTAAATTTTCCGAAGAAAAACAAGGAATTGGAAAAGGAAATCTTCCACTCAACATTTGCACTGTTTGTGATAAACCTATGCAGTGGCGTATGAAGTGGGCGAAGATCTGGGATAAGCAAATAGCGGCACCGAACAGCGAGGATTCCGATCATCGTCGTCGGTGACATCCTGCTGGTCATTGGCGAGGTGAGCGACATCAATCGCACGAAGGCCAGTTTGTAGTGGATTTCGCCAGAAATCTCATCTTTTCCGCGCGATTCGTTAAAACGAAATTCTACCGAAACCTACTGCCGTCCAATGAAACAACCAACATTCTTGTCGAAAAATGTATTTGGTCGGCTGAGCGCGGAACGCTAAAGGAATATTGAGGGCCACTTTATGTGTGTTTGAGTAAGAGAACTACCCTATCCAAGGTCGCCCGAAATACGGAAATATCTAAAATTCTTGGCATGTTTTGCAGCGTTTCAAAACCTGTCATGGACTTCCAACAGAAGACTACTTGGACAACTGAAACTTAAGAACGCTGATGAATCGCGGGACGATCGTCCGATTCGCATGAGTTTTCGTCGGTTTCGAAACGCCTTTACTTATAGTATCACATTTTTTTGCAGAAGCAGTTTGGACAGCAATCATGAAGGTGCCTCCTGATCTAATCAAAAACAATCAAGAGTGGGCAGGAAAAGTAACCGCCGAACAACCCGAGTTCTTTTCCGAACTCTCGAAGCAACAGACACCTGAGTTTCTCTGGATCGGTTGTGCCGACAGTCGCGTTCCGGCCAATCAGGTCGTTGGACTTGAGCCCGGAGAAGTGTTTGTTCATCGAAACATTGCCAACGTCGTTGTTCATACCGACTTCAACTGTTTGAGCGTGATCGAGTATGCAGTCGCGGTGCTCAAGGTTAAGCACATTATTGTCTGCGGTCATTACGGTTGTGGCGGCGTCAAAGCCGCTAGTGAACGCAATCAATACGGCTTGATCGACAACTGGCTGCGGCACATCCGCGACGTCAGGCTCAAGTACGAGCAGGAATCGAAAGATCAGCCGGACGACGCAACCCGTTTTGACCGACTGTGTGAACTGAATGTCGTTGAACAGGCGTATAATGTTTGCCATACAACGATGGTTCAAGAAGCTTGGGCCAAAGGGCAGGAACTGACCGTTCATGGCTGGATCTATAAAATCCAAGACGGTCTGATTCGTGATCTGAGCATCTCGGTGAAGAAGCCTGAAGAGATAGCCGACGCCTACCGGTTGGCGGTTGCAACAGACGTTTAGTGTCTGATTTAGACTAAATCATCGAAGTTAATCTTATCGGACGGGATTTCGCCTAAAATCCCGTCGTTCAGAAAGCAAGGGGATTTCTGCCGAACTCTTCTTCACTTTTTTGCGAGCCCATTTGATCAGGCTCGACAAGGATTCTCCTCACAACGTGCCGACCTCGGATCTCTGAGAGAATCTTTTTTGAACCCGCCAAGAACGAAAAAAATGACTGACCTTTCGCCGCGGAGTCATGCCGCAAGTAAAATTCCGTTTGGCAGTCAGGATGATTTGAAGAATACCCATGCTAATAATGCGGGTTTCCGGGCGGTTACGGTGACATGCGCTGAATTGGGATACCAACCGGACTGCAACTCGATCTTTGAGGTCGGTGAATTACTGATTGTGCAAAACTTTGGTAACATCGTTCTGCCAGATGAGCAAGGCGTTTACCAGACTGAGATCGTGAGATTGCTGTTGAAGCACAGGCTTGTCGATGTAATCATTTGCGGCCACACCACGTGTGAACCAATCTCAAAATTTCTCCAGCCCGGCCCACGTGAGCTCGATTGGCTTGAGTACGGCGACGAACTACGGCGTTTGATGTCGAGCTGTGGAACAGAAATGCTTGACGACAACTCGCGTTCGCTAACAGCCACGAAGGAGAACATTCTCTTGCAGGCTGAAAAGGTCTCCGCAGATGCCGCCAGTCATGACTTCGAAGTACGTCTGCATGCATGGTCGTGGACATCTAACAATCGGATCGCAATTT
>CAYTPS010000541.1:0-2725 GCA_964439245.1 uncultured Pirellulaceae bacterium | reverse complement strand
CACTTAAAGACACATTCGTGGCAGCATCTGGACCGTTGTTCGTCACTTCGATCTGAAACGATACCGTGTCGCCTTCATCTGGAGTGGAATCTCCACTGGCAAGCGTCTTGACGGTTACTAGATCGGCGATCTCATTGACCACAATACTCTCTTCCAAGTCATCGCCAGCAGTCGACGGATCGTTTTGGGCGGACGTTGCAGCGGTGGTTGTATTGGTGATTGTGTTACCGCCCTGACCTGCATCAACGGTGCCTTCCAATGTAAGAGTGGCGGTAGCGCCACTGGCCAAAGAGCTGATCGTCCACTCACCGGTGACTGAATCATACGTACCAAGTAGCCCACCGCTACCGTTATTGGCAGTTGGAGTCAGACCAGCAGGGAGAAGGTCTGTTAGTGAGACATTCGATGCAGCATCTGGCCCATTGTTGGTGATAGAAATTTCGAAAGTGACCGTGTCGCCCACGTTGGGTGTCGAATCGCCGCTAACGAGAGTCTTGACCGTCACTAGGTCAGCTGTTCCATAAAATAGCTCGACGCTTTCCGCGTCTTTCAATGATGACTCAAAAACCAGCACATTGTCCAGGAAGTTACCAACTGTTGGGTTGCCACCGGCAGCAGAAACGGAATTTGATTCAAACAGTATAGGGTTACCCGATGCAGTCCCCATCTCGACGACATACTGCCTCCAATCGGTATTGTCCGTCGCAAATGTATTTGACCACATGACAGAATCATCGCCGCCGCCGACAACGCCATCGGCGCCCAAATCCGTTGCCGAAATATTTACCGTGTCCACACCCGAACGCCCGCGATGAGCAAACGTGAATGTCAAATCTGAACCCGCCGTGGGAGTAAAGACTTGCGAAAGCGCTGAAACCTCATTTGCATTGTGTTCAGCATGTTGATCGCCTTCGTAGGACGCGACGCCATTATGCCCCGTTTCCCAAATCTCGATTAGGTCATCGGATGCAGATGTTTCCCATCCGGGGACCAAGCCTTCATCAACCAAATGAAACGCGGCGTTATTTGGATAATCTGGATCTTCAAACCCACCGTTGATAAAATTAGCATCCTGAACTTGATAGACGTTCACATCCAGCGCGTAGCTATTCTGAGTGGAAGTCCCAGTTGGATCTACCAACACCAATCCGTCCAGGGCAGCGTTCAAAGTTGCGGGTGTACCGGTGATGACAACTTCTTGGGAACCGTCGCGTGAGACGCTGACTAGTCCGGTAGTCTGGGCAAGAGTAAGCGTGCCGCCGGGAATGTCGGTGCTGATTTTCGCAATCAGCTCGGCCGTCGGAGCCGTTGGATTGCTGACCGTAATTGCGTTGCCGTTTGCTGTTGAGAAAGTAGTCGTACCACCGGGGTTTACCAGATCTTGCGCTGCCGGAGCGGTAATCGTTGGTGTCAAAACGCCAGCATAGTTGATCGCCGACAATGTTTGAGCTTCAACTGTACCAACCTGTTTCTCCAATTCCCAGTCGCCGCCGAGCGACTCGTGCCCTGTCAAATCCTCTGACGCCGCAACATCGGCACCTGTGATCGCACTAATGGACTCAATAAACGATTCGCCCGCTTCATTTCCGGCAAGCTCGCAACCGTAGAACAATAGGTCGGCGTCTTCGGTCAGACCGTTAGACCATGAAGCTAGCTCGTCCGCATAGCTAGCGAAATTTTGTGAGTTCAATTCGGTATTTCCGAGATTGACTCTCCCTTCATCTCCGTGAGAGATGACGTGCACTGCGTCGTACTGACTGTCGCTAGCAGCGAGGATGTCTGTGATTTGCTGTACGCCGTCACTGTCGGCATCCAACATGCGAATTTCTATCGTTCTATCGGATCTCGATTCGAGGATCCCTGAAAGAAGATCCTGAGTGTTCGCGACGCCAGCATCAATTAGGATCAGTTCACGCGGTCCCTCGAGTTGGGCTTCAGAAAGGTCATGCGCCTGAGCGGGTAAGGGCTGTTGCGCGTCCGTTTGAGGCAGGATAAACGTCGCGTCTGGAACTCCATCAAACAATACGCGATCTTCAAGTGATTCAAAAAAGGATTTTGGGATAGAACCCTGGTTTGTTGGGAGCATGTCGAGAGCCCTATAAGTAGATGGGAATTGAAGAGGGAGTCACACGATGGATCCAGAAAGCTAAAGAGGTTGCCCATTGAACCAGCGTCGCATTACCCACCGTATTGCATGGTAAGCCATGAATTCGATTAGCGTTTTTCAGGTTTTCACAAGATTTCGCTTGATAAACACTATTCATCGGAATCTATATCGCTCGTTGAACTAAGCCCTCCCCCTCTAATCTCAACACTGTTGTTCTGTAAGGCTGCTGCTGAATTTTCAATCAATTTGAGCTGAGGAACTTAGGTAAGTTCTCCGGGAAAACGCCGCTGCTGTCAGTAGCGACATCAGCCATATACGGGGGGGCCAAAACCAATGTTTTGTGGATTTTTTCTATTTGGTCACCTCGGAAACGAACTCGATGGCTGGAATTCGGAGCACCTTTTGCAATCGATTTCCCGGTCAATTTCGAGGTTTTGAACAAGTACGGCAGGCGACTTTGCGGGTGAGTCAAACCTCATGCCCTGTGCCCGTAATTCTGTTGGATCGAGAGTAGTTTCCCCGATGCACCCCGTAGTATTGATTCTGGATGTACCGCTCATAACGGTCACTCATATGATCCGCGGTCAACTATCGCCACGCTACTCCTTTTTCCTCAGG
>CAYTPS010000540.1:0-2743 GCA_964439245.1 uncultured Pirellulaceae bacterium | reverse complement strand
CCCACCGATCGCCCCGCGGGACTGGTCACAGTAGCGTCCATGCCGCGCAAAGCGACCATTCCCGACTCCACTGGCTGCAGTCCACAGATCGCTTCGACGATGGAAGTCTTGCCTGCCCCCGTTTCCCCGGTCAAAAGATGCAGACCGCCTTCATCGATCTTCATCGAAACGTTCTTCAGGTGAAAGCTACCACGCCGGATACTCACATTGCTCAGCTCGATCATGACGCGCCTCCTCGCCAGCCATCTGCCGCGACACGCGCGACCAGCAAAACGACAGCGGCAACACCAATCATAACCAACGAGATCACTACCGCCCCGCTAAGATTACCTGAATTCAACTCCAAATAGATCGACACCGGCATGACCTCCGTGCGACCTCGAATACTGCCAGCGAAAACTAGCACAGGCCCAAATTCTCCAAAAGAACGCGCCCACGCGATTGCCGCAGCGGTGACGAGTCCTTGCTGCGCTTGGGGCAGCGTGATTTTGCAAAAGGCACCAAACCGAGAACATCCCAACGACTGCGCAATGCTTTCCTGACGGTGCGAAATGGTATCGAAAGTAGCCTTCATCGTTCGGTACACAAACGCCACACCGACTACCGTTTGAGCCAACACAATTGCCGGCACATAAAACGCAATTCCTATCACGCTATCGAGCATCGACAACGGTGTTCGGCGAAACAGAATCAGTAGACTGATACCAATGACCAAAGGCGGAAGAAAGATGGGCAAGTCCATCAGGAAATCGATCAAGCGTCGACCATAAAACGGTTGCCGACTTACCAAGTAAGCGATTCCCGTTCCAATCCAAACGCTCAAAACGGCACTCAACAGGCTGGTTCCCAACGAAAGTAGAATTGCTTGCTGAATTTCCGGCCGAGCCAGCGTTGACCAAGCAGACGACCAATCGCTGGCGATCAAAGTTAAATTCGCCAGCACCATCGCCAACAGCAAACCTACGTAGACTGTGGCGACAGCGGCAAGGACGGCAATGAAATTTCGGTCGGCACGTGTCATGGATGTACCTCGGCCAAATCTTCATCCACAGCATAGCCGTGCCGCCTCCAAATCGCTTTTGCGACTCCGCCGACCAGAAACTGCTCGAACTCCCGTGCGGCATCGACGTTTTTTGCGGAAGACAAAATCGAAATGCCGATGCACGAGCGGTGCTGCTGCCAAGCTTCGACATTCCAGGTGTTCGCATTTTCAAACTGAAGCGCCGTCGTGTTCCAACCGATGCCAACATCAACAATCCCCTGGTCCACATCGCCGGCGACTTGACTGACCGTCTCACGCGTTACGGTTGCCTGCCGGGCGAATTCGTCATACTGTTCTGCACCTTCGATAGAGGCCACTAACCGGCCAATCGCAGCGTGCGCGCGTTTGGGAATCGACGTACGAAACTTGCCAGACGCCAACGCCTTAAGCGGAGTGCCCAGATCAGCGATGTCATTTGCGACCACCAAACAAGGCGTTTGATAAGCGACGCTGACCGCGGGACTGCAGAGTCCTTGGTCGATCAAGGTTTGGTGATAAAAAGTGTCGGCCGCAATCAATAAATCTCCCGATTGGGCGATTCGGTAGAGGGCAACCAATTGTGCCGATCCCTTGTAGCTGACATCAACTTTGACATTAGATTTATAAGCACCGACCAATTCAGTCATCACCGGGGCCAACCCGGCAGCACACAACAGATTTATTTTTGCCGGCGATTGACTGAAGGCTAGTTCCTTAGAAGATGACGACGCGCCAGCGCGGTAGATCAACGCGCTCGCCACCGCCACAAATATCAGCGAAGTGACTGCCCAGCGGATCATATTCTGTTCAGGCCATCGACAGCCGCGACGATCTCATCTTCTGTCGTGCAAAGGTGCGGCGCGAAACGGATGTATCCATCCCGCGGCGTCATCACAATGTTCTGTTTCTCAAGTTCCGCGGTGATCGCAGATGCATTGGAGACCTTGGGAATAAGAGACAGAATCCCCGACCGCGATTTCGGTTGATGAACTACCGCTTGGTATTTGTCATGGTCCAATTTTTCAAGCGCTAGTTCCTGCATGGCAAAGTTGTGATCTCGAATCGCCTCGGGCGCGTGAGGCAAGAAAACCTTTTCGACACCGACCGAAAGTCCGTCCACCAGGGCATAGGACACAGTTGAGTACTCGAATTTTCTCCCGGTCGTATAAGGATTCCACGTATGGTCCAGATACTGGGTGTCTTGCACCATGTGATCTGCGCCACTCATTGTGATCGCAATTTTGTCCCTGAATTCTGGGCTGGTGTACATCACCCCAGTTCCGACCGGGCCCAGCAGCCATTTCCACCCTGCTGATGCAACTGCTGCGACGCCCCATTTTTCCGGATAGACAGGCAAACAACCAAGCGACTGTGCCGCGTCGATCACCAGATCAATATCGTGCTCATTGCAAAACGCTCCCAGTTCCTCAAGATCGGCGGCATACCCACTGGTGAACTGAACATGGCTGAGCGCGATGATGCGTGTGCGATCAGTGACTTTTGACTTGAGCTCTTCCAAAGACCAGCCGCGTGCAAATGAATCGGGAATCCTATCGGTGTAGGGGCGATCCTCTTGAACGACGTCAGTGTCCGACAACAGGATA
This sequence comes from uncultured Pirellulaceae bacterium, assembly GCA_964439245.1. Classification (GTDB taxonomy): domain Bacteria; phylum Planctomycetota; class Planctomycetia; order Pirellulales; family Pirellulaceae; genus Mariniblastus. The sequence continues at coordinate 118 of CAYTPS010000540.1, read as the reverse complement.
AGTTCAACGCCACGATTCTTCGCTTGAAGAACCCAAGGGTAATGGTTCGCTGGATATTCGTTAACGTAGCTAATGATCTGATCACCGGGCTCAAACGGATAGCCGTTGGCGATCATAC
>CAYTPS010000539.1:0-2747 GCA_964439245.1 uncultured Pirellulaceae bacterium | reverse complement strand
TCAACACACCCGGCATGATCGGAAATCGCGGAAAGTGATCCTGCAAATATTCCTCGGACAAAGACAGGCATTTTAAGGCCGTGATGGAGTCGTTTTTCTCGAGCTCCGTGATCCGGTCAAGTTGGGAAAAACGCATGTTGTTGAGAGAATTTTCTTCGGAATGACTGAGCCATACTGATTTTCAAGAGGACATTTTAATCACAATCCGACCAATTGACGCAGGGGGTTACTGGGGGAATAGCCCATTTAATATAACAAACGCCAAAAATTGCCTCAACACGGCGCCTTTGCTTGCAATTGGTCACCTTTTTGCCCTGTAAACGTAGTACGATTCTGGAACAATTGACCGAATTCAAGCTTACTGGCAAAAACAGCAGTCCAGTTGGTAAAATCAACGGTTTGCAACCCAACAGCGCGAGCTGTTTCTGTATATTCAACAAAGGCTTCCATGCGACGTGGCATTGCAGTTTCTCCTGGGGTCGCCATCGGCACCGCCTATGTGATCCACGAGATATATGTCAATCCGGACACCAAGGAATTGGCAGATTCGGAGATCACGGCAGAACTGGCCGCGTACGAGGTTGCGCGCGACAAATCGGCCACCGAACTTCGCGCTTTGGAGCGGAAAGTTGAGGCTCAAGTAGGCCATGACGAGGCCGCGATCTTTGCTGTCCATCAAGCCATTTTACGAGACGCGGCATTCACCAATAAAATCCGCAATTGGATCGTCGAAGAACGGATGAACGCACCAGCGGCGCTGCATAGGTTGCTGGGCGAGTACACGGCGCTGTTTGCCCAAACAAAAGATGACTATCTCAAAGAGCGTCTTAACGACGTGCGCGACGTCATCATCCGGCTGAGTTCACATCTGTCCGACGTACTCAAGCTCGACCAAGCGTCCATCGAAGGTCCTTTGATTGTGATTGCAGATGAACTGCTTCCCTCCCAAGCAGTTGCCTTTGGCGACATCGACGTCCACGCAATCGTGACACAAGCAGGCAGCCAAACCAGCCACGCAGCAATCATCGCACGCTCGCGCGGTATCCCGGCGGTCAGCGGTGTGAAGAATATACTTCGTAAGGTCAAAACGGGCGACACGATCGTGGTCGACGGACGACACGGGATGGTCGAGGTCAATCCTAAAGTCGAATCTCTGGCTGCGTTCCGTAAACTAGAACGTGAGTTTGTCGATCTGCGGGACCAACTGGCCTCCAATCGAGAACTGCCCGCCGAAACGGCCGACCATGTTCCGCTGAAGCTGGAAGCAAACATCAACGGCGTTTCCGACGCGCAAGCCGCCGGAAACATGGGGGCGTCGGGCGTAGGCCTGTACCGCACAGAGTACCTATACCTGACTCACAAGGACGTTCCCGACGAAGAAGAACAGTTCGAGATCTACAAAAATATCATTGCTGCCAGTCCGAAGAACACGATCACGATCCGTACGCTGGATATTGGTGGTGATAAAACGGTGGCCTATCTGGGACACAACCACAACGAAGCCAACCCCTTTATGGGCTGGCGTAGTATTCGTCTTTCGTTTGAGCACCCTGATTTTTTCAACACACAGATTCGCGCTATCATCCGAGCGGCCAATGAGTTTCCGGCCGAAGCGGTGCGCGTGATGTTCCCCATGGTGACAACCGTCGAGGAGCTGAGAAAACTTCGGGCGATCATGCGGAAGGCCTACAAGACGCTTGCCGCCGAAGGTAATCCATGCCGCGAGATGCCGTTCGGGATGATGGTTGAAGTTCCCGCCGCCGCAATGACCATTGATATTATGTTGGATTTGGTCGATTTCGTTTCCATCGGTTCCAACGACCTCGTTCAATACCTGATGGCAGCAGACCGCGACAACCCTAAAGTCAGCCACTTGTGCCAACCGCTTGCCCCCGCAGTCCTGATGACGCTCAAGAACGTAATCGCCGCCTGTAACCGACGCGACATTCCCATTACAGTCTGCGGCGAAATGGCGGGCAAGCCCAAGGCGTTTGTGTTGCTGATGGGAATGGGGCTGCGAAAGTTCAGCATGAGCCCCGCATTTGTTCCGTCAATCAAACAACTGGCGCAGATGCTTACCATCTCCGATGCCGAACAAATTCTTGAGTCAGTGATGAAATTCAAAACGACAGCGCAAGTCAACAAATATATGACCCGCCAAATCGAGCGCATCGCGCCCAAGCTGTCCATTCTTGATTCTGATTAGACAAGCGCGAGGCTCTACGGTTGTTTCCCTGCGGGCGATCTGAATAATGACGACCTCGATTCTTTTGAGTGTACCGTCAAACTAAACCAAGAGAGAATTCCCCATGAGTGACCGAATCGTAATGCGTACCGGCGAGTGTCTTGTTGCCGGCGGACCACCGTTTACAGCTGCTGAACCTGAGGTCGTCATTGGCGAACTAGATGGGCCCGTCGGCACTGCCATCGCGACACTTACAGGCGACCAAGCGGCCGGGCACTCGAAGGTTTTCGCGATCCTCAACACCGATGTTCAAGTTCGTCCGGTGACATTGATGGTCAGCAAAGTCACTGTCAAAAGTAGTCGCTACACCAACATTCTGATGGGAACGGTTCAAGGCGCGATTGCCAACGGAGTGCTTGACGCAGTGCGGGCCGGTTTGCTCCCCAAAGAAAAAGCCAACGACTTGGGAATCATCTGCAGCGTCTGGCTCAATCCGGGCGTCTCGACCGAAGACAACCTAGACCATAAGGCTTTGTTCGAGATCCACCGTAAAGCAATGTAT
>CAYTPS010000538.1:0-2772 GCA_964439245.1 uncultured Pirellulaceae bacterium | reverse complement strand
TCATCTGGGATTGGAAAGCAGAAGAGGCTGCCCCCGTTGGCCAACTGCATATCGATCTGAAGTACGGACCAAGTGGCGAAACTGTCATTCGGCACGTCAAACGTATCAGTAAACCAGGGTGCCGCGTTTACAGTAGCGCCAAAGATCTGCGTCCGGTGCTTAATGGCTTGGGGATCTCGATTCTCAGCACCAGCAAGGGCTTGATGAGTGATCGTGAGGCTCGCCAGCAAAAGGTGGGCGGCGAAGTGCTGTGTGAGGTTTGGTAGAACGACTTGGTCGCCGGTCAGACCGGCGAGAGCCAAAGAGTTTTGATTTGACAATTTAATCAGGGCCGTCGGGAATCCGATGGCGAGATGAAAACAAAACAATGTAGTAGTTCTTGGCCGTGTTGGTCGGAACGATTGGAAAGAACAGATGTCACGTATTGGCAACAAAATCATCAACGTCCTGGACGGCGTGAAAGTCAGCGTCAGCGGCGATGCCGTTAACGTCGAAGGCCCCAAAGGTAAGCTTAGCTTTCCTGTGGATCCAAAATTGGAGGTTAAGGTCGACGACGGAAAAGTTTCTGTTTCTCGAACCTCTGACGTCCGAACTGCGCGAGCCATGCACGGGCTGACACGTGCGGTGATCCAGAACATGATCATCGGTGTCAAAGACGGGTACGAGAAGAAATTGGAACTGCAGGGCGTCGGCTACGTTTGCAAACTATCTGGTAAGACGTTGTCGCTGCGTGTTGGTTTGGCCAACGAGCTGAAGAAAGAAGTTCCGGCGGGATTGGAAGTGACCTGCCCTGATCAAACGCATATTGACGTCAAGGGCTGCGACAAGCAGCAGGTTGGGCAGTTTGCAGCGGAAGTCAGAGCGTTGAGAAAGCCGGAGCCATATAAGGGCAAGGGAATTCGGTACGTGGGTGAGCAGGTCAAGATCAAGCCTGGTAAGTCGGCGAAAGCGTAGTGAATGGTCGGGCTCTTTTAGAGCCAAGTTGAGACGTCTGTTAGACAGAACAAAGATACAAAAGCGAGATTACGGTGAGACAACAAAAACTTCTAAACAAACAGCGCTGGCGGCGATCCAATCGAGTCCGTAAGGGAATTCGTGGTGATGCGACGCGTCCTCGTTTGACCGTGCATCGAAGCAACAAGCACATTTACTGCCAACTGATTGACGACGACGCGGGCAAAACGTTGGCATCTGCCAGCACTCGCGACAAGGATCTGGCTGGTAAAGTGAAATACGGTGGAAACTGTGCAGCGGCGAAAATCGTCGGTGAAGCGATCGCTGAACGCGGAAAAGCCGCGGGTGTGACCCAAGTCAAATTTGATCGTGGCAGTTTCAAATTCCACGGACGTCTGGCTGAATTGGCTAACGCCGCCCGTGAAGGTGGATTGGATTTTTAAGAAAACATTTTAAAAACACTTTTTCCCGCCAGAGTGGTTTGACAGGTCGGGATTCATAGCAACGAGGTTATTGTGGCACAAGACAATCAATCAGGTACGATCGAACGAACGGTCAAAATCAAACGCTGTGCAGCGGTAGTAAAAGGTGGACGTCGTTTCAGCTTTGCCGCCATGGTCGTTTGCGGTGACGGTGAGGGGAAAGTCGGCTGGGGCTATGGAAAAGCCAACGAGGTTCAACCGAGCGTTGAAAAAGGAACCAAGCAAGCCATGCGATCCATGGTCAAGGTGCCAATCGTTGACGGTTCATTGCCGCATCGAGTGGACGGACGCTTTGGAGCTGCCAGAGTGGTTTTGCTTCCAGCGGGTCCCGGTACAGGTATCATCGCCGGTTCTGCAGTTCGCGCGGTGTGCGAAGCAGCTGGCATTAAAAACATCCTGACGAAAAGCTTCGGCAGCAACAATCCTGTGACATTGGTCAAGGCAACGATCGAAGCGTTGACACGCCTGCGAACCAAAGAGGATGTTGAAAACTTGAGAGGAGTCGAACTGTGAATTTAAACGACGTCAATGAAGGCATTCACAAGTACAAAAAACGCAAACGCATTGGTCGTGGCACGGGTTCTGGATTAGGTAAAACTTCTGGTCGTGGCCACAAAGGTCAACGCTCTCGCGCCGGACACTCTCAGCATCCTACCTTCCAAGGTGGAGCCATGCCGATGATTCGCCGCGTTGCCAAGCGAGGTTTCTTCAACAAATTTGCTCCCATCGTGGGAGAGGTTAACGTTGCCGATCTTGAGCGGCGATTCGATGCGGGTGCCGAAGTGACACCTGCCTCACTCAAAGAGCAGTCGCTGGCGAATTACCGCTACGATGAGCTAAAGGTTTTGGGCAATGGTGAAATCACCAAAGCAATGACCGTTTCGGCTCATAAGTTCAGCAAATCGGCTAAAGAAAAAATTGAAAAGGCCGGTGGCAAGTGTGTTGTCTTGGCGAGGGCCAAACCCGTCGTCAAGAATAAGATGGGATCTAAGAAAGCTGCTCAGGCGGCTGGGAATTAGGCTTCCATTTAACCAATCAACAGAAGGCGAATTTCGGTCACCAATGACTTTGGAATTCGCCTTTTTTTGATTATCGAGTGCGTACTCCGGCTCAGCCGGTATTGCCGCGAAGCGATTTTTTAACGACAATTTTCGGGACTTTCGAAGATTAGATTTCTCGGCGCGAACGTGGGAGTGAGATAGGTGTCTCGCCTGTCATGCTCAATAACGGACATTATAAAAACTATCGAAAATTCGGCTTGGCCTAGTGGTCGCAGCCAATTTTAGGAAACAGACGATGCTAGAAAAACTACGGATCATCTTCACCATCCCTGAGC
>CAYTPS010000537.1:1622-2782 GCA_964439245.1 uncultured Pirellulaceae bacterium | reverse complement strand
GTCTCTTGCGCGGGCTGTCTTGGCTGCCTTAAATGGTCGAAAAATCGACTTCGAATTTGGAAAGGGAGCGGGTGTCTTACAGCTTCAGGTGGACTTGGACCAAAATCCCAATGAAGACTTGGTTCAAATTGTTGTCGATATGTTATTGACTGAGCCGTTTGCAATTCGAGCAACTACCAATTTACTCCTAAATACGAATGACTTTGATTCTTCGATATCAGATTTAAAGGTCTTTCTTGAGCGTGAAACTATCGAAGTTGCCGAGTCCAGTATTCGGGATTTTCTCAACAAGAAGCTACCGCTCCCTTCGATCGTAATTAAAGGCGGACGTCCAGCTACAAAAGTAACCATTCAAAACCCAATCACTGTACTCCTACCCAGTAAAGATCAAGAATTCGATATCAAAGTTCCACTGGCAGTGGACCTTGGGGAATGGAAAAAGAAGTTCCCGATAGAAAAAGTTTCGGTGAACAAAGTGGCAAACAAGAAAAAAAGCGGAGAGGTAGAAAAGCCCAACGATTTCGGTGTTGAGGATCTATACCAAGAATTGCTTATCGCGGTTGTTCGATCTTTGCCCGCAGACGGCATTTTGAATACAGTCGTTTCTCGAAACGGTGTGTCTTTGCAGGATGCCGATAAGGAGCAAGTCGAAAATCTGTTGTCCACGAACGCAGGCTTGCTACTTGGTAAGTATGCAAACTTGGCACTTTATGAGCTGACAAGTTTTTCAGATGAGAGTGCTATACAGATAGAAATTGACAAGCCGATCAATCTCGATGATTTGGAGAACATAAAAGTCAAGGGATTCATGAAAGTCGTATTGAAAGGCGACGAGGCCAATAAAAAAACTAACGACACAATTCTCGAAAACTTCAATTTGGAAAATGAAGCAAAGGCGTTTGTTCTGGCTTTGTCGCAGGAAAGAGTTCCTTTTTCTGCATCGAAGAGTGGATTTCATCTTGATACAAAGGGATTGGAAGATGCGGCGAAAACCTATGCCACGGGCAAACTTGCTCAGCTCTTTCTGGACTTGTTGGAGGATTTGTTGGGCCAAACAATTGATTCGCAGGAACAACTAGAACTTCTCGTTCGAGCAAAACTGGAACGCCAAGCAATACCCAACATGCCTATTCTCATTACGCGGGTTTACGATGTTGGGC
>CAYTPS010000537.1:1042-1612 GCA_964439245.1 uncultured Pirellulaceae bacterium | reverse complement strand
ATGTTGGGCTGCGTTACAAGGAAGATGGTCGCCTCGTGTTTTCTGAAGAAGGTGTCACCTTTGACGCCAATATTCTTATAGGGGACTACCGAATTCCGTTTCGGGCAGTTTCGGAAACAACTCACTCAGGAGCTCTCCGCAAGTTGGAGCCACAGAAGCAGATTCCAGCATTCCGAATCAATAAGGATGGGTTAAATATAAACTCGAGAACAGCTATTGATGAAACAACATTTGAAGCTCTGAAACAACTGGGCCCGGTCTCAGAGTTTTGCTCGGTCGAAACCAAGTCCATTTCATTTGGCGAAGCCAATGCCGAAAACTCTAGTGCTTCGGACAATTGGCAAGACTTCGATCTCGAGACAATAAATGGAGAGTTTGACGTTTTCCTCCACTTGGTTGAGATCGAAAAATTACTGGGGAACTTGCTATCAACTTCCAAAGTAAAAATCCGGATTTTCGGTGGAGAGGATGACAAAGCCAAAAAGATGAAATTGGCCACACTTTCGATCAAGGGTTCCGAAGTGAATTTCTCAAAGGCAAGTTTCTCTGACAAGAAAATCGAATTCGTTT
>CAYTPS010000537.1:0-1032 GCA_964439245.1 uncultured Pirellulaceae bacterium | reverse complement strand
AATACTACTTGCGATAACCGAAAAGGCGATATCCGCTGATTTCAATGTTTCAGTGTTGCTTGTTGGAACGAAACCAATTCCGATAGGCATCAAGGGTATTCAGTTAAGTTTCGATAGTTCTGCGAATACTTTTCGAAACATTTTCCTGAATGCCGACGTAGCTGAATCTGACAAACAAAAACTTCAAAATCATTTACGTGATTGGATTCAGTCCGTCCTTCCGAGCGAACTTGCCAATCAGCAAAACGTTGTGATTGAACCCACGGTTCATTCTCTTCGAAAAATGTCTGCGGTCACAACGATCAAGTTCAATCTCTTTGAAAGAGAACGGGTTGTAAAGTTTGATTTGCTTGCTGAGCTAAAGCGATCTGGATTGAAAGTTTCTGTTGACGGAAAAGACCAACCTGCTGCGATTTTAAAGAAACTGTTAACGCAAATCGCAGTTGATGAATTAGATCGACTCGCCAAAGACTTGCCTCCCTTCGAATGCCCGTGGGCGCTGATTTCAATCGAGCAAATCAACTACAAAAAACCGGAGAAATCCCCCGCTGAAATTTCCGCACGAATCAAAGTTGCCTTCAAAGACGAGGACTTGGGAATTCAATGTGTAAATGCAAAGTTTGTTGAGGGCAAACTTTCGGCCATAAGTACCCTCAAAGGACCGGTCGAAAAATATGTCGCGACTCAGATAGAGAACGTCTTCCGGCAAATTGCCGATTCATCATTGGAAGAATTGTCCAAATTGTTTTTTGACAAGGAAAACGAGGCTCAATTCGCAACGCATGCTGTTAGTGCTAGTCTGAGAATAGACAGTGAAGAAATTGACGCTTCTAAACTCGACCTGTCTTTTGACGTTATCTTGAATCTACCTGAACCAAACAAGTTACAGGTGAAGATTGGTGGCGATCAGCCAATCGTTCTACTTCCAAGTGAAAAAGAAATTGAATTCGTGCTGGAAGAGGACAAGCCCAATGCAAGCAAAGTCCGGTTGGTAAAATGCGAGTTAGCTGGAGGCAAGTTCAAAGTCAAGGC
>CAYTPS010000536.1:0-2797 GCA_964439245.1 uncultured Pirellulaceae bacterium | reverse complement strand
TTCAAAATCAAGTTCCCTTTGGGAGTGGAGGTTCAAGTCCTCTAGCCGGTATTTTGAAGGCTCAAGAAACGAAGTTTCTTGAGCCTTTTTTCTTTGGTCCGCTGTCAGAAGTTGAGCTCCCAACAGCGGATTCCGACGCTTGGAAGCACGCCTCACAATCGGCACAACAGGTCCAAGTTCTCTCATCATTACACCGAAAGCCTGAGAAACCCGGTTTCTCAGGCTTTCTTCGTAGGCCGGCGAACTGCCCCCGTTTTCTAACGAATGCTCTCGAAGGACCGCGCTGTCAGACAATTGGCTGGGAGGTCACTACAGCAGTCTGTGCAGCTTTCTCAGACCCAGAATGCGACCTAAGTCCTAGTTGAATCTGTGTCTACAACGCCACCGCTACCCGCATTTGCTCAGTGAGGCCAATATGCATATCAAAGCCCTAGTTGCGTTCATCCTTATGTCTCTTTCTGTTCTTCCGCGACTGCGCGCTGAAGAACGCACGTGGACTGACGTATCGGGAAAGTACGAATTGGTGGCAAGTCTGGTGGAAGTGAAAGATGAAGGTGTGCTACTTCGCCAGGCGGACGGGAAGACAAAGCTGATTCCTTTGGCCAAACTCTCAAGCAGCGATCGCGCTTACGCCAAAGCACACGAACTTCCCAATCAGTTTGAAGCTGTTGTAGCCAATGTTTCGCCCGAGGGCTATTTGATGATCGTCCGCGCCAACAAGCGGCACAAGATACTTATCGCTGGAATCGAGTTGCCCGCACGCGGTCAAGCATTCCACAAGCGTGCCGCCGAATATCTGAACGAGCGTGTGAAAGGAGAAACTGTTTTGGCCAGTGTGGTCGATCGACAGCCTAGTGTCTCGTGCGATCTGACTGTGGGAGATCAGCGCGTTGATTTCGATTTACTAAAAAACGGTCTTGCTTGGCACAATATCAACACATCAACTGACCAGCGGCGTCAACAGTTCGAAGATGAAGCGAAAGCTGCTAAGCTCAATCTTTGGTCTGAGGCAGCGGTTGCTCCCTGGGAGTGGAGGACATGGAGCAAAAGGCACCGACAAAATTGGCTCGATGAACAATCGGATCGCGCAGACGCCGCAAGAAGGAAGATCGTTTTTAGCGAGAGTACACAAGCCGTTTGGCTAGCGCGGGTGGTCGGTATTACTGATGGTGATACGGTAAAGGTGCTCAATAAAGACAAACAACAGGTCAAAGTTAGACTGGTCGGTATCGACACTCCAGAGAGCAAACAAGCGTTTGGCCAAAAAGCCAAAGAAGCCCTTGGAGCAATACTCAAAGGGCGTGACGTTGTTGTGCTTGAAACGGGCAAGGATCGTTACGGACGCTCGTTAGGGTTTCTCGAGCTACTGCCAACCGAGCAAGAAGAGAGACTGATCGCAAATGCTGAAATGATCCGCCAAGGCTTTGCTTGGCACTACAAGGCCTACAGTGGTGATCTGGAGTTGCATCAGCTGGAGCTCGAAGCGCGAGCTGCAAAACGTGGCCTGTGGAGCGATAGCCAAACACCGATTGCACCTTGGCTGTGGCGCAAGCAAAAGAAGGCCAATTGAACCACTAAGAGCATCTCGATCGAGGTCGCTCCATTAATTTTTCGATTTCAGCTCACTGCGTTTGACCGTGATTGAGTGCGGCGTGTCCCCGTCGATGTTGACGACTTGATAGGTTACTTGGGGATCTTCAACCGTCGTGTCAAATATAACCAAGCCAAATGATTGCAATGCGTTGTAGCTGAAGATGGCTCCCTGGTTCTCCATCGTTGGATGAACGTGCTGATTGGTGAGACGGGATGAGTTGAAATCGTACAGATCGTAGCCATTTGGACGCTCAATCTTCCAAGCATCAGAGCGATGACGATCCGCCGACATCAGAATAACTCCCTCGATCTTTTCGGCCTCCAAGAAACTCAGTATCTCTTCGTGTTCTTGCCGGTAACCATTCCAAGTGTCGGTGCTGTCGCCTTTGGTGCGAAAATCCCACGGCACTGACGAACAGATGACTTTGAATGTTCCCTTGAGCTCGGTCAGTTGTTCTTTGAGCCACTTCTTTTGGACAGGGCCCAGCATGGTTCTGGTTGCTGGTGCTCCTCGGGGGCTGGTTCGGTAGTAGCGGCAGTCGAGCATGATGAAATCGACATCGCCAATGTGGAACGCATACCAGCAGCCCGGGTTTTCGTCCCCGCCACCGTAGCCAGGGTTGGCCCAGTTTTGCCGGAAGGTGGGGAACACCCAGTCCTTCTTCCAAAAGGGAACATCAATATCGGCTCCACCCCAACTGTCGTCTGTGCCGAAGTCATGATCGTCCCAGATCGTAAACACTGGGCTTCGCGCCGTCAGTTTTCGCCATTCCGGCCGCGACTGGCGTCGGTGGTAGGTGTATTGTTGCATGACGACCGATTCCGGATCGTCGATGTAAACATTGTCGCCCATCAGAAGGATCGCTTGTGGGTCAAAGCTGCCGATAGTGTCCCACATACGTTCGTTTGGCGGTACGTAGCCGGAACCTCCTCCGAACGCGATCACAAATTTTCCTGCCTCCCCTTTGGCGGGCAATGTGCGGAATTGTTGTTTGTTTTCCGGCGGGCAAGCTTCACCGCCGAGAGACACGGAATAAGTGTATTTGGTGTCGGGGGTAAGCCCTGACACGTTGGCGACGGCAGTGAAGTCATCTTTGGCATCTGATTTTACGGGCGGACTGGTTGCGATGATTTTTCCGGTGGCTACATCGGAGACGGCGACCACAACACTAGTCTCCGTTGCCGTTAGAACCCAGAATGAAGC
>CAYTPS010000535.1:0-2804 GCA_964439245.1 uncultured Pirellulaceae bacterium | reverse complement strand
ATTGAGCAATTTGTCATTCAACTTGCGCGTTAACCTGTAAATCAAGTATCATCAGTAGACACTTTCCAGAGAGTCCGTGCCAAAATCGGTCTCACTATCCTTGCCCGTTTTACTTCGGATTGGAAAATGCAACCCTCGAAAAGAGCTCAAGATGATCCCTTCAAAGAGGCTCGTAAAGAAAAGGGCGTGATGCGATGTCCTTTCTCGGGAGAGATGATCACGATGTTGCTTCGCCATGAGGAGGTTAGACGCGCTGCTGCGGATTGGGAACAGTTCAGTTCCGACGCACCCTTTCGAGTTCCTATTCCTTCAGAAGAAGAAATGCGTTCGGTTCGGCAGTTGCCGATTGAGACAGATCCGCCCTCCCACAAAGAATATCGAAAACTCACGGATCCATTTTTTCTTCGTGCCAAGAATCCGGAAGTGATCGCAAAAGTTAAGCAACTGGTTGAATCAGCTTTCGACTCGTTAAATGGCGGCGCACCCTTTGATGCCGTCACTGAATTTGCTTTACCTATTCAATCGCGTGCGTTGACGCATTTGCTCAACATGCCAGAGTCTGAAGCGACCATTTGGATTAAATGGGGCATCCACGTTTTTCAACCGCAAGAAGGTGAAACAAAGCGTGGCAGCATCCTAGAAACATACCTGAACGAAACGTTTGACGCTGCGGAAGCTAATCCCGGTGATGACTTTTTCGGCACACTGACTCAAGCCAAGTTTCGAGGCAGGCGCCTTACTCGAGAAGAGTGCATGGGTTTCGCCAATCTTGCTTTCGCTGGCGGTCGCGATACGGTCATTCACAGTATCACCTCAATCATCGGGTGGCTTGCCGCGCACCCAGAAGATCTGAAATTCTTGCGCGAAGACCCAAAACGAATAACACTGGCGGTCGAAGAGTTCTTTCGTGTTTTCATGCCGTTGACACAGATTGGCAGAGTCTGCACTGAAGACGTCGAAGTACATGGCTTAAAAGTCATCAAAGGCGAGCGAATCGGATTGTGTTGGGCCTCCGCCAATCGCGATGAATCTGTCTTTGCAAATGCCGATCAAGTCATCCTTGATCGACGTCCCAACCCTCATGTTTCTTTTGGTTTTCGTGATCACCTGTGTCAGGGGGCGGCTCACGCGCGACTGGTTGTTCGGTCGGTACTCGAATCGATTTGCCGGCGCGCAATTGAGATCGAAATGATCGAAGATGTCCCGCATATTGAGAAAGCCGAAGAATTCACTCGTACAGTTGGGTTCGACCAATTGACGGTTCGATTTCTCCCTCCGGAAAAATCAACCGTCAATGAAAGCTAACCCGATCAACAAGATCTTTGGGCGGGTAGAGAACAGAAATATCGAGAAACAAGCCTACTTCATCACCTCTTGAAACTGCTCCCTGAATCCGGGGAGGCGTCGATCAGAGTCGCGGGCTGCGATACATTGGCGGAGGGCATTCAATTTTCTACTGGAGCCGCGCCGAATCTGACGTTTCCGGCGTTGGGCTGCCCCTAACGTAATCACGTTCGCAAATGCAATCGATCAAGGTTACTATCGTATACGCGCTTTCTCTGTGACAACTGACCCGCCAGCTTTCCAATCCACTTTCACAAAACCATGAAATTGCTTTACTTCATTCTTTGTTTTCAGCTCGTATGTTTCTTTGGTAAACCAACCAACGCGCACGGTGAAACGCAAGACTCCAAACCCAACTTCATCATCATTTTCACTGACGATCAAGGCTACGGCGATTTAAGCTGCTACGACGGCGATCACGTTAGTACACCGCGGATCGACCGGATGGCAACGGAGGGTGCTCGCCTGACCAGTTTTACGTGGCGGCTCCAGTTTGCACACCGTCAAGGGCGGCCCTGATGACCGGTTGTTACGCTCCGCGCGTAGGAATGGCAAAGGGCTCTCGGCACGGCGTCCTCCTAGCCAAAGATACTAAGGGACTGAACCCTAGTGAAATCACAATTGCCGAAGTCCTCAAATCAGCCGGTTATAGAACCGGTATTTTTGGCAAGTGGCATTTGGGAGACCAACGGGAATTTCTACCCACGCGGCAGGGCTTCGATGAGTTTTTTGGGATTCCCTTCAGCCACGACATTCATCCGTTTCATCCGCGGCAGAAACGTTTCCAGTTCCCGCCGCTTCCATTGCTCGACGGCGATAAGGTTATCGAAATGGATCCCAATGCCGACTACCTGACAAAACGTTTCACTGAACGTGCGGTGCAGTTCATTGAAGCCAACAAAGACTAACCGTTCTTCGTCTACTTGCCACATCCGATACCGCATGCTCCATTGCACGTTTCGCCCGATTTCATGACCGGCGTGTCTAAAGAGGTTGTTGCAAAACTTGACGCCGAAAATAACAACATTGACTATCGATCACGCGATCGGTTGTACCGTCAAGCGATTGCAGAGATCGACTGGTCGGTCGGAAGAATTCTCGACACGCTAAAAGACAACGGGCTCGACGAAAACACATTGGTGATATTCACATCGGACAACGGCCCTCCCAGAAACTCGCTTCACGCCAGCCCCGGTACGCTAAGAGGCAATAAGGGCTCGGCATTCGAGGGTGGGATGCGCGAACCAACTGTCATTCGATGGCCCGGACGTATTCCTGCCGGCAAAGATAACGACCAACTAATGACGGCGATGGATCTGCTGCCAACGTTCGCGGCATTCGCTGGGGCAAAGGTGCCAACGGATCGAGTCATTGACGGCAAGGACGTTTCGTCTGTTTTGGTCGAACATGCCCAAACGCCCCACAAGGGAGGCGTTGAACCAAGACGCACTGGCCGAGAC
>CAYTPS010000534.1:2202-2808 GCA_964439245.1 uncultured Pirellulaceae bacterium | reverse complement strand
CGATCGTACCCGGCAATCATCATGATCTGTTTGTAGATCTGCGGCGATTGCGGCAACGCATAAAACTGTCCATTGTGCACGCGACTGGGGACTAGGTAGTCACGAGCCCCCTCGGGGGTGCTCCGGCCGAGGATAGGCGTTTCCACATCGATAAAGTCATTCGCCTCACAGTAGTCGCGCATCGCTTTGATGATTTGGCTACGAAGAACCAGCGTTTCTTGCATTGGCTGACGACGCAGGTCCAGATAGCGGTGTTTGAGCCGGAGGTCTTCGTTGGGAAGGTCTTTCTGGTTGGGAACAAAGGGCGGCGTCTTACACGCGTTAAGCACCTTTAACTCTTCGACATGCAGTTCAATCTGACCAGTCGAGATTTTAGGATTATCTTGTCCAGCAGGGCGTTCAGAGATCTTGCCGGTGACTTGGATTACATACTCGTTGCGGACAGGTTGAACATTGTCCATCGCCTCTTTGGGTGAGTCGGGATCGATGACGACCTGTGTTTTGCCGTATCGATCACGCAGATCGATGAATTTCCCACCGCCGTGGTCACGGACACGATCAACCCAGCCCGATAGCGTCACGGTTTGTCCAATGTGATCTTTGTTC
>CAYTPS010000534.1:0-2192 GCA_964439245.1 uncultured Pirellulaceae bacterium | reverse complement strand
GTTCGTAGCACTTCGAAAATCCAGTGGAGTGTCTTCTGCAACCGATCACTCAGTTTCGCCAGATTAGGTCGAACTGCGCTTCGGTGAAAAGTTGGACAATATGGCAGCAAATGCCCAATATTTAAAGCCGAATTCGAAACCCTTGGGCCAATCGGAGCCAAATTATCGAATCTTGACCATGAGTTCCGGGTTGGTCGAGCAGGGGTCAGCTACCTTTGGCCCCATGACTCTATCACACCGCCGAAAAAGCGATGCACTTGACCATCAATCTCAAGCAGCAAAGCCCCCGCTGCGTCGATGCCCCGACAAATACCGGTGACTTGATCGGTACCCGTTTGCAATGTCACGTGCTTTCCTGACAGCAAACAGTATCGGGGCCAGTCATCGAGAAACCTGTCCCCAACGGCGAACGACTTGATCAAAGCCTCAAATCGCTGCAAGAACGTTCGCAAAATTTCGATTCGATCATGCTGTACCCCAGAACGATCAGCCAATGCGATGCAGGTCGCCCGAAGTTCCTCCGGCGCCGAAGCAAACCGGTTGTTGACGTTAAGCCCCACGCCGATCACGGCGTGGCCGGCGGATTGAGATGGTACCTCGGTCAGCACGCCGGAAAGTTTTCGCCCAGCCAGATACACATCGTTTGGCCATTTGATTGCCAAGTCGCCAACGGGAATCACAGATTCTCCAGTCTGAACAACCGCCATTCCAGTCAATAGAGGCAGTAGCGGTTTCTGTTGGGCAGAAAATCCGATCTCCTCAAAATCGACAACCAGAGAGAAGGTCAGACTACCTTCTGCTGACCACCAACGATTCTCTCCGCGCCCGCGCCCCGATGACTGCTTCTCCGCATATACCAAACAAGGCGTGGTGAGCGACTTTTCAGCCGACAACAGTTCTATCGCGCGCGTGTTGGTTGAATCGGTCTCCGCAAAATGGAAGACACACTTGAGAAACGTATCTTCCAGCAATGATTCGAGATCAAACTTGCTGACGGAGTCGACCTGAGACAATGAAACCGCCTTCCCTGAACCGTTACTGCAACTCGATCATCAGATCGCCCGTTTCAACTTGCACACCGGCAGAAACATTGATCTTCGCCACTGTCGCATCGACTTCAGCATTGACGGTTGTTTCCATCTTCATTGCCTCGAGCGTGATCAGCTTCTGTCCTTTGACAATTTTGTCGCCGACCTCGACTGCAACGGTGACCACCATTCCTGGCATCGTGGAACCAACATGTTTCATGTTGTCCAGATCCGCCTTAGCACGAGTCACCGCTACGTTGTCCAACGACCGATCGATCACCGACGCATCCCGCGGCTGTCCGTTCAATTCAAAGTAGACCGTCCGGCTTCCTTGTTCGTTACCGCCATCGACGGTTAAGAATTTGACAATCAGGGTTTTCCCTTCCTCGATGACCACCGTAAATTCCTCTTCGGGCTCAAGGCCGAAGAAGAAGTAAGGGGTGGGAATCACACTGACCTTACCGTATTTCTTGTAGTGTAGAACGTAGTCCTTATAGACTTTCGGGTAGAGCAAATACGTCACGATCTCACGCTGCGTCGGTTCCCGCTCAAGGAACTTCGCGACTTCTTCGCCAGCGGCCTTGAAGTCAGCCGGAGGCAGCGTTTCGCCGGGTCGCCCGACGACAGGTTTCTGATCTTGGAGAACGCGCTTAATCAGTTTCGAATCGAAACCGCCGGGCGGCTGCCCCATCATGCCGCCGACCAAATCGATGACGGACTGAGGAAACGCAAATTCCCTTGATTCATCAAGCACCGTGTCGGTAGTGAAATTGTTCGCCACCAAAAACAGTGCTAAATCGCCAACCGCTTTTGAGGTAGGTGTCACTTTCACGATGTCGCCGAGCAACTGATTGCAGTCGGCGTAGATGCTACAGACTTCCGACCAACGGTCAGCCAGTCCAAGTGCCTGGGCCT
Source organism: uncultured Pirellulaceae bacterium (assembly GCA_964439245.1). Classification (GTDB taxonomy): domain Bacteria; phylum Planctomycetota; class Planctomycetia; order Pirellulales; family Pirellulaceae; genus Mariniblastus. The sequence goes on along the minus strand of CAYTPS010000534.1, from coordinate 249 downwards.
GCGCGAACAGATTGGTGTACTGGCCACCGGGCATTTCATGGTTGTACAGATCAGCCGTCGACGGCAGCACCATCGATTCAAACGGCGCGTAAAACTCACGTGTGCATCGCCAGTACTCGGCAATTTCGTCGAGAGCCTTCTGGTCCAAACCCGTATTTCGATCGGTGAATTCTAGCGAGGCCATGATGGTGTTCATGTTTGGCTGCGACGTGTTGCCCGACATCGGGGCCATGGCTGCATCAGCGATGT
>CAYTPS010000533.1:0-2824 GCA_964439245.1 uncultured Pirellulaceae bacterium | reverse complement strand
TTCTGCTTGCGAGATTTCCGTTCCGGCTCGGTGATCACGGCCGTTATGCCGCTTGGACAAATATGCTGATCGACTGTACCCATTGCCAATCTCGCGTCGCCGGTCAGGAGATCGGCCATCATGAATTTGGTAACGACGAAACGCAAACCACACATCGTATTACGCTGGTAACATGCCCCGCCTGCAAGAATGCGTTGCTTGGCCAACAAGAGTACGTGAAAATTGGCTGGGAGGAACGCGAGTGGTGCGACTTGACTCGTCTTTGGCCCGATGGCGAAAACTACTTCCATTACTCAATACCGCAGGATGTGCGCGCTTCACTAATGGAGGCGAAAATGTGCTTCCGAGCACGTGCCTACAGTGCTTGCGCTGTCATGTGTGGTCGTGCAATCGAGGCGATGTGCAAAGCGCACACGAACGAAAAGACCCTTCACAAAGGATTGGCGGCAATGCGCGACGCTGGTCATATTGATGGCCGATTGTTTGAATGGGGGGATTCACTTCGTCAGGAACGCAACATCGGGGCTCATGCATCCGACCAAACTGTCTCGCATGATGACGCCAATGATGTATTGGAATTTGCAGCGGCAATATGCGAGTATGTTTACGTGCTTGCAGACCGATACAGGCGGTACAAAGAACGGAAACCTAATCCGTAATCGCGGCATAACAATACGATGCACACGAAGCCGGGCTTGCGTGTGATTTTTAATGATTAGATCTATCGTCCCGGCTCGGTGATCGTTGCCGACTATGAAGTCCCTGGCTCGTCAAGTGTTCTATTCGCTTGCGTTTTTGCATGTTCTGCCGAGTGATTCGTTTTGTTCTGCTTTGGTCTGTGCGCAGCTTCGGCGCAGTTGATGAGGTCAGTTTGGCTTGAGTTGGTCAGTGACGGGTAGCAACAACGATCGGAACTAAACGACTATTCGAGGTGTCCTCACTTTCGATTGTCCGTGAGGTCTCAGGAGTCCATGCCATTTCACGACTCATTGAATCGATGAAACAGAATTCTGTAAGGTGCTGCGCCCCATTCGTTATCACGGAATGCCGTCTTTGACGGGCCAGGCAACGATTCGGGGTCACAGCGTAGAGAGGTTTGTTCGTTAGTTCTTACTCGTCAATTGATTCGCTCAAGATTGTTTCGGTCAATGTGTCCTTCTCAGGGAAATCGAAGCGGAGGGTCGTGTTTGGCCTGTTTCAGGTGGTGACTTCCTGATCTGGCTCAGGTACCGGGGACTTCGGCTTCACGTTTCGCTCCGGGTCGTAGTCGACTTCGTCGCGCATCAGCGCCCACGCCAGAACCAGAATCTTGCGAGCCATCGCAACGGCGGCTTTCTTGCGCCGAGGTTGCTTGCCAGCATGAATCCGGTCGTAGGTCTCGCGGCTCCACTGGTTGTACCGAAGTGAACACCAGGCACACTCGACAAGCAGCGTGCGGAGTAGACGCGGGCCTCGCTTGGTGATCCGCCCGCGGCGATCGGTGGTGCCAGATTGATACTGCCAAGGAACAAGGCCGGCATAGGCTCCGACCTGACGAGCTGACTTGAAGCGATGAGGGTCATCGATCCAGTTCACGATCGCTTCCGCTGTCACACGACCCACGCCGTTGATTGTTTGAACTCGTTGGATTTGAGTCTCTGTTTTCGCGATCGCATTGAGCTGTCTTTCGATATCTTCGAGCTGACGCTCAAGTGTTTCCAGAAGGTGAAGCTCTATCTCCAACTCACCACGCCATAGTTCGTCTGGTTCGCACTGGCTCAAGGGCTTGGCCTGCTCGATCAAGTCAATGCGGCCACTGTGCCACGTCCTGGCTCCCGAGCTGATCACGATTCCCTGATTCATGAAGACACTGCGAATCGAGCTCTTGCAGCTATTGATGCGGTCAACGATCTTCTTGCGGTATTTGATCAAGCGACGACGTTCGCGAACGGTTTTGGTCGGCACATGCGTGGGCACCAGTTCGCCCAGCGAAGCAAGCCGAGCAAGCTTCAACGCGTCGTCTCGGTCGGTCTTGCGTTTGACATTCTTGCGAAGCCAAGCGTCTTCATGAGTGCTACAGACGAGGATGGGAATTTCCATTTCACCACACAGGTCACTCACCCAACCGCTGGGACCACAGGCTTCAACCACCACAAGGTCTGGCGAATAGCTGTTGATGACGGCCTTGAAGTAGCCCCGCTCCGTCGCCAGCGTTTCAAACTGTGTTTCCTCGCGTTCGCTGTCGTAAATGCAAGCCATTGAGTTGAATTTGCCAAGGTCAATCGCGATAATGATCATCTGTTTATCCTTTGGTTTGGGGTGTTTAAGTTGTGGCGTGCTAAAACACGACCACGGGCTCATCACCAGCTTACAAATTGCGAACGATGACACCCCAAACCAGGGACTTACATAGATTCTTTATCCCGCTCAAGCTATGACACTTCCTAAGAAAAATCGTCGCAACATCGTGGTTGATGGTCATTCTTACCATTGGCAATTCGATCCGTTTCGGCTTTGGGGCAATGACTCATTTGTGTGCGTTCAGGATGCGTCGGGAAAAGGCCCGCTTCTAAAAATGCAATGGGTTGGCATCGCGCTCCCAAATCACATCGAGTCGGCAATTAGGTTTGCTCACTCAACTGGCTGGCAACCAGACGGCAAGACTATCGTGGAAATTGGCGCCGACTCAAATGCTGAACCGGTGGGATTTCGCGTCAAACCCGATGGCGCACTTCGCTATTGGTTCTATGATGACTACTACGGTGAGTATTCGCCAAGAAACCCAAACAATCCCAACATCCTTCGACGGCAAGCTGAAAACGATGCTGAAAACGCGGGATAACAA
>CAYTPS010000532.1:0-2848 GCA_964439245.1 uncultured Pirellulaceae bacterium | reverse complement strand
ATTTGGTTCTCTCGTACAAAAATGCCCGACCCGTTACTCTCAAAGAGCAATAAATCGCTGACACCCCAGCGGTAACCGGGGACACTTTGGGCGAAGCTGAGTGTGTTGTCGCCCGCTACCAGATCTTCAGCTGGAAAAGTGAGGGTGGTGACTCCCGTTTCATTATTTCCGGTTGTGGGCAAATAGGCCAAGAAAGCTCCATTGAGTAAAACGGAAACTTCTGTGTCGTTGTCGATATCAAAGGCAAGCAGATCGAGTACAAGATCATTACCAGTTGCGGCAAAAACAAAATCGGCTGATTTTCGGTTGGTGAATGTTCCGTAATAAGAAAATCCGTAGCGAGTGGTGTCTAGCGAGTCGAGGTTTAACTGAACAGATTGCGTGTCGTCTTCAAAGAGCAATAAACTGGTGATTCCCCAGCGCGAGTTGGGGAACCGTTGGACGAAGCTCAATGTGTTTTCACCCGATACCAGGGAGTCGGCTGAAAAAGTGAGAGAGGCGTGGCCTGTCGCATTATTCACTGTGGTCGGAAGATAGTCCGCGAGTGCTCCGTTTAATAAAACGGACACTTCTGTGGCGTTGTCGATATCGAAGGCGAGCAGGTCGAGTACAAGATCATTGCCAGTGGCGGCAAATACAAAATCGGCTGATCGTCGGTTGGTGGAAGTTCCGCGATAAGAAAATCCGTAGCGATTGGTGTCAAGCACGTCTAGGCTTAGCTGAACAGATTGCCCGTCGCTTTCGGAAAGTAGTAAATCGGTAATCCCCCAGCGGGAACCGGGCAACCGTTGTACGAAGCTAATCGAGTTGTTGCCCGAAACCAAAGAGTCTGCTGAAAAAGTAAGAGAGGTGTGGCCAGTCCCATTGTTGGCTGTAGTCGGAAGGTAACCCACGAATGCTCCATTTAGCAGCACTGATACTTCTGTGGCATTGTCGATATCGAAGACGCGCAGATCGAGCGTCAGGTCGTTGCTGGTCGCGGCAAAAACAAAATCGGCTGATCTTCGGTTGGCGGAAGTTCCGCGATAAGAAAATCCATAGGGATTGGTGTCTGGTGCGTCTAGGTTTAGCTGAACAGACTGCGCGCCGTTTTCGGAGAGTAGTAAATCAGTGATCCCCCAGCGGGAATCGGGCAACCGTTGGACGAAGCTTAGTTTGTTGTCGCCTGATATCAGGCTGTCCGCTGGAAAAGTTAGAGTGGTGTGGCTCGCTCCGTTATTCACCGTGGTAGGCAAATAAGCAAAGAAAGCTCCGTTTAGCAAAACGGATACTTCGGTGCCGTTGTCGATATCGAAGACGCGCAGATCGAGCGCTAGGTCGTTTCCGGTCGCGGCAAAAACAAAATCAGCCTTTTCTCTGTTGGTAAATGTTCCGAGATAGGAAAATCCGTAGCGGCTGCTGGCGAGCACCTCTAGATCGAGTACCGTGGGGACCGTTTCTTGGGCATGGAGCCACGAGACAGCCAGAAACAGTTGGCATACCCAAAAACAGGTGGCCGAAAAAATGTGACGCATGATTGGGGATAATCGAAAAGGAGGGCTTCGTAAAGCCACTGGTTCTCAGTGGCATGTGAGCTCAGTGTGAGACTGAAAAGGACACAGACAGTATCGTTAATGAACTGTTTTTTTCAAGTTGGCACGTCCAGGCAGTTTGGGATGTTGCGGCAGCCACTATCGCTTTCCCGCGAGCGTCATACTAAAGCAGAACATGAAATAGAGCGGCATTGGAAGGGTGATCTGGGGCAGATATTTTGCCTAATCGAAGTTGAGATAAGGGGGAGAAGCCCCAATGGTTAAAGGGAAAATGCTGTGACAAAACACAAATCAAGTTATCCGTTTGGATCCAGAAACCTCTTTTTCATCGACAACGCATTGAGTGTTGCTAGGCTCAACTACTAGCCAAAGTTTCTTTTGTCCATCTGTTTCAAAAGTTAGACATTGCACACTCCAACAGTTCTGAAGGCATAGAAAATTTCGAATCAGGATCCAAGAGGATGGATCAGGAAACAAACGCTACAATGACATCATCTGTGGAGTCCTCAAAAACGAAAAACGAGGCTGACCCCAGATAAGCCAGGCTCACAAATAACCTCTCCTGAAATTTCAAATTTACAGACCATGCAATTGGCTAGCCGAAAAATTCTATTGGTCTGTTTCTTGTTTTTGATCTTTGTCATTGGATGCCAAAACAAAATGGAAAAGCCCTTGCCTCAAACGCGCTCATATGCCATTCGATTGAAACCAGGCGAAGATTTAAAAAAGTCGATTCAGAAGTTTGTCGACGCACATCAAATCGAAGCCGGCTGGATCGCATCATGTGCCGGATCTTTGACCGACTACCACATCCGATTTGCCAACCTCCCCAAAGGCAGTCGAGAATCAGGGCATTTTGAAATCATCAACCTATCGGGCACGCTTTCCACCAATGGAAGTCATTTGCACATTTCGGTCAGCGATGGCATGGGCCGCATGCTCGGCGGTCATTTGCTCGACGAATGCATTGTTTACACCACTGCAGAAATCATCATCCAGTCGGCGTCCAATCTTCGTTTCACCCGTGAGAACGATGGCACGACAGAATGGAAAGAACTTCAGATTGAAGAAAAGTAAATCTGCTCTGTCCAATGGATTAACTATTCGTGGTTGCGGTCAAGATAGGGCAGTTGCCCCTTGGAAATCAAAAGCCAGCTCTCACTTGGACGTCTTCTAGTTATCTCGTCCAGAGTTTCGCGCGGTTTCAAGATTCGATTGGCAGTCGATACCCAAGCCATGGGTTCGCTTATTCCCCACATGCGGGCTACTACCTTGCCTGACTAACCCGCATAACCGGTCTTGAGGAAACATAAGGC
>CAYTPS010000531.1:0-2856 GCA_964439245.1 uncultured Pirellulaceae bacterium | reverse complement strand
TCAAATGGATTAGCTTCGCTGAACGAAAACTCCAATTCACGCTGAACCATTACAGAATGTACTGGAGTCCTCTAGGGCAAACGTCTTGCAACGGCATATTCCTACTGAAGAGACCATTTTCTTTCGTCAAGAATTTCCGCAAGCGTAAGCTATTTGCTTTGGTTTTATGGAGTCGTGAAGTGATGTTACGTGTCGAATTTTTCATCTTTCTATTTTCCGTTTTGCTCGCTCTACGCTCTTTGAACGGTGTTGCGAATGCTCAACTCGAAGGGGGGGAGGACAGACCGACTGTGAGAGTTACGGTAGCCGGACCACTCGCCGAAAAGTTGACGCCTGAAACGATTGTCGAGTTTTCGGCAAGCTGGGAATCTCATTCCTTTCAGTACTCCGATTTGCCAGTGGAGTTACCAATTAATTTTTTAACAGGTCACTATCTGCATGTTGCCTTTTACTCAAACCGCGAGGCATTGAACACGCTAGAAAACAGATCGGGAGCCGCAACTCAAAAACAAGAAAACGGAATAGCTCCCAATTGCGCGTTCACACAAAAAGAGCGGAATAGTCTGTTCAAGATAATACTGCGTCATCACCCCCTCCCTGAATCAGGGCCCGTAATCATTGACCTGTCAGCCCCAAGACCAGTTTTAAGTAGTTTCTCCTTCTCGGAGCATATTGGTTTGAAACTCCCGATAAACAAACATCAAACTTACACAAGGCTTCCCTATTGGAATGAGAATTTAAAAAGGCTGACTAGTCCGCCTCCCGAGCCGCGTTGGCGGGTCGAAAAAGAAGGTCAAATCCTCGTTGATGGTGTGATGGAAAATACGATATTCACGCTGGGTTGGCAGAAGGACCTACCTGTCTTAGAGTTTGCTAATGAACCTCCTTTAAAATGTACAGTCACTTTTGATATTGGCTTGGCTTTCAACAAAGAACTCCCTCCTGTATCGATTGACGTTTATCCTGGCCGAATAATCAGGGGACAAGAATAAGGCGTCAGAGTGTGACGGGATAAAACCGCAGGAGGCGGCGTTGCGGGGGCTGCGGAAGCCCTTTTTTGATAGAATATGCGAGTCGCTTCGCGGGGTCAGACCCGAATGGCATTAACATCTTCCAAAGTCACGCATTTTCAAGGTCTTTCATCAATTCGTTTCTGGGTTTCATCATAAGTTTGTATTTCTTTGGCCGACGCTTTTTGACTCTCGGTTCGTAGCGAAAGGGCCGGTTGGGCAGTACCACCAGCGGCGACAGTTCGTCGCCTTCTTTGGCCGTCTGTATCCATCTTAGTGCATCGATAAAACTGATCTGGTTGACTTTGACCTCTTGCCGCTGTGCAGCAGTGATCATCACTTGCCGAACAAGATTGTAGATTATCGCGAAGACGTGTAGTTCACGCATCACGCCGTCAACTGTCTTGCACTTCAAGATATCCATCTTCATCGTCGTCTTGATATGCCCAAAGTTTGTCTCGATCTCCCATCGACGTCGATACAAATCTGCCAACTCGTCGAGAGTAAAGACATCGGCATCGATGAGCGTGGTCAGGAGGGTCACCTGTTTTACGCGGAAGCCTTTGCGATGGACCTGATACCGCAACTCTCGCACTTCAATTTCGTTGGGCAATAATTCGTATTGTTCTGAAGATATCCACTTGGGTTTACTTTTGGGATTCTTCAGCCACGAGACAACTTGGTCGTTCACGCCGAGGCTGCGCAACCAACGTGAACGGGGAAGCCCTTTTCGTTTTGCGCTCTTGCCGCGGTTAGGATAAGCGTGTGGGCGGTTGGGGGTGAAGTCAACAATTATCTGCTGATGAATACGAAAAACGAGATCGACACCGTGGCTCATTAGCAATGCTACGTGGGCAAAAGAGCAGAAAATCCGATCTGCCAGCAACACGTCATTGAACTTTAATTCTGGATGCACTTCGACGATTCTAGTCATGTCGCTGGTTCGTAGCGGAGACGAAAGCATCTTGGTGATCATGCCAGGTCCCTTCGACTTTCGGAATGCCTCGAAAGCCAGTGATCCCGCTTGCCAACATTTATTATCACTTTTTGAATCGTGGCAACGCCCGCAGCACCATCTTTCACAAAGACGGAGATCAAGCCACATATCTCCTATGCTCAACGAATCCACAGAACGCGTCTCCATGCGTCTGTTGGCGTTTAGCCTGTTGCCAAGCCATTTTCACTTGGTCTATTTCCCGCGGGGCGAAACAGAACCTACAGGATCGGCAACACCGCTGCCGTTGCTGAAGTAACAACGGCAAGCGATTCGGCAGCACCTACTATTTTGCTGCAGCTGGTTCAGCCGCTTCTTTAGAAACTTCCTCAGCAGGATCTTTTCCATCGATCCATGGTCCGCCGTACTTCATATAAGGTGGATCAACCTGCTTGCTTCCAAATTCACCGGCTGTCCAACCGGGAATATGTTTGGCGGGCGCGCGGGCAGCAGAATGTTTCTCCCATTTCGCGGACCAGCCCGGATCATCGGTGGAAATCGTTCGATTCTCGCCATCAACGAAATACACTTTGCCTTTACGATAGCTTTGAGCGCCAAGGTTCACGACCGAGATCGCAGCCGCTCCAAGGTCTGGCGGGTTGTTGCAACTCATCGGCTCGTTCGCCTCACATGCGTCGATCGAGTTCGCGAAATGAGCCAGCGTCGTATTTTCAACTGGATTCGTTTTGATGCGTTCTCTTTCTTGGCGAATATGAGTCACTGGGCCACGTTCAGGAATGAAATCAAATCCATCAAACCCTTCGCCATTGCCAAAGGCAAACGTACCATAGTGGCCGCGGATCAACTGATTAACCCGTGACTCTTGGTTGCACATGGTGGCCGTTACTAGAC
>CAYTPS010000530.1:0-2862 GCA_964439245.1 uncultured Pirellulaceae bacterium | reverse complement strand
CGCGACGTTGGAAAGCGACAGTATCGTAGCTGTCCAACTATCAACATGATCTAGATTCGGCTGGTCAGTGATCCAGGCTACGGACTCGCCATCCCCCGATGCGGCTTCGCACCAGTCCAACAGCTGTGTCTTATTGCGTTGAGTTTTGACATCTCCAAAAATGGCGACATCACCAATCTCTGACCGAGTTCCCTTCAGCACAATTGTTGCTTCACCAAAGCAGTGGTGCGTACGCCACGGACCTTGCTCCCCCGTGTTTGCCAATTGACTATCCCCGCCCAGTCCTTGGGGGTACCCAGCCAATGCCGCGTGTCCAGCCCCCGCAAGTTTGCCACCAAATGACCTGACAGCCTGGGAAATGTTTTGCCAGTCCGCATTTGAGATCTGCGTCACCCACCATCTCGATTCTCCGGATTCATCCTTGGGCAAAGCAAATTTCCCCAGCCGCGATTCGAACGCAGAAATTCCGGAATAGGTTTCAGATTCCAACCCAATGGCTTGTTCTAGTTCTTCCCCATCAAGCGCAGCGGAAACATCTGACGCCAAATACACAACGCCAGTCCAAAACTCCGTCGACAAAACCCACACATCACCTGTTTTTTTTGGGCCAAGTCGTAAAGCTGCGTCTACCAATGTGCCCATCGATTCGCCGGAAAGCCGCTCGCGAGTCCAGACATTCTTAACGCGAGGACGTTTACCACCGACAACATCCACTCGCGCCAGTTGCGATTGGGTGATCAGAATTAGAGTTTGTTTCTTGGACATTCTTACCGTCTCTCAAAACTCAGTAATGGTGATGGGCAGGTTGGCCTGTTGGAGAGGGGTTACCTCGATGTAGCGAATGGCCGTCGTTCCACCGCTTTGGAAAACCATGGCACGCACACCAACTGGAACATTTTCAAATCGAAAACGACCGTCAGCCTCTCCATCTGCATCCGCCAATACGGCCAGATTCGATGTGGAAACAGTAGGGTCCGGATATACCAATGCGACTTTCGCTACTTTGGTTGCACCAAATTGGTCCAGAATAATTCCCGAGACTGTCTGCAGTGCTGAGCTCTCCACATCAACCGTTTGATCGGTGTACTGTAGCGTCACCGCCGTCCAAACCAGGTGCAAATCATCGGTGGCCGTTGGAAATCCCGCGTAGCTGATTGGTCTTCCCCATCCATCGATGACACCAGCTGCCGTATTGGAAACATTCAGATACGGACCGCGCCAACCGCAACGTAAAGCCACCATCAAACAATCAATGTTCGTAGGATTATTTGCGTCTGTGGCAGCGGGCCCATTTCGGTCGCCAAATGGATACGATGCCAACGAAACACTGCCCGCACCAAAGGTTGTGGCGCCTGATTCGTCGATTACCATGTCCAACGTTTCCGGGAGCCGCCCAATATCAGCGACAAAACCCGAGACGTTACGTGCGCCACTGGACTGTCGGCGGTCTTCGACTATCGCATTAGCGACAGCCTCAAGCGTTTGCAGCGTTGTCTCGTATCTAGCCTGGTCAGCAATGGGCTCAAGTGACCTGACAGCAACTGTGGCCAGTACCGCTAGGATTGCCAAAACCACAACCAATTCAATCAGCGTCAGACCTTTTCTATCGAAGAGTGAATGAAACATAGATATCATCTCCCTTCAGCGTTGGGTCGGCTGCAAGCTCGGAGGCAAACCGAGTCTCATCTATGTCAATAATTCCGTCAGGTCCAGCCGAGACAACACGAATCTCTCGTGGCGTGCCCACGCTATAAGTCATTGCGTTCGCTTCCAAATTCAAAAGCGTTGGCTCATGAATTACAAAAGGTGAACCACTCTCTTGAATACCATTACCATCCAAATCCTGATTGATAAATGGATCGCGGACGGCAAGATCCGTTGCGATTCCAAAGGAAGATGTAAACCCAGCGGTTGCATTCAGCACATAAGTCCTGCCATCTGAATCTAGATAGGGGCCGTTCCACCCAAGCCGAACATCTGGGTCATAGACGGTAAACGAACCCACGGTGGGTATCTCAAATAAGTGCCCCGCTCGAATTCGCTGATCCGCCACAGGATTGGTTGGGTAAGCGTATTTACAGTCCGACCAGAATTGCAAGACTGCATCTCTAACTTCGATTGCTGATGCAAACGCAACCGTTTCACGTGCAGTGTCTGTCGTTGAGCCCAGTCGCGGAATAACGATACCGGCTATCGCAACCAGTATGGCAAGCACGACGACCAACTCGGTAAGCGTAAGCGCTCTGCGGAAATAAATCGGTAAGTTTGAGTTCTGCATGGTTGGTAGACCAAACACAAGATGGAACTGGTAACAACTTCATCGATGCAATACTTGTTCTTTGAGAACCAAGCATCGATCTTTTGTCTGCTCCCTTAAGGAGAGGGCAGCAAATTTGCCAAAAGAGACGGTAGAAAGGACGTTCCGCTCTTTCGCCAGTTAACGAACATGAAAAGGGTAAAAGCAATTTCCGACTTTATGCAGCATCAACCAAATCAGTGTATTACCAAGCAGAATTTCGACATTCTCTTGTCTGTCGAAAACATTTGGCACCTATCCAAACATTGGCAAAGCAGGGCAAGGCCAAACCTTGCCCCGCTTGTTCCGCATATACATCCGAGCTTCTGCAATCATCTATCCTAATTGCTCAAAGCCGCAGTAGCAGGAAAATGGCAAATTTGCCAACCGGCTTACTGGTACCATTCTTGCAAGTGGGTAGCTACGCCTTGAATGCCATCTGGGTGAGGAGCACCACAGCCGATATAGCGGGCTTCTGCATCCGCTGTACCTGCGCCTGCCAATTCAACGACCAGCATAATCCGAGCATACGCTACATCCGCGCGTTCTGTTGCAGCGTCTACCGC
>CAYTPS010000529.1:0-2874 GCA_964439245.1 uncultured Pirellulaceae bacterium | reverse complement strand
GAGGTAATATCGCGCGTGATGGGTCCGCCGTCCGCATCCTGTTCAATCGTGTCCACCCAATTCTCCACAGATGCGATTGAATTCAGATTGACGCGATCTCCGCCCAATTGGATCACATACGCGGTTTCCTCATCGAAAGGCGGATCGCCAACGACAGCATCAAAAATTACCATATCGGTGGTTTTGGTGTTCGCCCAGTTCACGCGTTGCGCCGCAGCAAAAAAGCTTTCCAATACAGCAACTTCGCCGTCGATCCTGATTTCGTAAACCCGCCCGGATGCGCCATTGGGGATAAAATCAATCAAACCATCGGCTGTTGTGTATTCATATTCGAAACGGTCGGTCGTATCGCGAATGACAAATTCAATGGTCACCGTGTCAAAGCCGATTGTTAATACCTCAAACTCGCCATTTATTTCTGTGTATCTTGTGGTCACGGCGTAAGCGTCAAAGGAGACTGTCGTCATGGAACTACCTCGTATCAAAATATTGCGACCAGTAAGCCGCGTTACGGCGTACCGGGCAATAACCTAGGTCGATGTTTCTATTTATGCGTGTGAAGTTTGTACGAAAAAGGGCGCCACAATAGGGCGCCCTCATCAAAATCTATTTAGAATGCGTCAGATCAGACCATAACCAAATCGTTTTGCAACTGACCGATCGTCGCATTTTCGATGGTCAGCATTCCGTCTGCACCAAAGTCAAACACAACGTCCGTGCCAACCTGATCTGCAAAGGTGAACGCAGTTGCCGCATTGAAGCCGAAGTTGTCCAGCTGGATTTCGTCGATGTTGTTTTCGAAATCCTTCACAATATCAACGCCCTCGCCTTTGTCGAAGTGGAACACGTCGGCATCTGCGCCGCCCCAAAGTTGATCGACGCCGGAGCCTGCGCCGCCGTCAAAGAAATCTTCGCCGTCGCCGCCATAAAGCTTGTCGGCCCCGCCGCGCCCGTAAAACACATCATCGCCGCCATAGCCGCGGAATGTGTTTGCGCCGCTCGTGCCGTGCATTTCGTCATCACCGGTTTTCGAACCAGACGCGCTTTCGAAGTCTTTGATGGTGTCGTTCACAGCCCAAGAGCCGCTGACCTCGTCATCGCGCAGATCAATCATGATCCCGTTCGAGCTATCATAGTAGCTGATGTAATCATTGCCGGAACCGCCATCGAAGCTCTCCTGACCACCGCCAACACGGACGTAGTCATTGCCGGACCCCAGCTCAACTTTGTCGGTGCCTTTGCCTGCGTAGACTTTGTCATTGCCGCCAAAGGTGTAAATGTTGTTCGATCCCGACGTGCCGGTGATGTGGTCGCCACCGTTCTTGGAGCCTGAGATGCTTTCAAAGCTGTTGATCGTATCGTTTACGGCCCAGGAACCGGACACTGTGTTGGCTGCAAGGTTCGCGGTGATGCCGCCGGTGCTGTCGTAATAGCTGATGTAGTCTTTGCCAGCACCGCCATCGAAGCTTTCCTGACCGCCGCCAACACGCACATAATCGTTGCCATCGCCAAGCGAAATGGTGTCTGTACCCTTGCCGGAATAGACCCGCTCATTGGCAGAGCTGCCAGTGAATGTGTCATTGCCGATACCCAGATAATAGGTCGTGGCAACGGCTGGATTGCCAATAACAACGTCGTTTTCACTGATAGAGCCAAAGTCGAGAAGGTTAGAATATGTGATGGTCTGACCGGCCGCAAACGGCCCACTTGTCAGTGCACTGTTCGTTGCTGTGGTTTGCCATGCCTGATATTCAGCCAAAGTATCAAGATCGATGTAATCGCCGCCCAATTGGAAGATAAGCGATGTGGATTCGTTCGGTGCGCTGGTCGCGTCGTCATACCCGAAGGCGAATGCGTCCGTGCTTTGATTTGATCCCCAGTCAACTGAGAAGCCGACCTCGACCCAAGACGCGAGATCGATAACCGTCCCGTCGAGGCGAATTTCGTAGATTTCTCCGACGTCGCCGTTTTGCGTCACGACGGTTGGGTTTAAGCCCCCGCCAGTCCATGAAAACGCATCGGCTTCAGCGCCGATTACGAATTCCATTGAAATACGTTCGAAGTCAACTTGGTCCGTTTGTGGCACACCGTTGACGACAGTTGTCGCGCTGGTCACGCGATACGCATCTAATACGACCGTGGTCATTTTGAGATCCCCTTAACACACTACGCAGCCTTTAAGCCGCTTGACAGTATATGGGGCAAGTTTTCGTTGGTTTTAGGGGAATTATGACGTTTATTGTTCATTTAGGTGCATACAATGTGCACAAATATGTGATGTTTGTTTTTGGTCGCCTGAGCAGCTTTCGCTTAGGTTGAGTGGGGGTCTACGATGAGTTGGAATCCGATTCTTGATGCAGAAATTCCGATGGGGCACTCGGTTGACGCGATTGAAACCGTATTGGTACCACGTGCGCGGGATTTGGGTGATTTCGAGGTGCGCCGTGCCTTACCCGCGCCTGCGCGCCAGATGGTCGGGCCGTTTATTTTCTTTGATCAAATGGGGCCCGCAGAGTTTCTGACCGGGCAGGGGATCGATATCAGGCCGCACCCTCATATCGGCTTGGCGACCGTGACGTATCTTTACAAAGGTAAACTTCATCACCGGGACAGTTTGGGTGTCAATCAGTGGATCGAACCGGGGGCTGTGAACCTGATGACGGCGGGTCATGGCGTGACACATTCTGAGCGCGTTGATGAGGATATGCTGCGCGCTCCGTATTCGCTTTTTGGGGTGCAGACATGGATTGCGCTGCCGGAAGATCGCGAAGATGGCGCGGCTGACTTTGTGCATGTGGCCAAGGACGATCTGCCTTGCCTTGAAGGACGGGGCAAAACCGTTCGGTTGATCTTGGGAAATGCGTGGGGTGCAAC
>CAYTPS010000528.1:2309-2885 GCA_964439245.1 uncultured Pirellulaceae bacterium | reverse complement strand
TCACCCATGATGCTGCTTTCGGCGGCTGAGATTCTTGGTGGGCTTGAACAGTCTTCAAAAGAGGCGCCAACATCTGACAAGCCAGAGAGCGGTGAGTCGGAAAAGACAACACTGGAAATCTCCTACAAAGGTCTTTTGGAGAGGGCTGTTGAATTGGCAAAAGGTGATGAAACGTTACTTCCTCTAGTTGAGGCGCGTGTCGAAGCTATGCGTGGTGGCAAGGGCCTAGTGTTCTCGGAAGGTGAAAACTTTGACAGCATTAAGGTTGCCGGTCTGACTTTCAAGATTGTTGATCGCGACGTGATCAAACCGGATAAAATTTTCACTTACAAAGATTTAACGTTTGAAGGAAAGAAACCTGCAAAGGTATTAGTGATTGGCGACGGTGACGGCGACCTTGACCTTTGGGTATACGACGCCAACACAGGTAAGCTAGTTGGCAAAGACACTGATGGGACCAGCGAATGTATCTGTGAATGGACGCCTAGGTATGAAGGACCTTTTACCATTCGCGTCGCCAACGTCGGCTCAATCACCGAGCAATACGTTATGTTGGTCAACTGGTAGAGCCAGACA
>CAYTPS010000528.1:0-2299 GCA_964439245.1 uncultured Pirellulaceae bacterium | reverse complement strand
TTGTCTTGAAACCCAGCTACCATAAGCAAACAACTTTGTCAGCCGACGACGTTGTAGAAATTCGGCAGTGCTGGGCAAAGGATGGCTACTAAATGATTTCGCCAACATTCTTTTGATTCAATCTTCCCCTGTTTTTGGATTACTTCTGTGTCTCAATTTCGATTCTGCTGGTTGGTTGGAAGCTCCCTGGCCTTCATGCTCTTCTTGAGCGGGCGCGTGACAGGACAAGACGGTTCTGAAGACGGGCAAATTCATGCGTTACTGGTCGGCGTCACTAGGTATGAGGGCCGACCTGAACGAGAGCAACTATCTGGCCCCATCAATGACGTTCGTGAAATGGCAACGACGCTGAGGACTCGCTTTCGAACTCCCGGGGAAAACCTTACGGTTCTGACCGAAGATAAAGCTGCTGATTTTAAGCCAAGTTACGCAAACATCAAACGCGAGTTCTTGGCTCTTGCTGATCGAGTGGCCTCTGGCGACCAAGTCGTCATCCTGTTGTCTGGACATGGCAGCCAAACGCTCAACGACGATGCAAACGCCGCGACAGACAACGAAGTCGATGGACTCGATGAAGCTTTCTTGCCGCGTGATGCCGTTGTGTTCAACACAGAGACGCAACAACTAGAGGGTTCGATCGTCCGAGATGACGAGATCGAACAATGGTTGAACTTAATCCAAGACAAAGGGGCGACGGTTCTTTTTATCTCCGATTCATGTCACTCGGAATCACAGACTCGAGGTTCGTCAGATGATTATACATTCAAATCACGACACGTTGAATTGATTCCACCTAAGTTTGTCAGACGTGTTCCAACCGAAAAAACTCGGAGGGCCCAGCAAGTATCCGAATCAGCTACGCCGTTTTTCAACCCATCGTCGCGAGGCAGTTTGATTGCATTCTTCGCCGCCCGATCATCCGAGGAAACACCGGATGGCTTCCGCCACCCAGATTCTCAGGAACGCATTGACATGGGCCTTCTCTCGTACACCATTTGTGAAATTCTCCGATCCACCGGTCCGCCCATTACCTACCGTGAGCTTGGGGAACAAATCCATCGGCACTACACACTGTGTCGCGTCAAGGGAGTTGCCGGGAACGTGCCAACGCCGGTGATGTTAGGAACGGACTTGGATCGAATCGTTTTGGGCAACAAAATGCTGCCGGGACGGTCACGACTGACGTTCGCGAAAGCTGGCGATTCGCTGTTGGTTTCGGGGGGCTCGATCGATGGCCTGACTGAGGGATCGGTGCTGGAGCTGTTCCCCACGGCAGGAGCAGAGGAAACGGATTCGGTCGGTTGGGCGGTTGTGCGATCTGTTGGCGTCAGGGAATCCACTGTTGACGTCGTTAAGTATGACCCGAGTTTGGGTGAAACGGATGCTGTCGTGTCGGATCACGGATTGGTTAACGGCAGATGCGTAATGCATACTCGAAACTACGGCGCACTCAAACTAACGGTATCCCTAGACCCGTCCGTGGAGAACGCCGGCGACTTGGTTGACCGGATTACGACCCTCGCGAACGCCCCGAACACACCCTTGGAAATCACCTCTGCCCATGAGGCAGAATTCGTTTTCAGCGTAGCCGACGATCGCATCTTGCTGACGCGTTCGGACGAACAGTTGCAGACGGTCGCGACGTTTGACCTTGGTTCGACTGGTGATGCAGCGATCGATCGTGTCAAAGCAGCTTTTGAACGTATCTGGAAGGCGAAAAGCCTGATGGATATCTCTATGCGGATGAGGCCGCACAACCACTCCACCAGCGTGGACTACGCCTCGTCCATTAGTGTTGAAGTCGTCGCAGAGGTTGGGACGCAAGATGAGCAGGGTGTCTGGGAGTGGCTAGAGTGGGACCTGGCTGGCGGCGTTCCCTTGCCGGTCGGCAAAAAGGTGAGATTCTCGGTAAAGAATTACTCGCAAACACCGGTTCGCGCGACCTTGCTTTACATCGGCGACGACTATCGAATTGCGCCACTGTTGCCTAACGCAAACGTCGCGAACAACGTCTTGCCAGCGGCGAAGGATGGCGTGCCGGGGAAGGTCGTTACCATCAAGCCTTACGACATCTCGATCGATTCACGGATGCCGGAGTCAATTGTTGTAATTGCCACACGTGAAGGTGAAACGATGGAATCGCGGTCAGACTACACCTACTTGGCACAAAGTCCGCTCGGCGCGAATTGGATGCCAGGTTCCAAACCGAACGTGAGCGGAATTCGCGGGCGATCAAAAGCCGTGCGTGGTGTTAGCATGTCACCGTTTGAAAGGTTCCTTGACTCGGCAAGCTTCGACA
>CAYTPS010000527.1:0-2887 GCA_964439245.1 uncultured Pirellulaceae bacterium | reverse complement strand
TCAACATAGACATGACAGATTCCTTCCAGATGAGCAAACACGGGAACGCGCGATTCGTCCTGCACCCGTTGAACCAACCCCTTGCCGCCGCGCGGGACGAGAACATCAAGGTTTCCGCCGAGCCCTTTGAGCATTTCGCCTACCGCCGCCCGGTCTACCGTCGGCACGATTTGGATCGCGGTCTCGGGAAGGCCAGCCTCGGCCAGTCCCTTAACCATGCATTGGTGAATCGCCCCCGATGAGTAGAACGAATCACTGCCGCCGCGCAGGATAACGCTATTTCCTGCCATCAAGCAAAGGGCTCCCGCGTCGGCGGTCACATTCGGGCGGCTTTCAAAAATCACACCAATCACACCCAGCGGCGTCCGCACGCGCTCGATCTCCAATCCGTTGGGGCGATCCCACTGAGAGATCGTTTGTCCGACAGGATCGGTAAGTTCTGCGATCGCTTCCAAAGCCGAAACGATTCCTTCGATCCGCCCTTCGTCCAATTTCAACCGATCAAGCATTGCTTTGGACAATCCACGCTGCTCGCCGGCCAGCATGTCTTTCTGATTGGCCTCCAGCACGACCGCCGTGTCCTTTTTCAGCCAAGCGGCCGCCGAACGCAGTGCCGTTTGTTTTTCTTCGGTGGACGCAATCGCCAATCGAGACGCTGCCGCTTTCGCTTGGACGCCAATCTGGTGCATGATAGCAGCCACATCTTCGGTCGTTTTTTCAGGCGTCGTTTCTGTTCCAGATGCGTTCAAGTGGCTACCCTGTGAGGTCGGTTTCGGCTTCGAATTTTATGATTATGAGCGGAATACATTAAAAGGCAAGTTCTCTGTGCTGGTTCTTGGCAGGACCAATCCGAACGACTTGCCGCCAACGTACAAAACGCATAGAGTCGGTTAAAGACCCGAAACGCAATCACTGGAACTTCGATGAATCAAGCAACCACACTTTCCCTGGACACGCACACCCCTTCTCGGTTCACACTCGGCCCACACCACCGAGAAGAGTCCGCGGGTGGCCAATCGCGCAAGAAATTAGAAAGCTTAAGCGCGAAGCATCCAAAGTCTGATGACTTCGGCTACGACAAGCTGAAAATCATCTTGATGCTGATCGCAACCTTTTTCGCGGTCCAGGCACCGAGCAGCATTTATGCTCAAAACAGTGACACGATCGAAGACCGTACCGCTGATATTGAATCTGCCAAAGCGTCGCTGACCAAAATCAATGCGGCAATCGACTCAGGTGACTTCGCCTCCGCGGAGCCCTTCATGACCGAACAAGGGGCCAACGAGGTTGCAATTTGGGTAACCTCCTTCTCAATGTTGCTCAGTGATCCCGAGATTGGCAAAAGTTATCCGACGGAATTCGATTCAGTCAGAGACGGGTTGAAGCAGCCATTGAGCGAGTTCGGTTTGGATCTAGAACTAAAGTCACTCGGGTCTGAGGCCGTCCAAAAAACTCTGGCGATTCTCGACAAAGACGACCAGCGTTGGAACATTGTTGGCAAATTGTGGGCGGTCACCAAAGCGGCACCGATGGAGCTAATTTTGATCCGCGGTCCTGTCCAGCGCAGCGCATACGCCGAGGACGCCGTGTTTTTGCAGGTCGCCCGACAAGCCGACGGCGACGCGAAGAAATTTGACGCCGGAGCGGCGCCTTCAGTGGCGAAGTTTGTTAAAGAAGACAACGCCTGGAAGTTTGACGGACTCGATGGTGAGAAAACGGCATCTCTGAAAAAATTGCACGACCGCAAACTGGCGCAGATGCCTCCAAAATTAACCGACCCTTCTTTCGAGGGAAAAACGCCTGACGGTGAAGTCGTCACGTTTGAGCAATATGCTGGAAAGGTGGTTGTGATCGATTTCTGGGGAACATGGTGTTCTCCCTGCCTCGCTAAATTACCGGCTCTGAAAAAAATCCGAGAAGCGTTTGAGCCGCATGGTTTTGAGATCGTAGGTATTGCGTCCGACACTGCCGAGGACCTTCAGGCCTACCTGAAAAAGAACCCCCTTCCGTGGAAGAACGTGGTGGACAACGGAGAAATCCAAACCCAATTTGGCGTCAAAGGATACCCAACGCTGTTCTTGGTCAACCAGGAAAAACAAAACGTCGCCAATAACTTGGAGTTGGACAAATTGATCGACGCCATCGCTAAAGAGCTGAACCTTCCGCTGGAGGATTTCGCAGACTTAAAATCGGAAGTCGCCGAAATGATGGCAGGCGTGCCTCACTAAAGACCGCGAAGCCAAAGTCACATGAGATTGCGCCGCTTGGGGCCACGTTGGTGAAACTGCAGAGTTCAATTCAATGGTAGCGGTGACGCGTTACCCGTCCGGCATCTCTCGGACGGAAAGGCAGGCGGCTCGCCACTAGGATCTCAGGAGAGGCTCCGCCTTAGCAGGGCACTTCAAAATTGACTGAGAGCCTATCCCACAACTCGTAGTGGGACTTCGCCAGAAGTCCATTTGAACAGATAACAGGGAATTCTGGCGAATCCCACTACCAATGAATTGGGGTTCTGGAATGGTTTCTAAAGACCAAGAAGCAAGTTGATGAAGGCACCAATATCTAGGAAGTCCACAGCACCGTTTTGGTCAACATCGGCTTCGTCTTGGTAGCCGCCACTCTGCAAGACCGCAATGAATGGGGCAATGTCCAAGAAATTGACGGCACCGTCTAAGTTCACATCACCAAGCAAAAAATTGAGTGCAGCGTCAACCGTTACGGTAACGCTGGCCATATCAGATCCGCCTCGGCCGTCGCTAACTTGATAGTTGATCGTCTCGGTTCCAACAAAACCAGTATCTGGCGTGTAAGTAATTGTCTGATCTGAATTGACCACCACCTGTCCATTTAGGCTGCCGGTCTGCTGAGTGATCTGAAAATCCCAAGT
>CAYTPS010000526.1:0-2894 GCA_964439245.1 uncultured Pirellulaceae bacterium | reverse complement strand
TCAATCATGCTCTGACCGCCTCGGCTCCCCATGCTGCCGCCGACAAAACCGCTGTCTGCGACTCCCCACCAACCAGATAGTTCACCAATGACGTCCACAATCAAAACTGGCGCAAGCGCACTGCTACGTTTACTGTTGATGGAGCTAGAACTACGGACTGCGTCATCATCAATTGACGAACGGAGTATCCAGCTAACGCCGATTTCATCAAGCGATTCGGTTAGTTTGCCGACACGTGCTGGGTGGCGAGGCACGAGAATCAAACGCAGTTGATCATTGGTCTCGGCCGCCGTTTTCCAGGCCGTTGTGACTAGGAGATCTTCTTCATGTTGCGTGCTTCCGGCGAGGAAGATAAAAGACTTCTTTCCTATGCCGGCTTGACGGGCCACCGACCTGAGTCGTGGATTTTGTTCAATTTTTTTGTTTGTTTCGACGCCATCGAATTTTACGCTGCCGGTAACAGATACTCGTTTCGGGTCGCAACCGTTTTGAACAAAACGAGTGGCGTAGCTTTCTGATTGTGCTCCGACCCATGCGAGTTTCTCGAACATGGGACGACACAGAAACGAGAACCTGCTGTATCCGCGTGAGCTTTTTTCACTCAAGCGACCGTTGAGCACGCATACTTTGATGGCCCGTGCAGTTGCCATGTGAATAAGGTTTGGCCATAGCTCAAGTTCGGCCAGTACGATCGCAGTCGGGCGGATCTGTTTGAAAGCGCGTCTGAGCGCCCACGAGAAATCTGCAGGGGTGTAGAAAGTTGTGTGGTCGGGATAGAGTTCGGCAGCGAGTGTCCGACCGGTTTGAGTGGTTGAGGAAACGACGATCTCAGTCTCAGGAGCGCGTGCTATGATTGCGTCAATCACAGGCTTGAGTAATTTGACTTCACCCACGCTGACGGCATGAAACCAGAGGCACTCACGGTTTCCCGATCGCTCAGGCACCCAGCCAAAAAACTTCTGTCCAGACCCTTGGCGATTCTTCTTTTGAATCACGATCCGCCACGCGAGCCATGGGCTTAGAAGCACCATGGCAAAGAGGTAGATTAAATTCAGAAGCAGACTCATAGGATCCTTCCAATGTCGTATTTCGCTCCGCGAAATTAGGCTCGCACGTCAAATTCTGTTCCACAAAATTTCTTTATTTCGCGAGGTGAAACATGACCAGTTGAGCCATTGAGTTTTACTTCCGCAAACAACAATTCTTGTACTTCTTACCACTGCCGCAAGGGCAGGGATCGTTTCGTTTGATCTTGGGACCGACGTTGCGAAGCGACTCCATGGTCTTTTGGTTGCCACCCGAATTCGCAATGGCTTCTTCCTGCTGCCGCTGCATGTCGGATTTTTGCTGAGGCTCCGGTAGCTGTTCTTTGAATTCTTCGTGTTTGGCGGTTGTTTCGGTCAGCGTGTGACTGACGAAGTCTTCGTTAAGTTGCTCCACACGGAAGACCAAATCGGTAACGCGCTCGCCGATCGACGCCCACAAACCCTTGAACATTTCCATGCCTTGGCGTTTGTATTCGACCTTAGGGTCCAGTTGAGCCATACCCATCTGGCGTACGGCGCTGCGCAGGTAGTCCATTGCCAGCAGATGGTCTTTCCAAGCGCTATCGACAATCTCCAACAACACCATGCGTTCCATGCGACGGAATTCTGGATGGTAGTGGTCTTCGACGATTGCCTCAAGTCGTTGCTCGAGTTGCTCGTAGTCCATACGTTCGTAGGCTTTCAAATCAAGATCGTAGTCGATCGATTCTTTGAACCACGATGTTAGTGACTTCGCCGCGCCGTTGGCGTTTTGCAGCGGTACCTCGCCGTTGGCATTCATTTGCTCAAGCTGCCCCTGAAGCGTCTCGATAGAGGCGATTGCTTGTTGTTGTCGCTGATGGCTCTTGTCCAACAGCAAGTTATGAATCTCTTCACCACGCTTGTTGTCCAAGTCGTCAACGGCTAACTCAGTTTCAAAGCGTCGGCTGGCCCAAGTGACGAGACCCTCGGCGTCCAATAGTGCCTTGGTTTGCGGCGTGGCAGGTTTCACAAAACGATACATGCCGGCCATCACTGGATAGACGGCCTCTTTTTCGAGATACGTGGCAACCGCTTTTTCGGAGAAGTGTGCTTTGACATCGTCGATTGGAACGTCTTTTAGCGATTCAATATCGATGTCGATTCCAAACTTGGCCTTCGCCCAAGCCTGGGCCGATTTGAGACCGTAGTCTTCATCGAGCATGACATCGGCGCCGTCGACCTCAACGGTTTCAATGACTCTTCGTGCGTCACCAATGAGTTTTTCATCCAGGCGGTCGCGGCCGATCTTTCTCAGTTCCTTCTCGCTGTAGGTCAGTTTCCAACGCGTGTTCATGAACGAACGCAGGTTGTTCCAGTTCCATTCCGCTTCGTCTTCTGACAGTGGAAGGTCCTGTTCGATCTGGCCAAGGATGTCAGTTTCGGCTTGGCGATTGGCTTCGTCTCGAGCAATGCGAACCGCTTCCTCGGGTTGCAGATTGCGAAAAGCTTTGGGCTCGAGATACTCAACAGACAGCACCGAAGCGGCGTGTCGAGAGAAATTTTCCTGACCGTAACCTTCATCGAGAATCGTGTCTAATATGTTCTCGATCTGATCCTCGATCATGTCTTGAACGATCTCGCGACAACTGACACCATCGAGGATCCGTTGGCGGAAGCGGTAAACGCGCTTACGCTGTTCGTCCATAACTTCGTCGTATTCCAATAGGCTTTTACGTGCCTCGAAGTTGTATTCTTCACGTTTCTTTTGGGCACCATCAATCCGACGGGAAACCATTTTGCTCTCCATGGGTTCCGGACCTTTGAAGCCACCCATCTCCAGCATGCGTTTGACAAACGGACCGGCGAAAATTCGCATCAGGTCATCAT
>CAYTPS010000525.1:2593-2896 GCA_964439245.1 uncultured Pirellulaceae bacterium | reverse complement strand
TGGCAAGATCGACCATCTCCACGCGCTGCCGGTCGGTACCTGTGGCGCCATCTTTCTTCAGCGGAGATTGGGCGGCAGGGATGAATAACACTTGGTCAAGCTCCGCCTGCTGGCGACATTGCTCGGCGAGGATTAGATGGCCCTGATGAATCGGGTCAAACGACCCGCCAAAGATTCCAACACGCATAAATTCTTCCAGTTCGGTTTTCTCATGGGCCTTAGTCGCCCGAATATCTGTGTGAAGAAAATAGCAAAAGCAGACGTCGTGGGGGTGTGGTAAAACCCGGCAAATAGCCCCAGCCA
>CAYTPS010000525.1:742-2583 GCA_964439245.1 uncultured Pirellulaceae bacterium | reverse complement strand
GGATAGGCTTCCAGCCTGTCATTGCTCCCATGACAGCCCGGAAGCCTATCCCACTTGTTTTTTTTGGTATGCTTGAGAACTGACGTCCCAACAAACCGACTCTCAGCATGCCCTCATGGCCAAAGCGCAAAATTCTCTTTTCGACACCGCGCCACAACCGTGGGAACTGGACGACCAAGATGATTGGCTGGCAGCGCGAATTGTTTTTGCTGATCGCCCCTATGGCCCTTACGATTATTCCATTCCCGCCGAACTCGAAACGGCTGTCAAACGGGGAGTGCGGGTCGAGGTTCCTTTAGGTCGGGGAAACCGGCAAATGACGGGCTACTGCATTGAAGTCATTGGCCCCTTTCACAATTTGGCCGGTTCGGTCAATCCTGGGAAACTCAAACCCATCGCGCGCGTTGTCGATTCGGCGCCGCTGATTTCGACGGCGCTGCTAGAACTGGCAAACTGGATCAGCCACTACTATGTTTGCGAACTGGGGATTGTCATCGAGACAATCATACCCACCGGTGTCCGCAACGATGCGGGTACGCGTGAGATGCTGTTCATCCGAGTGGCAGACGACGTTGTGGACAACTTCGACGCGCACCGACTGACACCTCTTCAGAAAACGATTCTCCAAACACTCGACGGCTCACGACAAGATTGGACGCCGCGCGAGTTGGGCGAAACGGTCGGTTGTACTCAAGGACCAATTTCAACACTCCGCCGACGCGGATTGATCGTCACCAACACACGCCGTGTTCAGCAAAAACGCCACGACATCGCCCCAGAACAGCGACAGACAAATTTCACGCTCAACCCCGAACAACAAACGGCACTCAACGCGATCAGCCATCATATTGAAAACGATTCACACAAAACATTTTTGCTCCACGGCATCACCGGCAGCGGCAAGACAGAAGTCTACATCCAAGCGATTCAAAAAGTCGTCGAATTTGGTCGGCAGGCAATCGTGCTGGTGCCAGAGATCAGCCTCACGCCTCAGACTCGCCAGCGCTTTCGCGCGCGGTTCGATCATGTGGCCGTCCTCCACTCGCATCTAACTTCGGCTCAGCGCGCTTGGCACTGGAAACAAATCGCTGCGGGTAAGGTACAGGTGATCATCGGTGCGCGCAGCGCCATTTTTGCTCCGACGCCTCGACTGGGTTTGATCGTTTTGGATGAGGAACACGATGGTTCATTCAAACAAGACAAGGCGCCTCGTTACCAAGCCCGCGACGTAGCCAATTTCCGCGCCGCCAACGAGCGTGTGCCCTTGATTTTGGGATCGGCGACACCATCACTGGAAAGCTGGCAGCAGGCAAAAGAAGAAACGTATGAATTGCTGACGCTGAAAAATCGTGTTGCTGATCGGCCACTTCCGGATGTGGCAACGATCGACTTGCGCGTCGATTTTGGCGGCCGCAAACGGTTCAGCCCGATCAGTCAAAAGCTGCGACAGGAAATTCAGTCGGCGCTCAATGCTGACGGCCAAGTCATTCTTTTGCTCAACCGTCGTGGATTTTCCACACGCATTCAGTGCCCCGGTTGCGGGCATGTCGAGTACTGTCCTGATTGCTCGATCCCGCTGACGCACCACGCCGAAGGCAAGAAAGCGGTCTGTCATTATTGCGACCATACCATCCCGGAGCCAAAGGTTTGCAGCGATTGCGGAAACCCCTCAGTGCGGTTTTCGGGACTGGGTACGCAGCGTTTGGAAAAGGAAGTCGAAGCGCTGTTCGATGTTCCCATCGTCCGCATGGATACCGACACGATGCGGAAACCCGGTAGCCATGAAAAAACGTTGGCCAAATTTCGCGCTGGCGAGATCAAAATTTTGCTGGGTACGCAAA
>CAYTPS010000525.1:0-732 GCA_964439245.1 uncultured Pirellulaceae bacterium | reverse complement strand
TCCCAACGTCACGCTAGTTGGCGTGATCAACGCGGACACGGCCTTGCATTTGCCGGACTTCCGTGCCGCCGAGCGCACGTTTGGTTTGGTGACGCAAGTTGCCGGAAGAACCGGGCGCGGCGAGAAAGGCGGCCGAGTATTGGTGCAAACGTTCAGCCCTGACAACAAAACAATCATCGCCGCCACACGGCACGACTATATTGGATTTACCGAACTGGAGTTACCGGAGCGCGAAGACCTCGCGTGGCCTCCATTTGGTTATCTAGCGCGGCTAGTGATCCGTAGCCCAATACAATCCAAATCAGAACAAATGGCCGAACATATCGCCGAATCAATTGAGAACGCAGCCAGTGAACTGGAGACGCCAGTTGAGGTATTGGGCCCATCGGTTGCGCCGGCTGAAAAATTACGTGGCCAGTACCGATACCACATGATGGTCGGCACGACCAAACAAGGCGTGCTGCAAAATGTAATGGCGCGTGCCAAAACGAAGATCAAACCGGTGGACGATGTGCAATGGATGGTCGACATCGATCCTCAAGATATGCTGTGACGGTTTCAACTCCCGCAGCAGATCTCGCAAGGGCTCGAAAAGCTTGCTGCGAAGGGGTCCAAAGTCTTGCGACTTAGGCTACCGTCGGGACGTTCTGCTATAGATGCCACCTGCTGTCGCTTCTACAATAGAATCGACGTCACTTTCTTGCTAATCCCCCTTCAAAGGCACCATGTCGT
>CAYTPS010000524.1:0-2914 GCA_964439245.1 uncultured Pirellulaceae bacterium | reverse complement strand
CCCTAGAATACTCAATGTAATCTTTTTTCGGATAGTCGCGCTTGTCCGCAGGGAGAAACAGAACTTCACGCAGGCCATTCTTGAATTCCTCGAGTCCGCCCAGCAGGTCGAGCTTTGCCAGTTCCTCGATCGAATGCGCACTCAATTCAACTTTGAAATCGGCATCAAACGAGATTAGATTTCGATCATACGCAGCGTGATGGATTTTACAAAGAGCAATGCCGTTACATGTCTCATCCGTGCTCTTCTCATCGGCAACTGGAACGATATGTGCAGCATCAATCAATCCCAACTGCATACCGCATACAGCGCACTGCCTTTGATAGCCTGTGAGAACCCGCTTGCTAAAGTCGTAAGCCCGGTACTTGGTCACAATCGTTCTAACCGTTTCCTTCCTCGTTACGTCTTGTATCTCGTCAATCTGCTCATCTGCAGCATCATTCAGAGACTCCAGAACTACGAGTTCCGCAGAGCCATCCACGGTCTGATGCAGGGCTTGAATGTTAAGCGCATAGTCTACCAAAAACTGCGGTTGGAAAGCCACGACCACTTCGTCGTTCTGGCGGAGGTGTAGAGCAAAGTCATTTGTATGTGCATCAATGAGCGCTTTCTCCTTCACTTGGGCAGAAGGAGAGTTTGATGCCTGCCCGCTATGTTTAGTCAGATCCCAGCCGACAAACACTTCGTAATCAGGATGCCAACCCAGAAGCAATGAAACGCCGTCTTGGGCGATCTCAGGTACCACGCTGGTGAACTGGATACGATATTCATCTGCAGCACGCTTTGAACCACCCCCGTGTGTACAATTCCAGATGAACACCCTCAACTTTAGACCGGGATGATCGTCCCGGAATATTTTCAATTGAAAGGGCTTGTCGCTTGATAGAATTAGAGTCTGCCAACCGGCAGATTCAATGGCCCAAATAATTTGTCCCAGAAGCTGCTTTGCATTCAGGTTGTTTGCCATTCCAGCCACCCATCCTTGTACTACGTTAAGTTCGTTGCACGATCTTTATTCGCTCCACCCGCATATTTAGCGTTCAAGAGATGTTCTTTTAGTGACCTTCCCAAAACCTCAGCAAGCATTGGCGGAACCGCATTGCCGATTTGATGCCATTTCTGTTCAATTCGGCCAGCCAGATGGAAATCATCAGGGAAAGTTTGCAGTCGTTTAACTTCTTCTATTCTTAGTATTCGGTTCCGCCAATGCAACGGCCCCATGTTATTTGAACGCCTCGCTTGGATTGTCCAAGATGGCAAATTGGGACTGAGCTTGAGGAGAAAGGACCAATAGCGAGATCGCCATCTAAACACGGGCTTTGGGTGGCCTCGCTTTTCTGTAAAAAAGAGATAATTTTCGCCGGGAGGGACTTGCTTCAATAAGTCGTGATGTTTCCCGCCTGCAAAGTGCCCCTCGTCGCTAGCATTCTCGTCAGTATCCAAATCAGAAATAGCGTCTCCTGCAGTTACCCACGCTTGCTCATTCCGATTGTCGTCCCAATCCGCATTTTTTTCAAAATGCGTAGGCTCGGGAAACGAAAAACTACCTTCGGATACACCGATCATAAAGAACCTTTGCCGGATTTGAGGAACGCCATAGTCTGCAGCATTCAACACCTTCCAACTACAGTTATAGCCCAACGATTCAGCACTTTCCTTTACCAAGTCAAATGCTTGCTTCTGGTTTCTGAATGTGAAACCAGCAACATTTTCCAGTATGAACGCCTTCGGCCTCAAAATGGTCAACGCACGCAAATACCCTTGGATCGTCGCCATCCCATTCGGATCATCGAGAGCTTTTGGCTTTTCAGTTCGATAAAAGCGCGATTTTGAAAAAGACTGACAAGGTGGCCCCCCGGCAAGCAGGTCCACCTTACCAAACTGATCTGCTCCAAGTTCTCTAGTTAACAAATCAGCATTTACAGTTTCTATTTCGCCGAGATGAAACTTCGAAGCAGGAAAGTTCACGGCATGGCTTTGACTGCAAATTTCGGAGTTGTCGGTTGCAAGTAGGATTTCAAAACCTGCATTTGACAAACCGAGATCAAGCCCTCCGCACCCAGAAAACAAACTGACACATTTCATCAAGCGAATGCCTTATCTATAGGTTGAGCAGGAGCGTCAAACTCGATGCCGGCTACTGAATAAAGCAATTGCTCGATCATTCTTTGCGCCAAGAGAGGTGGAACAGCATTTCCGATCTGCCTCACACGCTCTCTTCTGGAACCAGCAAACTTATATCCCATCGGAAACGATTGCAGTGCGGCCATTTCGACCGTCCTTAGACGCCTGTTTTTCCAATGGAATGGGCCAGTCCACGGCCCCGGACTCGCAGCAATAGTCCACGAAGGCTTGTCCGGCGACAGCTTCAACAGAAAGTTCCAAAACCGTCGTTCCGCGACAAAAGACGGGCTTGGATGCCCTGCCCACGCAGTGAGAGCCTTGTAATTCCATCCCGGTGGTATCTCGAAAAACTGTTCGGCCCATTTTCCACTTACCACTTCTTCCGGTTCCATAAATTTCTTGGAAGCGAAGGGTTTCAGTGCCTGCCCTGCAGTCAAGACAGGCAGCAACTGCGGATTGCCGTCGTTTTTCCAATTGTGAGTGCAAGGCGCGACAAATGGAACTTCGCCCTTCATTCCAAGTAAGAAAATGCGCTCTCGCGCTTGAGCAACACCGTATTGTGCAGCATTTGCTTTGACCAGCTTCGTTTTGTAGCCAGAAGCTTCAAACGCCGCGCGTAGCGATTCAAAGGCGTGTATGTTTCGGGGGTGCAATATGCTTGGAACGTTCTCAAAAACGAATGCATCTGCTTTCGCTTCGACAACCAACCGCCAAAACTCTTCGATCAATGTCCGGCGCTCGTCCGGCTTTGGCGTTAAAATAGGCCCAGGAGATGTCGACTGCGTACCGC
>CAYTPS010000523.1:0-2929 GCA_964439245.1 uncultured Pirellulaceae bacterium | reverse complement strand
GGCTGAGATCGTGCATTCCAATCCCGCTTGGCTCAATCCTGCCACGGCTGAGAAATACGGGCTCAAAGATGGAGACTGGATTGAGCTGACGGGTTATTTTTCGAAGATGCTTGAGGGGTCCAACCCGAACCTTATCCATGGGGAACGCGACGAATCGGGCCGATTGGTGGCAGGAAAAATGCGTGTTCCCATTGTGACCATGCCGGGTATCAATCCGCGCGCGATTGCGATGAGCAACAGTTGCGGCCACTGGGAATACACCAATGTTGCCAAAGGCCTGAAAGCGGCATCCGATGGCGGCGCTGCCGACGGAGCAATCACTCAGGGCTCCGATGGAGCAACTTATCGAGACCCAGACTGGGAGCGCAACATGTGGTGGGAGGACCAGTCTGGCGGTGATCAATCCAAGTGGAAACAAAATACGGGCAATGGTTGGAACCAAAACCGGATCATGCCCATTGCGCCCGATCCCATCACCGGCCAGCAAGCCTTCCATTCGACCGTGGTGTCAGTGAAGAAGATCTAGGTGATTACTCCGAATTAGCGATTGCTTTAGTTAGCGATTACTTGAGATAAGACGGAACCCAAATAATTGACGATGCAAAGCCATTTTTGCGATCCAGAATCGGCGTCTTAAATTGCTAAATCGAGCCGCTTCGGGCAACGGCAATTGGCTGGAGAAGATCAGTTAATCCGCCACAAAGACCGTCCTATCCGCGGTTTAAGCCCCAAACGTGTCGCAAATCACTCAATCGCCAAACCTTACCAAAAGTTTCTTGTGGATTCGTTACAGCGTTGTATACTCCATTTACGAGCGGTAAGAAAACACTGGCAGAATATAGTATTCGCTGCCAAAAACAGCATAGTTTGGGTCGATTTTATGGGCGGCTTTCTATCACAAAGGCACAGGCGAGGGTTCACATTAGTGGAACTGCTCGTAGTAATTGCAATCATTGGAATTTTGGTTGCAATGCTTTTACCAGCTGTACAGCAGGTCCGTGAAGCGGCCAGAAGAACGCAATGTCTCAATCGACTGCGGCAGATTGGACTTGCGACGGTAATGTTTCACGACAGCCACGAAGCATTTCCACCGGCTCGGTTGTATCCGAAAAAGTTCTCAGTTGCACCGCGCGACGCAGGCAGTGATCAACCTTCTTGGTTGGTTCGCATCTTACCTTTTATGGACCAGCAGGCATTTTACAACCAATGGGATCTCTCGAAGTCATACAGAGACCAACCGGAGGAGGCCGTATCACATGCTCTCGCATCATTCGTCTGTCCTTCTCGTCGATCACTCGACAACGCCCTTGTGCCAACACAATCACAACAAGTACTCGTTACAGCACCTTGCGGGTGTGGTGGTTTTGTGCAAATCGACGTCCTTGGTGGTGCGACTGGCGACTACGCTGGTAACCATGGAGATTTATCACCCGGCTCAATCGGCGCCTCAACGGATTACTACTACGGCGGCAATGGCACTGGCATAATTATCTCGTCTCAGGCTCAAGAAAACAGTGACGGAAAATTGACTTGGTTAGACCGAATTTGCTATACCAGCATCCTCGATGGATCGAGCAACACTCTTCTCGCGGGAGAACTGCATGTGACGCCAAAGTATCTCAATTCGACGCCTGCCAATGGTCCCATCTATAACGGCGAGGATTTGGCCGCCTTCACGCGAGTCGGTGGGCCGGGAGTTCCCATTTTAGATATGTCTGATCAGTCAGAGCCAGCCGGCAAAGTTTTGGGTTTTGGTAGCTGGCATCCTGGAACTTGCACTTTTGTTTTCGCCGACGGCAGCACGAAATCTATCGAAAATGGAATTGATACCGTGACGCTTGGTCAGATCTGTAATCGGCGCGATGGCGGTGTGCCAAGTATCAAATAGTCGCCCAAGCAGGATGGAATCTACGGTCAAAGCCAATGTCGATCAAAAGTAAGCGCGAAAGCCTCACCCTTAAGTCCATTCTCCTGATCTGTCTCGCGGCAATGCTGATGCCGAGCTTTGCAGGTTGCGATTCCGGTCAACTACCGACGTATCCGGTTGAGGGTAAGATTCGATTCAAGGACGGTTCATTTCCTAAGTTTGGTGACATCGAGTTTTACAACGACACTCATCAAATCAACGCACGCGGGAAAATCAACCGAGACGGGTCGTTTACCGTTGGAACCTATGATCAAGATGATGGAGCTGTCGAAGGGAAACACAAGATCATCGTCTCACAAGTTTCGGGCACTTATCTGACCGCAAAATACAACGATGACATCAAACACGATCACGGCGCTTTGGTGAACAAATCTTACTTTGACTATCGGACAACCGACTTAGAGTGGGAGATACAACCAAAATCAAACCAAATCGAACTGGTGGTTCGTAAGAACCCGCGGCAAACCGAAGAGGGACTACCCAAGAACTGACCCGCGCTGCGTGCCTCAGCCCTCGATCTGGTAGCCATGGGTATTGTAGATTTCGATACGATGGCTGATAACATTGCCGATTATTGGTTATTACTCAAATCGGAACGCAATGTATTTTCTTCAGATCTGGCTGGCAATGCTTGCCGCAGTAAGCCCCGTCAGCTTTCTAGCCTACGGTTGGGATAAACGGCAGGCAAAGCGAAATGGTCGGCGTGTGCCCGAGAAAACGCTACACTCGATCGACGCTATTGGCGGTTGGCCCGGCGGATTTCTAGCTCAGCGAGTCTTCCGTCACAAGACGCAAAAAAAATCGTTCCAATTCAAGTTCTGGCTGACCGTAGTCATGCATATCGTTGGCGTCGTCTTCATTGCGAATTGATCGATACAGCCGCCTGGCATTTAGTCGATGAATTCAATTCACCTAAGGCAACGACTCACTAAATCCACCGAGACCGCTCTGCGATCGGGATAGGGGGAAGTTTCGCAACTTCCCTCCTCCCACACCACCGGG
>CAYTPS010000522.1:0-2930 GCA_964439245.1 uncultured Pirellulaceae bacterium | reverse complement strand
ATTTCTGGTTGTTTCAGGGGCAACCGCCAACCAACGGTTTGGATCACGAATTGATTCTCGACAGCTTCCAATTCACACCTGCCAGCGACGGTATTTTACTTGGTGATGTCAATCAAGACGGTGTCGTGGACTTTTCGGACATCCCGCCCTTCATAGATATCCTGGTGAATTCCAATTATCTCCGAGAGGCGGATTGTAATCTTGACGGTATCGTAACCTTCGCAGATATCGCTCCGTTCGTGGCGATCTTAATTGGGAACTAGCCTCAGTTCCTTCGAAGTGCGGCATAAAACTACCATTTAGTATGGTAACCGCGTTCCAACGAAAGCGTTGCTGGCCCCAAACAACAACTGGCGTCTATCGGCTGGGCGCGTTATCCGAGCCGGACGATTCAGCCCAGAGGTTGATGTTGGCGTCACCGGCGACTCGATCTATTTCCTCAAGTTCTTCTTCGGTGAAAACAAGGTTTTGCGCCGCGCCGACGCAATCGACGATTTGAGCAGGCTTGGAGGCACCGATCAGCGCTGTAGTGATGCCGTCATTCCGCAGTACCCATGCAATAGCCATTTGCGCCAGAGTTTGCTCGCGTTTGGTTGCAATTTCATTCAGCGCTCTAACAGCATCTAGGGTTTTCTCTGGCAGTTGGCCTTCCCACAAGGTTTTGCCTTGCGTCATGCGACTGCCCTCAGGGATGCCGTTGAGATATTTATGGGTCAACAGCCCCTGAGCCAACGGGGTAAAGGCAATAGAGCCCACCCCCAAATCCTTTAGCGTATCCTTGAGACCATCGGCTTCCACCCATCGGTTAAGAATGTTGTAGCTCGGCTGGTGGATCAAGCAGGGAGTGCCAAGTGACTCAAGGATGGCAACGGCTTCTTTGGTCTTTTCGGAATTGTAAGAACTGATGCCGACATAAAGCGCTTTGCCAGATCGAACGATGTGGTCAAGCGCCCCCATTGTTTCTTCCAGCGGTGTGTCTGGGTCGAATCGATGGGAATAGAAGATATCGACGTAGTCTAGCCCCATTCGTTTTAGCGACTGATCACAGGAAGCAATCAAGTACTTGCGGCTGCCCATTTGTCCGTAGGGTCCAGGCCACATCATATAGCCAGCCTTCGAAGAGATGATTAACTCATCGCGATGGTTTCGAAAATCTGTCCTCAATATTTCGCCAAACGCCTCTTCAGCGCTACCGGGTGGAGGACCGTAGTTGTTAGCCAGATCGAAATGAGTGATCCCATGATCGAATGCCGTTTGGCATAATGTCCGCTTGGTGTCATGTGGGGTATCGCAGCCAAAGTTGTGCCACAGACCAAGAGAAATTGCAGGCAACTTCAAGCCAGAGTTTCCGCAACGCCTGTAGGGCATTGTTTCGTAGCGAGTCGGCGAGGGGACATAGGTCATTTAGAAAACTCCAAAGCTGGAATGAGCAAGACGAAGCTGTGTCATTCAAGAATAAGGGACCAGATGCGTCTCTGGCATCCCAAAGGATAGCTTACTTGATAGTATTTTGCGTCATTTGAGATCAATCGTGATCTGCATCTGGTTCCACAGATAGTTGACCGTATGCGATTTTCCTTTGTCGTTTTTCATTGCGTCGGACCAAATCAACGTCATTTGCTTGCCGTCGTTACTGATCCACTTTGGGGAAAGTTTGGGCTGATAGGTTCTGTTGGAGGAGTTATCAACGATCCATTTGTCTGTATAGGAAAAACGTGTCCAAGGTCCGTAGGCATTTTCAGAGTACCAAAACCCAAGGCTCCCTGTTTCAGTGTGCATCCACGGATGATAATAATCTTCGTCCGAATCAGTCATGCCGTGTCCACCATAGGTTCCCCCGTTGACCATGATGTAGAGCCCCAAGCCTTCGTTCCAAACAATCGAGGGAAGCCAAGAATACCAGCCAAAAAATTGGCCTTCTCCGTTTCGATCAGGAAACTCATGGACGTAACCGCGTTCCTCAATTTCGCTGGTCCAATTGGGAGCCTGACTTTCATCTAAACCCGTGAAGTACTCCCATTTGTCGCGCAAAGTAAAACTGTCTTGGGGCACTCTTGCCAAGGTAAGTTTATGAGCGTGTGCGCCTTCTGGCGAGTAGATATATACGAATCCATCTTTGGACGCCGAACCGCTTTGTCCATTTTGCACGAACGAAACAAACGAAAACGGATAGGCTTCTCGCTCTTTGTGTGGCAAGCCATTTTCTTTGAGGAAGAACATTTCTTTTTCGTTGACAACATTTCGCAGCGGGCTTTTGTCCTCGAGCAGTAATTCGTCTCCCTTCCGATTGACGCGCCGCCAAGTCACGCCATTATCGGCCGACTTGAGAATTTTGATTCCCGTGAAAGGCCCAGACCAACTTGTGCCGGGTGTTTTGGAGATTGCAGAATAAACGGCGTCGTCAATCGCAACGATCCCGTAGCCGAACCAACTTCCTTCTTCACCGCTGAAGTCCGGGTAACTGAAAATGTCTGACTTTTCAAAGCTATTGGCTTCACCTTCGATTCGATAAACATTGGTATGAATGAAGCTAGGCTCCTGAGCTCCTGTCCAGTTACCGTCGCACATATTGGTGATTTGAGACCCGTCTTTGGCCCAAGTGATGCACCAATTGTCGCCGGCGCGGCCAATCCGTCTCAGTGTCTCTTTGTGAAATCTGACGTTTGCAGGTACCCGTTTTTGCGATTCGTCTTGTGCGATAACGACTCCGCTATCCATGGTCACCATGTCTAATAGCATGACTGCAGCAAAAAACTTTACTAGACTTCTAGATTCAAGGGGCATCCCAAATAGCTTTCAAAAGGTAGGGGGTGAGACTCATTGGAAACTCTGTATAACAGGTTTCCGAACTGTTTTACAAAGCTCAGGATCCAGCGATCGGGATAGGGGGAAGTTTCGCAACTTCCCTCCTCCCACACCACCGGGCATAC
>CAYTPS010000521.1:1766-2957 GCA_964439245.1 uncultured Pirellulaceae bacterium | reverse complement strand
GAGGAATGACGTTGGACTATTTCGGCATCTTCGCCAAGTACAGGGAGCCAGGAAAAGTAAAAACCCGACTTGCCGCTTCGATCGGTAATGAGGCGGCCAGTGACGTCTACTGCGCCCTTCTAAACCACCTTACCGCCTCACTCAATTTGGTGGCAGATCGACGCTTGATCGCCTACACTCCCGCCGATAAGGCAAATGAATTCTCAGTATTCCCACACTGGCAAGAGACACCTCAGTGCAACGGCTCGTTGGGAGCACGCATGGCCGATTTTTTTAACGAAATGTTCACCGCTGGCGCCAGTCGCGCGGTGCTGATTGGATCGGACTGTCCCGACGTCACCGCAAACGTCATCGAACAAGCTTTTGAAGCGCTGACTGATGCTGATGTTGTCCTCGGACCAACGTTTGACGGCGGCTACTACCTTGTTGGAATGGCTCAGAAATTTCACGACATATTCTCGGACATTACTTTCAGCACAGAATCCGTACTTGAGGAAACGTTGGCTCTAGCAAACCGCAGCAACATCCGCTGCCACTGCTTGGATCGTCTGAACGACATCGACACCGCCGAAGACCTGAGCCGTTGCGTTGGAAAACTGGAAGACAAAACAACAAGTGGCGATGCCTCGATGTTGGAAGCCACACTTTTGAAACAGTTGACCACTATTTTCGGCCCCTATCGAACTTCGGATCCCCAGTCACCGTCTCCAGAGAAAGAGCCATCATGAAAATTGCCATCATCGGCGGTGGCGTGATCGGAATGTCCATTGCCTGGGAAGTCAGCCGCCGCGGTCATCAGGCGGCCGTGATCGAAAAAGCGCGTTTGGGCCGTGGAGCTTCATGGGCCGGCGCTGGCATCCTACCTCCATCCAACGCCGCTACCGCGATTCATCCGCTGGAGCATCTTGAGGCGCGTTCCGATCAGTTGCATCCTCAATGGGCAGAGCTTCTGATAAAGGAGACGGGGATCGACACGGGATTCCAAACCTGCGGCGGGTTGTATCTAGCGCGTACCGCCGGTGAACGCGCTAGCGTACTCGGTCGAGCATCAGAGTGGCAGGAGCGGGAGATCCCGTTTTCAGAATTGTCGTCCAAGGAATTGTCAGATCGATTTCCTGCCTTGTCTAAATCTGTCTTAGACACCGCCATGGCTTGGTGGGCACCTAGCGAAACACAACTCTGTAACCCTCA
>CAYTPS010000521.1:0-1756 GCA_964439245.1 uncultured Pirellulaceae bacterium | reverse complement strand
AAGCAAGTCACAATTGATCAGAGCTCGAGTTCACCAAGAATAATCTCCGCCGATGCGTATTGCCTGACGGCCGGACCTTGGAGCGGTCAAATCGCAAACGAAATTCTGGGGCGCGTACCCGATCAGTCACTCGATACTGACGGCGATCCACTACCCATGCTGCCGGTGCGTGGGCAGATGCTGTTGTACAAACTGGACGCGGCACCGTTTGCGGCGGTCGTCAACGAAGGGACGCGTTACCTTGTGCCACGCGCCGATGGCCACGTTCTGTTCGGCGCAACCATTGAAGAGGTTGGTTTTGATACTTCGACGACCGAATCTGGCATCGCCAATCTGACCGAGCACGCCCAAAGCTTACTTCCGCAACTAAGTGAAAACCGTTTGGTAAAGAGTTGGGCTGGCCTGCGCCCCGGGACCTTTGATGGATTTCCCTACATTGGTCCTCTTAGTCGCTCCAGTAATCTTTTTGTGGCCACTGGTCATTTCAAAGCCGGCTTGCACCTATCGCCGGCCACAGCGGAAATTGTCGCTGACCTCATCGAGCACAAAACTCCCGAGATCGATCTGCGTCCCTTTGCCCCCTCGCGCACAAGGGTCCGCCGGTAACGTTCCCCGTGCGGATGCCTGCCGCTTTAGTCGCCAAACTTCAGACTTACAAACTGCTATCGGGGCACTGCCAATCGCATTTGAAAACAGCGGCACGGCGCGAGCCGACTAAATTTTCGCGGACCGGAAGCCTGCGTCCCACCGCTGAGATAAGACTCTGCAGTCTTCCCGCAAAGTGTGCTATCACTTTTTTGACAAATCTATTCCCAAAGGCTAACCTGCGGCTCCTAGCTTGAGGCCTGTATGTCCGTGCAAAGAAAACCCGTTCACACTTATCGTAGCGGCCAACCCTACCGTCCCGCGCGCGGAACACTGGCCGATCGACCGCGCTTTGAACAGTACTGCCCCCCGAGTCACTCTGTCGTTAGTGGGCAGCCTTCGGCAACAGAATTTCTGCGATTGATTCGGCGTGAACTGAAGATCCAAAAATACCAACCCAACTCGATCAAAAACTATATTTGTCAGCTGCGCGGCTTTTTGAGGTGGTACGGTAACCGGCCCCACCTTATCAAGTGCGAGGACGTCCGTTGCTACTTGGAAACTCTTGTCGATGGAGGAGCCAGTTCCAGTCAGCTTTCGATTTGCCTTTCGGCAATTCGTACCGCATTCGACAAAATGTGTATGCGAGACGTCACGCTAGGATTGGTCACACCACGCCGGCCAAGACATAAACCAGTCGTCCTTTCTCCTTCGGAGGTAACGCGCATCATTGAGGCGGCTCCCACGGCAGTCAGCCGTCTAGCGATCGGCATTATGTACGCAGCCGGGTTGAGAAACAGCGAGCTCTGTCGGCTTCGCGTGAGGGACATCGATTTCGATCGACAAACCATCTCCGTTCGACTGGGTAAAGGCAACTCGGATCGGCAAGTGATGTTGCCCCATACGTTTCAAGACAATTTGCGTTTTTTGTGCAACCAACGTCTCAAGAGCGACTACTTGTTTCCCTCATCGATCAGAGGCGACAAACATCTTTCTCCGCGCACACTTCAGCGCTGGGTCAAACTGGCAGCCAACCTAGCCGATATCAAAAAGCGCGTCACGCCGCATACGTTTCGGCACGCTTTTGCTACGCATCTTTTGGAGAATGGCACCGACATTCGCTGTATCCAAAAATTGCTGGGCCACAAACGATTGGAAACCACCACGATCT
>CAYTPS010000520.1:0-2967 GCA_964439245.1 uncultured Pirellulaceae bacterium | reverse complement strand
CGAAAGCTGGATCGCCCGAGTTATCCAAAGTCGGAGCGTCATTGATCGCGTTGACGGTGATGTTCATCACGTCGGTGTCCGATTGGGCACCGCCGCTTCCCGTGTTGCCCAGATCGTTCGTCACCATCGTCAGCGTGGCAGCCCCATTGAAGTCGCCGGTCGGTACGAAAGACGAACCGTTGAGTGCCGCGAAAATCGCACTGTTCGGACCTTCGATGGTCACCGTAGTCGTTCCGTCGCCCGAACTTGATGTCAGCCCAGTCGTTCCGGCAAGATTGAACACGCCATTGGTCACGGTCAGTGTGACACGAATGTCGCTGGTTCCCGAATCAACGTCGTTGACTGAAATTGCGTTCCCGTTTCCTGTCGAAAAGAACAACGTGCCGTCTTCATCGACACTCTGAGTTGTTTGCAGGCTGTTTTGCGGCGCGTCATTGACCCGATTCACCGAGATCGTGACGGCGCTGGCAACGCTCGTATCGCCATCACCATCGTTGACCGTGAACGAGATCGTTCGCAAATCTTCGGTAGGATTACTCGTGTCCGAGTTTTCGTAAGTCACATTCTGAGTCAACGCCGAAACCGCCTCGTCATCGGCAGCTGCATTGAGTGTGATCACCAAGTCCGCACCATTGGCTCCACCGCTGGCGGTACCAATCAAAGCGCCCTCATAAGTCACATTCGTCCCGTCGAAACCAATCTGCCCAACGCCCGTTCCCTGATCGCGTATCGACAATTGATCTTCGGAATTATCGCCCGATGTGCTACTGACAACCGTCAAATTGCCGCCATCAAAATCGACTGAATCAGCGTCAGAAACTGTCGCCGCAGTTGTTTGGTCAACAACCACCGCCCCGTCGCCTTCGTCATACGAGAACGAATCCCCGTCCAAATTCGCGATCGTGGCCGCGTCGTTCTGTGGCGTCAGATTCACCGTGATGAAAGCACTGTTGAACTCGTCTCCGCCGGTTCCTTGTGCATCGGCGAAGTTTCCGTCGTTGACGTTGATGTTCAGTCGGTAATTCGTCGCTGGAGTGTCGCTAGTGTTCTCGTATGCAATTGCCTGCAACACAGAGTTCGCAGTCGCGTTGTCGACGCCCGGATCAAACGTGATGTTCAGTGAACCGCCGCTGTTGGTGTTGACGATTCCGACGATTGACGAGTTGTAAACCAGATTGCCGCCCTCGGTGAGCGGCCCCAACAGTCCCGTCGCCGAGAACTGATCGTTGGTGTTGTTGCCTCCAACACGATTGATATTGATTGTCAATCCGCCAAGGTCATCTGCCCCCGAAAGCTCCGCATCAAACAGGTCGGCCGTAGGGTAAATGACTGTCGGTCCGTCGCCTTCGGTGATCGAAATGCTGCTTAGATCGCCATTGGCTTGACGAACGGAAACGTTGTCCAGATATCCGTCGACTCCACCGCTTTCCGCACTTTGCGAGCCCGAATCGTCCGATGTATCGGTGAACGTCAGCAGCGAAGCCGTCGAATCCGCGGTGAACTCGTATCGGTATCGGACAAATGTGCTCCCGTCGACGTCCGTGAGAATCTGTTCTGTCGTCAACAGGTTTGACGAGCCATCGACAGTGACTTGCAACTGCTGATTCCAACCACCGTCGTCGCGATAATCGAACTCCAGTACATAAGTCTCGCCCGCCACGGTAGTGATCGTTTGCTCCAAGGAGTGTGGCCCCGGGACATTGCCCCCACCGAACCTTGCCACTGAACCGGAATGGTAGGCCGCGTTCGTTGCCGTCCAGCCGCTGATATCTGTGGTGAAATCTCCGTTGGTAACCAAGTTCGCACCCAGCAAATCCGGCCCGTCGTTGACCGAAGTGATGTTGATCGTTTGAGCCGCAAAGTGCTCTTCGCTGCTTCCATCACCAGTGTCACCCGGATCGCTACCCGTGTTGCCTTGGTCGTTGACGGTCAAAGTGATCGTTGTTGAAGCCGATGGGATATCACTATCGGCAGTTTGATCATGAAAGTACTCGATTGTGCCAGTGCTGCTGCCAGACAGCAATGAGTTAAGCTGAGCTTTGGTTCCGCTGAACGTTACGGTATCCGTGCTGTTGCCAGAGGTAAACCGATCACCGGACATCACCGTCACACCCGAGTCACCAACGTCGATCAGCACTCGACCTTCGCCAACGCTGAACGTCGCTGTAAAAGTACCGCCGTTGTCATCCACATCCGCCAGCGAGAATCCCGTGCCGTGAATGTTCAGACTGCCTTGCTCGGTAAAGCTGTACGCCGATCCCGGAGCCGTCACGACGGGTGCATCGTTGACGGCAGCAACCGAAACCGTCGTGTCGTAATTGGCACTGGTTCCACCATCGCCGTCGGTTAGCACGTAGCGAACAGTCCGATCGCTTGTGGTTGGATTGTCGGTGTCTGTGTTTTCGTAGGTGATCGTCTCAATCAATGCAGAAACGGCAGCCGGATCTGCATCGGCATCGAAGGTGATCACAAGATCGCTTCCGCTGCTGCCGCCGGCAAACGTACCGATGATCGTTCCCTCATAAGTCACATCGGTTCCGCTGACGCCAATCTGCCCGCTTCCG
Source organism: uncultured Pirellulaceae bacterium (assembly GCA_964439245.1). Lineage (GTDB taxonomy): Bacteria > Planctomycetota > Planctomycetia > Pirellulales > Pirellulaceae > Mariniblastus. The sequence goes on along the minus strand of CAYTPS010000520.1, from coordinate 403 downwards.
GTACCTTGATTCGCGATTGCAAGTACATCTTCTGCGCTGTCACTGCCCGCTTCAAACGAAACAGTAAGCGTCCCGGTGTCAAAGTTTGCAGAATCAATATCCGTCACCGCGGCGTTGGTCGACTGGTCGATGACCTGTGCACCGTCGCCTTCGCTATAGGTCAACGTGTCACCGCCAAGGTTGGCAATCACAGGCACATCGTTCTCGCCATTGATCGTAATCTCGACGGTCGCCGTGTCAGTCCCGCCGTTGCCATCATCAACTGTGTAGGTGAATGTCTCGGTGAACGTCGAACCAACCGCGACGTCTTCATACTGACCGTTGGTGTCAAAGTCGAAGCTACCATCGGCGTTGACTGTCAAAAGTCCGCCTTGGCCAATCGAAATTTGGTTTCCAACATTCG
>CAYTPS010000519.1:0-2978 GCA_964439245.1 uncultured Pirellulaceae bacterium | reverse complement strand
AGAAAAGGTGCGGCATTTTCAAGCATCCAAACGTCAGAGCGCTTGAGGCCATAGTGCCAGAAAATTTCGAATACGACAGATGTGTCTCGCGCAGCTCCGCCAAGATCAAGATGTCGCGCATCTAGATCTTGAAAGAACTTCGCTAACGATCCGCTACGTACAGAAGCCTGAGATGATTGTAGGAATTGAACCGGCCAAGTTGGATTCAAAACACCTGGCTTCAATATTACAACAGCCCCAATTGCTGCACCGTTCAATGCGTATCTTACGCCCCAGCATCAATCATCCGTTTCACTTTGAAAAAGGGTTTTGGCCCTCGAGAGTTCCAACAGCGGTCACGGCAGGTAAACCTAAGTATGAGAGAACCGCCCCTAATTATTAGTTTTTACCATATCAATCGCCCATGGCTTGTATCACACGCCCGTGAACACCACATGTAGCCTTTAGAACAATCAAAGGCACTATTCATGGCTTCATTCAGCGGCTTTATCCACAAATCCCCCGACGCGCGTTTGGCATCTTTTCTGAAAGCAAAAGGCGTTCATGCTCCAAGTGACTTCAATTGGCAAAGCGAAGGGCGCGGGACCGCACTTGTGAATGATATCAACGGCCTCATTGCTGACTTGCCTGATGTCCGACAAGATCAATTAAAGGCCGAATTGGACCATCTTGCCAGTCTAGCCACCCCATAGACCATGACCGCAGCAGAACAGATATGCAGCGCCCAGTGTATTGATCTGGAAGGCTTGCAAGGCATACAGGACGTCTTGCTTATGCTGGCCATAGATCACCCCAAGACGTTAGAACGTGTAGCCGTGCAAGTGGCTTTGATACAGCGCACGGGGTGTAAGAATTGGTCTGCCTTTCAGTTCGAAGACGACGGCAAACCTTGGGCGCTGGGCGACGATACGGCCCGCGCCGGGTTTGTGGCGGATGCAATCGCAATTCTTGATTTGCCAGAACACCGCAACCGCGAAGCCGACTGGTACACCTCTATTCGGGTTCACCCTGCCACGGGCGAAGAAACCGAAATCCTATAAGCCACGATCTACGTTGAGGCCAATGCGGAGAGTGAACTGACTTTTGGACCAGCCGAAGGGTTGGAAAGACAAGTGGTTCAACGGGTTTTGGAAGTTGGGATTGCGTGTAATGCTGAAGAGCGGATTGTTGAAATCTGCGCTCGCGGTGGGAAAAAGGTACGGGACAAGTACGCGTCATCATTTTCAAAACACTTCGCGCCGCAATCTGCACCACAAGTAGAGACACCGAGACGGGAAGTTCTATTGAGCAGTCTACGCTCAATCCCCAGTTTTCCCACCGAACCTGCTGACCGAATTGCTAGTGTTGAAGTGTCTTCACTAGATTTTCACTCTGTCGGCGGTGGTTTTGCACGTTTTGAGCATCGCGGGGATAATGAAACCATCGACCAATTTCTTGAACGGCAATTTGGCGGCCAATCGCCCATACACGCTGCAGGCTGGACGATCATTGGTGCCACGCTTCGAATTTTGCCGGAGCCTCAAGATGGTAAGCGGGCCAAAACTTTGACCGTAACCTTACGCAGCCCAAATACCACTACCATCCCAAAAAAGACCGAAGCGGAACGCCAGTTTGTTATGGCATTGCTAGATCGCTGGAAACTCATCGCGCCACCCCCAGAACCTTTTGATGTGATAGAGGCCGCATAATTGAATGCGGTTGATCTGTTCGGCACACTAATAGCCCAGAGCGGACTAGTTCGAAGCGCTGAATACTCATCCGTTCCTGCCTACAACCAGCTGATCCATGCGGGGTTAATCGAAGAAGCAGGTTTAATGTCATCAACCATTTGCAATGACTGCGACCAACCCCACGGCGCTAAGGTTGTCTATGAGGGTGAGCAATATGGATTTTACTGCCTGATCTTGGCTTCATATCGAAACCCCGTTCGGAATTGATCGCTGCGCAACCGAAACTAAGCGCTTTTGCTTCTCAGATTGCAGACGACCTTAACTGCAAAAGGCGCAACACCGCAAGAAAAACGCGACAAGGCGGTCTTTGCGCTGCTATGCCTGACAGGAGTTCGTGTGGCGGCTCTGCTGTCGCTCAAGATCAAGCACGTCGATTTGCAGGAACAATCGGTAACGCAAAACCCACGCGAAGTGGCCACTAAATTCGGCAAGGTCATTGATACTTCTTTGCCAAAGAATTTGAGGATGCAGAAACCGCCCTAGCGGATTGGATGACCCATTGCGATGAGGTCGTGCTATACGGTCCCGATGATCCTTTGTTCCCAGCCACTGCCATAGCCGTCAATTCCAATTTAGGCTTCGCGGCAAGTGGGTCTACCCGTGAAAACTGGAAAAGCACGGAACCTGTCCGCAAGATTGTTCGGATTGCATTTGAGGCCGCAGGCGTTCCAAACTACGGGCCGCACGCCTTTCGTCACATGCTGGCACGCCACGTAGTCAAAAATTGCACCTCGGTAGCAGAACTTGTAGCGAACTCGCAAAACCTTTGGTCACACAGATGTATTGACCACATTGCGGAGCTACGGCCAAATCAGCCGTGCCAAGCAACGCAAACTGATTACAGGAAACACGTCTGATTTGGATTAGGTCGCTCACGCCAAACAAAAGCCATACGTGGGACAAATATGGGAACGATTGGCCGGATATTGACAATTATTCAATGTTTTCTATCAATTAAGTCAGCACGCTGGCGGAGGCTCAGTCCGACAAACGGTTACTTTAAATTATTGTATTAAATATAAAAAATATGGATCATAGAAAAATATACCACATACAATACCCCATGCTGATGGGTGAAGATACCACACAGGTGTCGCCCATAGCCGCTCGTCGCTAAACCCGATCCATCCAACCCAGAACCGTCGCGCGTGCAGTCGCTATGAACCGTTCATTCCTCACGTTCCCGCCTGCTTCGTCAAGTCGATCAATGTTCCACCCAACATAGGTCGCAGATCTTATGTCTGAAGT